>JABGOQ010000111.1 GCA_018645405.1 Anaerolineae bacterium | reverse complement strand
TACTCGATTTTGCCTGCCAATCAACCAACTAATTACTAACTGTCATGTCGCTAGACTTATCTTTAATTAACACATGTTTTTGGGTGACAGTTATGACAAAGCTAAACAAATAGGGTAAAGAGGGGGGAAAGCAAGAGTTAAAAAGAAAAGCATGTGTCTTCGACTATGAATACACATGATCAAAAAACAGCACCTGGTTTTCTAAACCATCATCCCTTTCGGACGGTACTGTAACGCCTCCGCCAAATGCGCGGATTATATATTCTCTTCCCCCGCTAGATCGGCAATCGTGCGTGCCAATTTAAGGATGCGATGATAGGCGCGTGCGGAGAGTTGCAACTGCGACATCGCCGCTTTGATGAGCTGCTGCCCAACTTCATCCAACTCACAAAATTGACGTACTTCGGCAACACGCATATCGGCATTGGTCATCACCCCGTTGTTGAGATCAGCGAAACACGCTCTTTGTTTTTGACGTGCTACCTCAACCCGAGCGAGAATCTCATCCGAGGCTTCTCCCCGCCTATTATCGGACAATTTCTCAAAATCCACGCGCCGCACTTCGATATGAATGTCAATTTTATCGAGCATGGGACCGGAGATTCGTTTTTGATAGCGGGTTACAGTTTGGTGGGAGCAGGTACAGGCACGTTCAGGGTCAGAAAAATAGCCGCAAGGGCAGGGATACATGTAAATGGACTGTTTTTTGATGGTTATTGGGCACAACATTAGCCTATCATGTCCAAAAAAAAACGTTATATGCCATGCCCTGCGGACACAAATCGGATTGGACGAAATTTATACCCATATATTTGATTTATACAGCGCTGAGCTTCTAACCGTCATTCGGTAAGAAGAACCATTTAAAATGCCCCAGTATTTTATATTGGCTAAGTAATCACAAGCGACAACAATATATGATGAGAGCAAGGATAGTTATACCTATATGAAGGCAGGAAAAAACAGTGATTCATATAAAAGGGCGAGCAATCCGAGTGAACTACTTGCCCTTTTGTGGTCTATCAAATATTTCTCTGCTGTGCACAATAATCAACTTTTGTGTTTGACGTGTGGTCACATTTTGTTATATGAGCATTCTTCCATAAAAAATGTTTGGTTACATTCGGTATAATGGCGTTATCTTTTTTATCAACTCTTTCAAGTAACTACAGAGTAAAAAACAAAAAACTGAAGAATCTAGAGGTGTCTAAATGGAAACCTTATTACTATCTCACAACTCCGACGAAAGTGCTGTATTACGTCAAACCCTACAGCGCGCGGGCTTGGTCGTGCGCATTAGCACGGAGCTCGAGAAGATTGTGGGCAATTGGAATGAAAATGCAGTAGAACTGTTTGTACTGACCTTTCCAAACCGGAACTTACCCACAAATTTGATCAAGCAGTTGCGCGCACTTACCTCTGTACCAATCGTAGTGATATGCGAACCACAAACAGAAGATACGCACGTAGGTTTACTCAATGCTGGAATAGATTGGGTGAGTACACGTCCATATAGCTCCCGCCTCTTCATTGCTCAGGTCCGTTCTCTAATGCGACGAACATCAGGAGTACCACTTTTTAGCTTACCTGTACTTACGGCTGGGGATATTCATCTAGATCCTTCCGAGCGATCTGTGACGGTTCTCGAGCAAGAGCCGAAACGACTTACACAGCTTGAGTTTCGCTTGCTATATATCCTGATGATTAATGCTGGACAATCGATCTCATCAGAACGCCTAATAGAACACATTTGGGGTTATACGGGCAAGGGGAATCGTGATTTAGTCCGTGGACTGGTTAAGCGCTTGCGAACGAAGATCGAAAAGAATTCGCAAGAGCCTTGTTATGTTATCACCATCTCTGGAGCAGGATACAAACTCCAAATATAAAAGATAACGTGTTTTTTTACACGATACGCCCTTTTTAATACCTCCTTTAGATATTTTTTTGCACAAGATTTACACAGCAATGCTATAAACTGAAAGTGAATTAGAAGAGATAATGCTCTAGTTCACTTTCAGTTTTTTATGTTGGAGGTTGGCTTTAATGAAAGCAAATTGTATTTCTTGTCAAGAAATGGTCGATGCTGGTAACAACCCTGCATTAGGCGAGTTTGTCATTTGCCCAAAGTGCACTGCTCACCTTGAAGTTATCTGGCTTGATCCACTGGAACTGGATTGGCCTGCTGATAACTACGATTATGAAGATGATTACGAAAGGAATTACTATGACTACCAATAAAAAGATAACCATAAAAATGAAGCAAATTGGTGCATGCCCTGAGTGTGATACCAACATATCCTTCTCAAAGAAATTGTTTCTAGGGCTCAAAAAGACATGCCCAGAATGTAGATCTGAACTGGAGGTAATTTCTCTCTCTCCAATAGAACTGGATTGGACATATGAATATGAGTATGAAAATGAAGACGAGGAGGAGTACGACTACGATTTATAACGAAGAACAGGGATGCTTTTAGAAAGAAGGACCCCTGTTCTTAGAGCCCTTTGAACATCACAAAAGTTTGAAAGCGCTTTTCTCCTGCCTACCTCCAAGTTGGAGGGCGTAGGTATTTAAATATATTGCATCCATTTTAGGAGCAAAATGAAAATATCTCAATCACCAAGTGTATGGCTTCTTGACCCTCCACATTGGCGCGTGGCTGTTTTAGCTAATATCAAGGATGAAAATCAGCATCGCCCAGTAGATATACCTCCCGATGCCTATGCCGATTTCGACCATATTGATACCATCCGCGCTATTCAAGCTGCTATAGAAACAGATGGCCATGAAACCACCTTTATTATGGCAGACGAAAACCTGCCTTTCGCGCTAAGGGAGTATAAGCCAGATATTTGTTTCAATATTGCGGAAGGCTTGGGCGGGGATGCTCGTGAAGCCCAAACGCCAGCGTTATTGGAAATGATGCGAATTCCCTACACTGGCTCACGAGTATTAACCAATGGGATTGCACTGGATAAGAATCTTACAAAAAGAATATGGAGAGATCGCAATCTTCCAGTTGCTTCTTTTCAGGAATTCATCTTTGGAGATGAACATCTACGCCCAGAGCTAAAATTTCCGCTTTTTGTAAAACCATCTCGTGAAGGCACAGGGATGGGTGTTGATATGAAAGCTCGTATAGAGAGTGAAGCTGAACTTTTTGAACGCATCAATTATATTATCAACACTTATAGACAACCGGCACTTGTTGAAAACTACTTGCCTGGGAGAGAATTCACTGTGGGGCAGCTTGGGCGTCCAGATGCTAAAAGATTTAGCCGTTATCCCAAGTGGTATGAGAAAGATGGCTTTCATCGCTTGGCTATTTTGGAATTGAATACAGCTAAGTCTACGACCCCTGGTATCTATAGCCACGCTGCCAAAGCGCAACAACTGGGTATAGAGGGGGCACCAGAATATCTATGCCCGGCAGATATAGAACCGGTATTGGCAAGAAAAATGCACCGTTTGGCTTTACGCGCGCATCGAGTTTTAGGTGCATTAGATGTCTCACGTGTTGATATCCGTTTGGATAATGAAGATAAACCTCGCCTCATTGAAATCAATCCACTACCTGGGCTAACTCCAGGATATAGCGACCTTTGCATTCAGGCAGCAGCAGATGGTATTGCATATGAAGATCTCATCCTTGAGATTCTGTATCTTGCAGCAGGGCGGTGGGGAATGATCGCCCCAAGAGATATTTAGACAAGGCTTACCAATGCACTAAATGCTTTTCTAAGCATATTCCGTGTGCAACTATTTTTTTTCAGCAAGAGACATCTTTTCATCCAGAACGAAATTCATAAGATGGAACCTTTCCCTATGAAGGAGGCTTTATCTTGAGCTACGTCATACAAACATCTTTTCCACACGCTAAAGTATCTATATCTTTTCTGTGGATCATCTACTATTTAGGAAAAAATAATGGATATCAAAAAAATAAAATCCAATCGCATCATCCCAAGCTCCGCTTTTTCAGTGCCAAAATCGAAGATAAAACAATATGATGCCTCGAATAAAAAAAAGCCGGAGGTTGGTGATCTCATCTTTGGCGAGGTGATTAAGCTTGGACACCACAAATATATTCAAAACCAATCAGCTCGTTTACATACACTCAATATAGGCACTCGTTCGGTTTTTGTTTTTGGAAACCGCTATGCCCCTGATCAATTTGAAGGGTTGGTGCCTGATTCCTTTACGGAACATTTAGATCTCTTTAGTCAAGGCGGTATTGTTGGTGAGGTTAAAACGCAAAACCATTTGATTAGTGCACCCACGAGAATACGCGTCTTGGGATATATTTGCGACGCAGAAGGAAAGGTAATCAACACGAGGAACTACATACTTTTACAACCCAAGAACACAACTCGAAAAAAACGCGGCGCAAAAGTTATTCTTTGTATTGGCACCAGCATGAACAGCGGCAAAACCCATGCAGCAGCGGCATGTTGTTATGCGCTCTCTTCCTCTGGGAGGAACGTAAGAGCAGCGAAAATTACTGGCACAGCCAGTCTGAAGGACATTCTTCTAATGAATGACTGCGGGGCTGAGCATATTGCAGACTTTACTTACTTCGGTTATCCGTCAAGTTATTTGATGGATGCGGAGAAGTTGCTATGGATGTTTAATTCCTTTGATATGAAATATGGTAATGATCCAAAAAAATACCTGGTTATTGAGTTTGCAGATGGCATTTTTCAGAGAGAAACTGCGATGTTGCTTAGGATGCCAGAGGTGCGTGACCGAATCCACAAATTGATATTTTGTGCTCCGGGCTCATCGTCAGTTTTTGGCGGTATTCATGTCCTAAAGGAAGAGTTTGGCTTAGTACCAGATGCCATATCTGGTTTATGTTCTAGCTCGCCATTGGCAATACGGGAAATTGAAAGTTTTACTAATTTGCCAGTTTTGCAAAGTATGGAAAAGGATTACGAAACTATATTTAGGCTCATTAAATAGCTGATATTACGAATTTTCACTTGAAAGGAAGCGGAGCGGTACAGAATAAACAATATGAATACTCCCTCCATAAAGGCTATCATTTATATACTCCACCTGTTAATCCATGGGCATATCTTGAGCCATAAACGTCAATGCCCGCATCAAATATCCCTGATGAGACATTTATGGTGCCTGGTATCGTAGTTACAAGTCCGGTAGCTGTTCCCTCCCCAATAACTATTCTGCCGGTTTCGATACGATTATTATCTACAAGGTTATCATATTGAAAGGTTGCCCCAAATGAAGCCCAACTGAAGAGAGTTTCAATAGGGTTGGTGATGATTGTGAAGTTCTACTCTAGCAATATAGCCTGTTGCGCATCCTGATATTACCCCCCGCAGATGCTCCAAATATACAACCACCGGAGGTTGAGCCTATTTCAAAAAATGAACTCATTGAACTGGGAAATGTTGCAATATCATTCTATGCGCTTGGTTTATAAAACCTTGGTCCCCACCAATCAGGTTTGGGAAACGGCCAATCGAGTGGCCACTTTCTGTTTTGCGGCTTCGCCTGCAGATACGCCACTTGTCATCAAAGTCTGCTTGAAAACATCTACTTCAAGATAAAACTGGGTTGCGTTCAGAAAGTTGGCGGGCAACTTACGCCATCGTTATACCCAAATTAATAATAGGATATGATTATGAACGATTTTATAAACCCTACTGTCGTTACTTGGGTTGTTATTCCACTTCTCATCTGCCTTGCAAGAATTATAGATGTATCTTTAGGCACACTTCGCATAATTCTTGTTGCCAGAGGTCAGAAAGTAGTTGCTCCAATACTCGGATTCTTCGAGGTCTTGATTTGGTTGCTTGCAATTGGCCAGGTCATGCAGAACCTAACCAATATAGCCAACTATCTCGCCTATGCACTCGGTTTTGCTATTGGCAACTTCATTGGTATTTTCCTTGAGGAGAAACTTGCTATAGGTAAGATTATTGTCCGAGTGGTTACTCATCGTGATGCGTCAGAGTTAGTCGCTTTCCTGAGAAATAATAACTTTAGTATCACCATGGTCAACGCAGAAGGTTCTACTGGTCTGGTACATTTGCTATTTACCGTAATCAAACGTTCCCAATTACCTTTTATGGATATTCATATAAAACGTTTCAATCCCAAAGCATTTTACACTGTTGAGGATGTTCGTTTCGTTTCTGGTGGTGTATTTACCGTCACTGATACTCGATGGAGATCAAAATTCTCTACACTGGTTAGAGTCAAAAAAAAATGAAAGAGTCTAAATTTATAAAATTGATGTATAACGACACTCGTTCCTCGCGCGGCTGCAGCGCATGTCTAATAGTAGGGGAACACATTCATCTAGCAAAACCCTAACTCCCTTGGTAAATTCTTGGGTGGTGGCAAAAGAATAAGTGATAATGATTTTGCGAGGCAGTTTTATCGCCGAAGCAATCTCGTTTTTATGAGATGAGACTGCTACGTTGCAAATGCATGCTCCTCGCAGAATCATCCTATCGCCTCAATTTACCCACGGCCCAAATTTTTATGTAAACAGAGGGCTTTCGAGGTATCCTAACTTTGCAATCCCGTATATAGGAGCTGTTGTGTGGCGTGTATCACAGTTTTTTATTCGTATACTAACACCCAACCTTCTTAGGTTATCATCTCCTTTGGCCTATACAGTAAAGCCTCCACCAAGTGCGTAGATTGGATTTTCTCCTCGCCCATTAAATCAAAACACTCCCCATGTTCTTAGCATGGGGAGTGAAAAACAAAAAACTAAACTTGCCTGAACTTAAGCAGCCACTGTTAATTTCGGACGAAATTTATACCCGTATACACGATTGCTACCGCGCTGAATTCGTGACAGTGATGACATAATAGCCATCTTATCATACCTAACGCCAAGCGATTACTTAAATTTCCAGCAAATGTAGGCACGCAGAACTCCAGTTTGTTAGGGAATTACATACTTACTTTGCCCATTTCCTCTGTAACCTGCTCCAAAGACACGGGACAATAATCCCAGCAATCAACTCCCACATCCAGGCTTTTCAAATGTTGAGGCAGATTGCAATGTGAATGCCCATAAAGCTGCCAACTGCCATAGTGAGAACGATCCCAAACGCGCATTGCATAATGGCACAATACAATGATTTGAGATTGGCTCAATCCGGGGATTTGGAGCTTAATCGTTACCAACGGGGGCAAAATCACAATGGAGTGTCCAGATTTGGATGTATATTCATCTTTTGAGAGCCAACCTTTATCATGCCCGCCAGGGAGAATAGAGATTCTCCCATTGAGACGAGCAAAATACGGAGCGGCTTCTTTTTCTCCACCTAGCGTAAAATCGCCCAAGTGATATACCATGTCGTTCGGGCGTACAATCTGATTCCAATTTGTCACCAAGACATCATCCATTTCAGAAAGAGATGTATAAGGGCGGTTACAATACTGAATGATATTCGCATGTCCAAAATGGGTGTCTGATGTAAACCAAGTACTCACTTTATTCAATCTTCCTCCTCCCCATACGCCAACGCGACCGCCTTCTCGCTGATGCTGGCGTAAGCGCCCTGCAAAAGCACTTCGATGCCGGGTTTTGGCACAAAGTTTGCCTCCCCCAAGCGTTTGAGCAGGGGTATTTTGATGGCAGGATTCTGTATACGCACAGAAAATGTGTCCAGCGGCGCACCAAGCTCAAAAAAAGTCGAGACGCTTTCTTCCAATGGGGGAATAATTTCTTCTTCCACTTCTTCTTCGGCAAAATCATCTTCACCAGCCCGACGCTCCCGAAGAGCAGACATCACTTCTTCCTGCGTGCGTCCCCGTAGGCGGAAAATGAGAAAAGGATCCTCGTCGAAGCGTTCGCCCAAAATATAATGCGCCGCAGCGACATGCTTGCAGGGATTCGCCCAATCAGGACAGGAGCAGTCGGTTTCCAGATCGCCGCGCTTTTCGGGAAAGAGGCTTGCCCCCGCTTCTTTAAAGGCTTCTTCAATATCCTGAGGCATTTCGCCCGCTAAAAGCTGCGCTGTAAAGATGGCTTGTTCGGCGAGCGCGTCAATTACGGCATCCCATTGGCTGTCGCTGAGAGAGGCGATTTTGATCGTCACTTTATAGGGCGTGCTGCGCGATCCCTGTACTTTTGCCAGAATGCCGTCTTTTTTCTCGTCAATCGAGATGACCTGACCCTTGCGCGCATAGCTGCGCCCGCGCCCCAGCCTGCCCGAATCGACCAGACGCTCCAGCGCCGCTATCCAGCGTTTTGCCCACCAACTGGATGCAAACGCGCCGCGTTTACTGCGCGCTTTGATGCCATCTTCCACTTCCTTGGCTTTTGTTGGTTTGAAATAGTAATAGGACATATTTACTCCATTGTGATAGCGGAGGTTGAGTAGCCTGGCAGCAGTATCGTCAGGCGTATCGAAACCAAAGCGGAGAATTAAAAACACATTTTTCTCATAAAACCGCTTCGATTTCGATACGCTCAAGTACGATAAAGCTGTGCTCGAGCTACTCAATCTCCACTACAATATTGTATGTTATTTAATTTCCACTTCTAACGCTACAATCCTTCTCCGTGCAATCCGTGTAACTCCGTGTACCAAAATCCTTAAAATTTCCTCAAGCTAACTGCCTTCCGCAGTTCATCTGTGCTCATTTCGGTCAGCCACTTCTCGCCTGTGCCGACCACAGCATCTGCCAGCGCCTTCTTGGATTCGATCATATCGTCAATCATCTCCTCCAACGTGCCAGTGGTCACAAATTTATGCACCTGCACATTTTGCTTCTGCCCAATCCTGAACACGCGGTCAGTTGCCTGATTTTCCACTGCGGGATTCCACCAGCGGTCAAAATGAAAAACGTGATTAGCGCGCGTCAAATTCAAACCCGTCCCGCCTGCTTTGAGCGATAAAATAAAAACGGGCGGCGCAGAATCATCCTCCTGAAAACGGCGCACCATTTCGTCGCGTTTCTTGGTGGGCGTGCCACCGTGCAAAAACTGGGTTGCCGTGCCTAAAGATTTTGGCAAGTGCTCGGTCAAAATATCGCCCATCTCGGTAAATTGCGTAAAGATCAACGCCCTCTCGTCTCGCTCCAAAACCTCTTCCAGCAATTCGCCCAGACGCTCCAACTTCCCACTGCGATCATCCAGCGAAACGCTGCCCGCCTTTTTGTCCATCTGATGCAAATACTGCACGGGATGGTTACAAATCTGCTTCAACTGCATTAGCATACTCAGCACCAAACCCTTCCGCTGCATCCCCTCCTCGCCCTCGATGCTTTTCAGCGCATCCTGCACCACCGCTTCGTACAAGGTCGCCTGCTCTTCAGTCAGCGAGCAATAGACCTTCGTCTCCACTTTTTCGGGCAGGTCGCTGATCACGGTCGGGTCGGTTTTTACGCGCCGCAAAATAAAGGGCGTCGTCAATTGTCGCAACTGCTTGACCGCCTCCTGATCCTGATAACGCTCGATCGGCAGGGAAAATTTTTCCCGAAACACCTTTTGCTTGCCCAAATAACCTGGATTCAAAAACTGCATAATTGACCAAAGTTCCGAAAGGCGGTTTTCAACGGGCGTGCCCGTCAATGCAATCCGAAAATCGGATTCAAGTTTTTTGATCTCCTGCGTCTGTTTTGCGGCGGGATTTTTGATATTCTGCGCCTCGTCTAAAATCACCGCTAGCCATTGGATGGATTGGAGGGATTTGGCATCAATGCGCGCCAGCGGATAACTGGTCAGCACCACGTCTTTATCTTTTACAGCATCCCGAAACGCCCCCGACTTTAGTCTGGTTGCGCCCCGATGAACATAGGATTCGAGATTGGGCGCAAATTTGCCAATTTCCCGCTCCCAGTTCGTGACCACCGAAGTCGGCGCGATCAACAAGGCTGGGGCGGGGAGTTTGCCATTTAACTCTTTTTCACGCTGCAACAACGCAATCGTCTGGATTGTTTTGCCCAGCCCCATATCATCGGCTAAACATGCGCCCATGCCCCATTTACGCAAAAACGCCAGCCACGAATAGCCGTATTTCTGATAAGGGCGCAACTCGCCAGCCAAAGCTATCGGCTGGGCTAATTCTTCCAACTTTTCCGATTGCTCAAAACCTTCCATCAACTCTTTCAGCCAGCCGTCTGTTTCCACTGCGCTGATCTTCAACCCGCCTACAGCTTCTTCACCGCCCAAACCCAAACGCATCGCTTCGAGCAGGGAGAGTTCGCCTTCGAACTGCTCTTTCTTCCAAAACGCAATTGCGGCTTCAATATCTTCCGCGTTGAGTGTGACCCATTCGCCACGTATCTGCACCAGCGGGGATTTTATGTTGGCAAGAGCGAGAAATTCTTCTTCCGTCAACTCTGTATCGCCGATGGATAGCTGCCATTGGTAGCTGACCAGATTTTGCAGGGTCATCATCCCTTTAGCCACTTTGTCTTTGCTCGTCTTCAGCTTGGCTTTTACGCCCAAACGCGCGCCCTGCCTCTTCCACCAGGGCGGCACAAGGATGCCAAAACCCGCGCCCTCCAAAATTGGCGCGGTTTCTCGCAGGAAGGAATAGGCGTTTTGCGTATCGATGCTCAACTCTGTGGGAATTTTGCTTTTCAGGCTTTTTGTGATCGGCGGGAAGAGACGTGCCGCGTAACCCAGCCCCGTAAGCAATTTCTCTTGTGGCTGCTCAAAGCGATGTCCCAAGCGCGTCAGCGCACCTTTCGATTTTTTCCAAACTTCTTCTGCGGGGATCAGCAAACTGGGGTCGTCTTTTGCTTGAATCAGATAATGCAGATTCCACGCGTCCTTTTCCGACGCGGGCGCTTCCAAACGAAAAGCCACGCGCGAGGTCTCATCACCCGCAACATGCAGATTTCGCATCCAGGCGCGCTGGCTGGGTTTGAGCAGACGAATTTGCTTTGGGGAAAGTTGGATGGCGGGATTTTTGTTGAATAAGGCGGAAATCCAGCGAGAGGCAGGTTCGCTGTCTGATCTTGGAGCGGATTCCTTGCCCCAAGTTCTAGCGAGAGAATCGCAAAATGTGTTCAGGAAGCTGTTGAGCAAATTCTTCGAGGAGATTTCAGGAAATTCTGCTCGACACAGGGGTGGCATGGCGGCTTCGAGTTGGCTCAGGCGTTGGGCATCACGCGGACTGTCGAGGACGGGCAGCCAACGTGCGTCGTTGCCTTCGATGATTGGCACCAGTTTTTGTGCAGATAGCGCTTCCAATGCCAGGGACGCGACCCTGCTCCAGAAACGGGTAACAAGCCCAGGTTCCAGGCGCGTTCCGTCAAGAATCGGTTCGGGCACAGAGAATGCCAGAAGAAGGGCAACCGCATCCGGGGCTGGCACCCAGATCGCATCCAGATTAAAAGGAGAAAGCGTTTTTTCGGCAGTGGGAATATCCCAATTATGGATGAGTTGCGGTGACGGCGTGGGGATACCCCTGACTTCGGGGAGTTGTAGGGTGAGTGTGCGTTTTTCACCCTTGATAGTGGGCGCAGTGGCAAAGGGATGCACTTTTGGCTTGGGGGTTTTCGCTGCACGCCCGCGACGCGGAGAGGGCTGCGGTGCATCGGGCGTTTCTGCCCAAAAGTAGATGCCTACAGGGTCATCGGCGTTTTGCGGGGGCTGGTAGTGGGCGTGGATGATGTTCATGTTTTATCGGTAGGCAGGCTTAATATCAAGACGCTCTTTGAAATCATGCACGTTTGCTTGGGCGTTTTCCATTGTTATAGGTTCTTTATCCCGTTTGCGCCAAGCGGAAGGATCAAGTGTGCCGAGAACCAGATATTCATTTCCAACGATCCCAGGATTATTTTCCTGATGAGCTAAAGTCAACATATTTTCCAATTCATCTTTATGAACGATCAAGAGATCGCATTGTGGGCAGTAGCGGCAGGGTTTGTTGATCGTGGTTGGATACGTGGGGTAAACATGGATGAACAAAGGGACTTTACGAATTAATGTTTTTCCAGAACATTTTGGACAAGACGAAAATCTTACATCCGTGTAGGGATTAAAGATAAACTTGTATTTCGGTGGCAATTTGCCGAATTGTACTTTTTGCTTTTTTGGCATATTTCTCTCTTTTCTGAAGTTTATCATAAGGATTTCGCCATGAGCGAGTACCAATATTATGAATGGCAGAGGCTTGAAAGCCCGCTGACAATGGATGAGCAAAACGCTGTGGATGCACTCTCCAGCCATATTGAAGTGAACGCGATGCAGGCGAGTGTCTCATATAACTGGGGGGATTTCAAACATGATCCCATCAGCGTGTTGGCAAAGTATTTTAATGCCTATCTCTATTTTGCCAATTGGGGCAGCTACGATTTGGCGTTCAGCTTTCCCAAAGGGCTGATCAATGCGGTTGCGCTCGAAGTCTATTTCGACGAAGAACATGTCAATATCCGAGAGATCGAGGGCAAGCTGGTTTTGAAATTTGAGAAGCGCGATGACGATGGCTATGGCGGCGATTATGAAGAGCAAAACCATCTTTCCACGCTCTCCCGTCTGCGTGATGACATCATTCAGGGCGATCATCGCGTGCTCTATATCGCCTGGCTTAACGCAATGGCAGAGCAAGCTGATTGGTACGAAGAAGATGAAGATGAAGATGACCCCGACAATTTCTACCAAGACCCAGAGCCGCCCGTTCCTGCCGGATTGAATGAACTCAGCCTGCCCTTGCGGACTTTTATGGATGCCTTCGAGATTGACCCTTTCCTTGTCTCTGCCGCAGCCGAACGTAGCCCAAACTTGCTGTCGTTAAAAGGGCAGGATTTTGCACCACTCATCTCCCGTCTCTCCCGTCAGGAATGCGACGAATTTCTGCTCAAAATCGCCAACGCAGAGCCTGGTGCGGTCGCCGCGCTGCGTCAAAAACTGCGTTCTTTTGATAAACCAAATGAAAAGAAGCAACCCAAGCTACGCACAATTGGAGAATTGTTCCAAAGAGCCGAGGAACTGGAAGAGATTGAAAGAAAATGGGTGGCAGAAGAAAGGCACAAAAATCATATTGCCCGCATGGAAAAGTTGGAAAAAGAAGAGCCCCAACTCTGGCTGGATGTAGAGAGAGTGCTTACAGGCGGGGCCAAAGCCAGTGTTTATGATGAAGCCACAGAAATTCTTGAGAAGCTGTATGGGTTGGCTGAATACAAAGAGGAAGGATTTCGGTTCAAAACACAAGTCCAAAGATTTGTAAAGCAATATGATCGGCGCTTGGCGCTCATCACGCGTTGGGAGCGAAAAGGGTGGGTGTAGCGCTCCACATCTCATCTGGGAGACCGCGTAGTGTCTAACGTCAAGGGCGGTATCCCGCATCTTGAACGGAATCAATTTCAAACCCATAAGTTATTATACTTTCAAGTATAATACTCAAAAGTACAATAATTACAGAGCGAGGTGATATGCTATGAAATTTGAATTCCTGGACAGACAGCGAGAGCTACAACAATTGGAAAGATTGTGGGACTCTCCAGACGCAAAATTTCTGGTTTTATACGGTAGGCGACGAGTAGGAAAAACGGCTTTGATCGTCGAGTGGATACACCGCTCCAAACAACGTGCGCTCTATTGGGTTGCAACGCATACATCGGCTGCCAATCAATTACGTTCTTTTTCCCAAGCAGTCTATAATTTTGCCAATCCCAACAATCCTGCTCCAGATAATTTCAGCTACACAAATTGGAAACAGGCTTTTCAACAAGTCGCTTCACTTGCAGAGGAAGAACGCTTAGCCCTGTTCATAGATGAATTCACATACCTACTCGAAGTTACCCCAGACATAGCCGGACAGTTGCAAAATTTATGGGATCATCTTCTTTCCAAGCGCAATCTCTTTTTATGTCTTTCCGGTTCGCACTTGGGGATGATGAAACGGGAATTCTTTTCCTATCAGGCACCTTTATATGGTCGTGCATCTGCGCAGCTATACCTGCGCCCTCTCTCTTTTGGCGCAACAGGTCGCTTTTTTCCAAACTACTCAGCGGTCGACAGAGTTGCTATTTACGCAATTTTTGGCGGTGTCCCAGCCTATTGGGAAAGGGTAGACCCAAGAAAAAGCATTTCTCAAAACATCAAAGATGAACTTCTCACCTCAAATAACCTGCTTCAAGCAGAACCGAAACTGCTTCTGCAAGATTTTGTTTCCGATCCGCATAATTATATTTCCATTTTGAGTGCTATCGCAAAAGGCGCACATGTTGTGAGGGAGATTGTCGCCAGCACGGGTTTGGCAAGTGGACATGTGAGTAAATATCTGAGCGTGCTGAAAGATTCTGGATTTGTCGAAAGGCGTATCCCTCTAACGCTGATGAAGAATTCCAGGGCTGGGCGTTACCATATCACCGATCCCTACTTGCGTTTCTACTTCCGCTTCCTCGAAAACCGCCAGGAACAGCTTGCTCTGGGCATACAGGATCAGGCTCTCGCGGAAATTAAAAAACATCTTATAGATTTCATCGGCACTTATACTTGGGAAGAAATATGCCGTGAGTGGACCATCCGTGCCGGAGCAAAAGAAGAACTTCCCTATCTCCCCGATCAGGTTGGTAGTACATGGAATGCAAAAGCGCAGGTAGATGTCGTTGGCTATAATTCCATGGAGAAAACCTTAATCTTAGGCGAGTGCAAATGGACGCGCGGGCAAATCAAAGCGGGCGTGTTGAAAGAGCTAATCGAGAAGAAAGTGGATAAGATCATTCCAAAAGAAGGGAAATGGGAAATCTTTTTCACTGGATTTTCTCGTTCAGGATGGTCATCAGGCGCACTGGATTATTCCAGCGAAATCGAAGAAACATTGCCATCTGGCGCTAATTGGTCTACGAAGGGGATTCGACTTGTCGATTTAGCGCAGCTAGATCAAGACATGCGAAAGTGGACGTCACTATAATTCCATCCAGAATAAGTCTCGATTGAATCTGTGCAAAAGGGCTTGCTTGTTAGCAGCCTTTTTGCTTTTTGTTGGCTAATTTCCGGACAAGGAAATGGAGATGCAACAAAGAGCCGCGATCTACATCCGTACTTCCTCCGAAGCTCAAGGAGAAGGAGCCAGCCCGGTTGAGCAAGAAAACGATTGTCGACTTTTAGCAAACGAAAAAGGGTTGGTTGCTGTTCATGTCTATCGGGATATTGAAAAATATCGCGTCAAGAACAAATTTGTAGAACCAACGGGATTACGTTCAGACCGTCCTGCTTTGCTTTCCATGCTTCAAGATACACCCAAGGGGAACTTTGATGTGATCCTGGCTTGGCGTGAAGACAGATTGTATCGAGGGCTTCGATCTATGCTTATGGTTCTGGAAGTTGTCCAGCGATACAAGATCACAATCTTGCTGGCCAAAGAAACTTTTGACCCTAAAATTGCCCCGATACGCGCTTGGGCTGCCCAAATGGAACTAGAAAGTATGCAGGAGCGGATGGCAATGGGGGTAATTGCACGGCTCAAGGCTGGCAAATCGAACACAGGGCAAGATCGCTACGGATATATTCGTGTTGGTGAGAAAATTCATATCATGGAAGAAGAAGCGAAATGGGTGCGTCAAATCTTCGCATGGTACATCCAAAAAATTTCCATCATGCAGATTCGAAAACGATTGATCGACGCCAATGCGCCACAGAAAGGTGGTAGCATTCCCCGACGCATTCGATGGTCTCGATCAAGTATTCAGGCTATACTCGAGGCTGCCAAAGAGTACACCTGTGGCTTCAAAACTTATTCGCGTGCAGGGCAAACCTTTCATATACCCGTTGCGCCTATCATTGATATGCCGATCTATGAGTTGTTCGTAAAAATGAGAGAAGAAAACAAAACCCATCCGAAACACCGTAAGAAAAACAATTACCTGCTATCCGGGCATCTAAAATGTGCCTGCAATCTGACCTGGCGTGCACGCACTGCAGCTTATCGCCGTAGCCGCAAAGGGGAATGGGTTGAGCGCAAGACACCGATTAGCACATACTTCTGCCCACAGCCCCACAAGGAGCTTAGATCGCCGGATTGTCCAAAATCTGTGAATGCCAAAAATGCGGAAGCGCAGATTTGGGAAAAATTGTATGATTTCGTGATGAACCCGGATTTCTTGCTTGCGCAAGCTAAAGAGCTGGTCCATCAACTCCAACAAAACTATGAATATCTGACTCAGGTTCAAAAGGAGTTGCTCACAGAATTGGAAAAACAGTCTGTCAAGCGCCAGCAAATTATCACTGATGCAAGAAAAGCACGGAAGGATGATGACGATTTTTCTGAACTGATGCGTGGATTATATGGCAAAGAAGAGCGCTTGAAGCACAAGCTGGCGACCATTGAGCAAGAACTGAAAACCTATACCGAACTGGATTGGGAAAGAAAAGTCATTGATTATGTGGCGGAACTTCAAGCGGCTATGAAAGAGTTGAACAACGCTAATTCTCACTCCCCCGAGGAACAACATCGTGTCTTTTTGTTGAAAAAACAACTGGTGGACGAGCTTCTAGCTAAAGCGACTATTGATGGTGAGCGCCATATTCAAGTGGAGTTTCGAGTCAAAATCATTGATCTCGCAGTGAGCAAAGAAATATTGAATTTCCCAAATGGCAGAGAGATTGTAGCTCGATTGTAGAGCGTAATTCCAAAAATATCATCTGACAAAAAGCACGATAATAATCCGCTCTTAAGGTTGGATTATTCGTGCTTTCTTACTTTAAAAACGCACTCCCCAGTTTTGAATACCGGGGAGTGATAATAGGTTGAAAAATGCGGTATGTATTAAATGTGGTTCATTGTTGGGCGGAACTTATACCCGTATATTTGATTTATACCGCGCTGAGCTGGTATCTGTATGACATAAAAAACATCTGAGAAACCAGTGATTTATGCAAAGGGCGAGCAATCTATTCGGATTGCTCGCCCTTTTGTGGTCTGCCAGGTATGTCGGTGCCGTGGACAACAGCCTCATGTATTTCGTTCCAAGTTTGGGCACAATAATAAGCCATTATTGCCAGCCGCTTGGACTAACTATCTAAGGGAAAGGTCTCGAACCTACGACCTTCAGGGAATGAGTTCCAGTCTTGTGAAAGCCAATTTTGAAGGAAAAACCTTGCTGGCGAGCTAACCCGACGGTCTACAATTCAATGGTTTTTTTTAGGTTTATGATAAAACCTAGGCTGCGTTCTACCATACTGAATTTATTTCCCAGATAAAATTACCAGTTTGCATCAATAGTTGGGAGTTCGAGTCTCAGCGGGGATACCTAACAAGATACATCCCGAACGACACCAGATTGGTGTTGAGCAGTTCCTAGAAATGCTTCGCTTCAACCAAAGAAGCAAGCTGGAGGAGTTGCCCGGCATCAGAAAGTGAGGTCGGGATGGTTTCTTTTAACCAAACAGTATCTCCCCAAGTTCTGAACAACCACAAATCTGTGCAAGTGGCCGCTAAGTACAGCGGCTATAGCTTGCAATACCTTCGACGCTTACTTCGCAATAGCAAGATCGAAGGTATCAAAATCGGTCAATTGTGGCTCATCGACATAAGCGCTCTCGATATTTATATCGAACAAGCACTTGATGCAACCGACCAACGTTTTGGCCCGAAGTAGTTTTTTATTTTTTAGCCAAGTGTTTAAGAATGTAAACGCTACCTATTTACTGTAATCCGTTAGTAGAGCATGTTTTTTGTTAACTCAAAGCCAGACTCGTAGGACAACATCCCCTCAAAACCTTAGCAACATCCGCAAAGACTAGCTGATTGACGCGCTCTTGGGCTGCACTCGTAAACGCAGCAATATGTGGCGTAGCATAGAAATTTGGCAAAGCTTCTAAGGCTCCTACGGCAGGTGGTTCATTTTTACGAACATCCACTACTGCTCCGGCAATCTCCCCCGAGAAAAGTGCTGCATATAGAGCCTCTTCATCTACAACTGAACCACGGGCGGTGTTTAGTAGCCAAGCTGTGGGTTTCATCGCTTTGAATTGCAATGATCCAATAAGATGTAACGTCTTCAAACCACCCGAAACATGAAGTGAAACAATATCAGCTTGCTTTAGTAATTCATCTAATAAAACCGTACCAAATGATTCGGGGACTTTCTTCGGTGAACGGGTCGCGATAACTACATTCCCACCTAAGTGTTGCAGGCGTTCAGCCAGAGCTTGGGCAATTTTCCCAAAGCCGACTAATCCAATGACAGTTTCTGAAAGTTCACGTCCCGTGAACTGGGTTCGTAACCACTCTCCTGAGGATGTCGAACGCATCGCTTTCGGAAAAATGCGCAGGATATTAAAAATTTGTCCCAGACAATACTCTGCCACTGAGATCGTATTGGCATTGGGCGCATAGACCACTTGAACTCCGGCAGCGTGGGCAGACTGAATATCGATATTATCAAGCCCTGCTCCCAAACGTCCAATTACTTGCAAGTTTTCTGCTTTCGACAAAAGCGCTGCATCCACCCGCGTCTGGTTGCGGACAATTAGTCCGTCAGCATCGTGAATATACTGGGAAAGCTTTTCAGGACACTGCCATAAATCAGGCTGATAGATAAAGGAAATGTCAGAATACTCTTCTGGCAGATTTGAAACTTTTTCAGAGATAATGACGCGGAAAGGTTTATTTGATGATCGCATAGTTATTATAATTTAACCCATCCTCCCAATAGCGTGATCGCTATAAAACTGACGATGCCCACAGATAAAGCTGCTGCCAATCCTACCAAGAAGGGCTTGATGCCCAGTCGCTTCAAAGATTGGAATTTCGTGCTTAACCCCACTCCTGCCAGTGCTGCTACTAGGAAAAATTCAGCCCATTTTTTGATCAAAGAGATAATTGTGTGCCAGGTTTCGCCAGACCACAATCCAAAGGCACCCCTCCCTGCATTAATCCCGGCATCACCAATAGAGCGTAGCATAGCCATCAACAAAAAGCCTAGAATAAAAACCGGAAACAACTTGGCAAAGTTGGTTTTCTGGCCTTTGAATTCTTCATTGTCACGCGTTTTTTGTGCATAAGAATATGCCATAAAGGGGATTACCACCGCCATAAAAACATTACGCACTAACTTGGCAATTGTAGCCACATCAAGTGCCTGAGGTTGAGAAAAAACATCCGCATAGATCTTTGCTGCCCCGACCACTTGTGCTGTCTCATGCACAGCGGTACCCAGAAATAAACCAACTTTAACAGCCTCGCCAGCAAAGATGGTATGAGCGAGGTAAGGATAAACCAGAGTGGCAAATAGCCCAAAGATGGTGATTACCGCTACAGCGTAAGCTGTTTCTTCTTCGTCAGCGTCGATAGCCGGGCTTGCAGCCACAATCGCGGTCACACCGCAAATCGAAGTTCCCACAGCTATCAAAGTCCCCAACCGTTCCGGCAATTTAAGTCTATGATTGATCCAGGTTGTAATTACCAAGGCACCAATAATGCATAAAGCAACAATTGGTACGCCGAATGCACCTAATTTAAAAACATCAAGGATCGTTAGGCGGATTCCCAGTAAGATGATTCCAAGACGGAGTATTTTTTTTACAGCGAATTTTAGTCCAGGGGTGAAAATTTTGGATACATTTACAACCACTCCGATCAATAGACCAAGGATAATTGCTAACATTACAGGTGATATTGGGCTCTTTTCAAATCCCATCAGTTGCTTACCAACAAATTCACTGGTCCAAATACTGATCCATGTCAAAATGGAAACCGCTAACAATCCGGGGAAAAGTTGTGGGATATCTCTGGCAGATACACCCAATAAATTTTTCTCCCAGGCGGTTATCGCTTGATCTGTTTTTTTTACATTCATTCTAATGATCCTTTTTCTTTATTCGCGCTCAAGTACAATCCCGTGCATTTCCACGAGAACTTGATGGGTTCGTTGGATTTCTTGATTTCTCTGAATGTCTGACCATTTTAAATAATTGCCGATGATATTCGCGATTTCATCCAAATTGGAGCTGGATAACTGACCTAATTTAGCAACCATCGACCGCCGGATAAAGAAATCATCAAGATGGATGACTTTTTCTTTCTGGACGATGAATTCAATCTCCCGTTGGGAGTAACCCGGCAGGGATTTGATGAGGGTATCTATACCTTGGGAGATATATTCGGCGATGGGTTGGGATCGGGTTCCGTACCGTTCGAAGAGTTCATAAATTCTTTCAGCTGGTATTTTTGTTTTATTGGCGAGGGTCCCACGCCACTTCTCTTGAGCCACCACTGTTTTCGGGTAATCACGCCCTCCGCCAATCGCCAGATCACGAGTACTCACTTTTCGGGACAAGTTAAGAAGCTCTAGAGATTTATCAGCAACTTCTTCAGAAAAAGCCCGAAAAGACGTCCACTTACCGCCAACTAAACTATAAATGGGGAAATCTAACCCATCATCTGGCTCTGTCACACGGATACTGTGATCCCGGCTGATCTGCCCAGGGTTATTGACATCTGCTTTTGGAAGTGGACGCACTCCTGAAAACTGGAAGACAATCTGCTCTCGGCTGAGATGAATATTAGGGAAAACGAGGGGCACCATTTCAAAGAAATAATCAATTTCAGCATCTGTGCAGTGTACATCGTCGGGATTTTCAATCGGCAAGTCGGATGTCCCAACCATGACCTTATCCTTCATCGGGTAGATCAGCACAATCCGACCATCTTTGTTTTCGAAGAAGAATTCATTTTCACCAATGGCGGCCCGTAGTTCAGGATTATTCAAGATCAGATGAGAGCCCTTGGTTCCGCCGATGAATTGGGTCTGGAATCCGATTTTCTCATTAGCAAAATCAATCCACGGCCCGGCAGCATTTATCAGGACTTGGGGTCGCACAACGAATGATTCTCCTGTGATTTCTTCTTTCAATGTGACTGTATTCCCGCTGGCCCTTTCAAGACTGACATAATTAAGGGCGTTTGCGTTTTTATAGGCAGCTTCACCATCCAGCAACATTTCTGCACAAATCCGTTCGGGGGTGTGCATGGCTCCATCATAATAGCGGGCGGTAAACCGGATCTTTGGGTTGATCTTTGGAAACTCACCCAAGGTCACCCCACGAGGTTTGAACTGGTGTTTCGGAACCGTCCCCTGTTTTCGGGTGAAGGCATCGTACATGATTAAACCAATCTTTATGATGATTGCACCCCGCTCCGATGGCTTTGTTAACATTCCGATAAATTTAAGCGGAGCGTTAAAGATGCCCGAAAACCACTTGAAAACGGGAATCACCGTGAGGAGAGGTTTGACATAATGGGGTGCATTTTGAATCAGGTGATTACGTTCCTGAACTGCTTCACGCACAAGTCTAAATTCACCATTTTCAAGGTAACGGATGCCGCCATGCACCATATGTGACGAGGCTGCACTGGCCCCAGAGCAAAAATCACCCCGATCTACCAGAAGGACATCGACGCCTTGGAGTGCCAAATCTCGGAAGGTGCCAACCCCATTGACTCCTGCGCCTACAATCAGCACAGAGACTTCAGGGTTTTCTTTATAATGCTGTAAAGTTTCTTGTCTATTCATAGTTTTTGTATTCAGTGTTCCGTTTATTCAATCCAATCAAATGTGCGAGTAACAGCTTTCTTCCAGCCAGAATAAAGTTTTTCTCGTTTTTCAATATCCATTTGGGGTTCCCAGGCTTTATCTTGACCCCAGTTAGCGCGTAATTCATCGAAATCTTTCCAATATCCAATAGCCAACCCTGCCGCGTAAGCCGCGCCGAGGGCAGTAGTCTCCGCAACTTTAGGACGGATAACGGGCACATTCAAAATATCGGCCTGGAATTGCATTAACGACTCGTTGAAAACCATCCCCCCGTCTACTTTGAGGGCGGTCAAATCTACGCCAGAATCCTGATTCATGGCTTCAAGGACTTCGCGGGTCTGATAGGCGGTGGCTTCCAGAGTAGCGCGGGCGATATGTCCTTTGTTCACATATCGGGTCATGCCGACGATTGCACCACGGGCATCTGAGCGCCAGTAAGGTGCAAACAATCCTGAAAACGCGGGGATAAAATAAATTCCTCCATTATCTTCCACGGTCGCAGCAAGCGTTTCAACTTCAGGTGCCGACTGAATCAGGCCTAAGTTATCGCGCAACCATTGAACCAGAGCCCCGGTGATCGCAATCGAGCCTTCTAAGGCATAAACCGCTGGTTGATTGCCAACTTTGTAACACAGGGTCGTCAGCAAACCGTTTTTGCTGGTGACGGGAGTCTCCCCGGTGTTCAGCAGCATGAAGCAACCGGTGCCGTAGGTGTTCTTAGCTTCGCCAGGGGCATAACAGGTCTGACCAAACATAGCTGCTTGCTGATCGCCGAGTATCCCTGCAATTGGAACACCTGCCAGAGACAATCCTGCTCCCACAACCCCGTATCTTTCAGACGATGGCCGGATTTCCGGCAGCATCGATTTGGGAATTTCCAAAACAGCCAGGGTTTCTTCATTCCAATCCAGGGTTTCCAGATTCATTATCAAAGTGCGGGAGGCGTTGGTCACATCGGTGATATGGATACCGCCATTTACGCCGCCTGTCAGGTTCCAGACCAACCAGGTATCAATATTCCCAAAGAGCAGATCGCCATTTTCGGCACGTTCTCGGACACCATCTATGTTATCCAAAATCCACTTGACCTTAGGCCCGGAGAAGTAGGTTGCCAGTGGTAGGCCAACTTGTGGACGAAAGCGATCCTGCCCGCCGGTTTGAGCCAGAGTGTTGCAGATTTCGTCAGTACGGGTATCCTGCCAAACAATGGCATTGTAGACCGACTCACCGGTATTTTTATCCCACACCAACGTAGTTTCACGCTGATTGGTGATCCCTACGGCGGCAATATCTTCAGAGGATAGCGAACCCTCTCGAAGTGCGCCCTGAATCACTTCTTGGGTACGCATCCAAATCTCAAGGGGATTGTGCTCCACCCAACCAGGTTGTGGGTAAATCTGCTCATGTTCTTTTTGATCCACAGCAACCACATTTCCAGCGTGATCAAAAATCATGCAACGAGTGCTGGTTGTTCCCTGGTCAATCGCGGCGATATATTTCATAATTCAACTCCGACTTTTCCTACCCGCCACCAACAGCGGAGAATAACTTGACTTCATCATTTTGAGTAACGATTAAATCCTGCCAATCAACATTTTCATCATTGAGAACAACAAGATGGACTTCTCCCAATGGGATGTTAGCAAATTTCAATACATCCACTAAAGGGGATGGCTGATCAATGCCGATCTCCAACCATTTCTCCTTTTTGGGATGATAAAAATTCAGATGTCCACCGAGGTAGATTCGCATATCTCGCAATGGGAACTGCATTCATAAAAAGGAACGCAGTTTCTCCAAATATTTATTTACTCCAATAAATCCGCGGCCCAACCAATGGATAAGGCTTCCAGCCGCTCACGGGTGGGAATTCCAATTTCTGGATTCCAGCCCTTCAATCCGTAGAGAATCGTAAGCGCAGATTCAAACTCATCCCGCGGGAAAGTTTCTCCCTTCAGTGCTCCATTTTCCAAAGGTGAGAAAAGACGCTCCGGAAGAGTGTCATCTTTTCGGGTAAAACCTTCACGAGCGTTGAAAACCCGGGCCATATTAGTAGCTCGCTCCCCAATTTCCAGAAGATCGTCGAGGGTAATATCCCAATCTGTAGCGGCATTGACCGAATCAATCACTTCATCCATAAGGATATAAGAACGCGGCGCTGGACCGAAGAAACAATAACCAATCACCTTTTCGAAGCTGGTCACTTTCTCTAAAATGTAGAATTGCCGCATTTTTTCATTATTCAGACTAAGCACGGGTTGAGGTTCTGTAATGCCCAAGGGGTTGGCATTTTTAAATGGGATTCCTTCAGCGTTTGCCAGCATTCCATCGTGTGCAACCACTAAATGATCTGCGCCAATCTCCGAGATGGCATATCCCATCCCCACGTTATATTTACCGCGGGGTTCATGCATGGGGAGTTCCTGCCCTTTGACATGGAGTGCAAAATAATGGGCTTCCTCACCGAATTTTTCAGCGGCCCGCATCACACCTTCAGCGAGCAGGTCTCCAATTCCTTTCCGCAGGGCAATCCACTCAACCATGGTAACCATAGCATCAGCGTTCCCAAAATGTAGGTTTATGCCATCAGTGTCTTCTAGAGTCAGTAAACCATGTTCGAAACACTCCATCGCAAACGAGATCGCCATCCCGGTGGAAATACTATCAAGCATATAGGCATTGCAAAGCTCGTTTGCCTTGGCAATAGCATGGATATCGCCCACCCCGCAATTCGGGCCCAAAGAACCGATTGATTCATATTCTGGCCCTCCATAAATCGATTCTTTTCCTTCGACCTGAACTTCACGTTTGCAGCGGATAGCACAGGCATAGCAGGTTTTACGAGCCGTGAGTAATTCGCTTTCGTACACTTCCCACTTAATATCATCAACGTTTTCAAATGCCCCTTGCAAAAAGTTTCGAGTAGGCAACATCCCGCTGGAATTCAACGGTTCAACCAATCCAGGCGTGCCTGTATCTTGTAAACTCCAAGCCTGGGGATTTTCCTTGACCCTCTTAGCCAACATACGACCTAGAGAAGTGAGCGCTTTTGGATCGCGAGCTAGTTTTTGATAACGAGTTCGGCCACGAACGGCGATTGCCCTCAACTTTTTGGAGCCCATCACTGCCCCCATTCCATTGCGGCCGTTAAAATGCCGAAGATCATTAGTGATTCCTGCATATCGGACTAGATTCTCACCTGCTGGACCGATCTGTAATACGCGGATTTTGTCATCGCCCAGCTCAGAACGGATCGCAGCTTGGGCCGGACCTGTTTGCTGCCCCCAAATGTGAGAGGCATCCCGAAGCTCTGCCTCGCCATCCTGAACCCACAAATATACTGGCTTCGGAGAACAGCCCTTGATAACAATTGCCTCAAACCCAGCCATTTTGAGCTCAGGCCCCCAAAAACCGCCTGCCTCTGATTCTCCGTATCCCATCGTTAGCGGCGAACGTGCCGAGACCACGTAGCGGGTAGCCGTTGAAACTGGAGCGCCAGTCAAGAGGCCATTTGCCAGCACCAATACATTTTCTGGAGAAAAAGGCTCAGTGTTAGCAGGCATTTCGTTCAATAAAATATAACCTGCCAGGGCTTTTCCGCCTGGATACAGCCGGTAAAATTCGTCGGTCAGTTTTTCAACCCCAATTTCCCTAGTAGATAGATTTACTCTTAATATTTTGCCTGTGCTTCCGTACATAATATTTCTCCTTCTGAAATTCCTGTCACATTTCCAAGGCCAGTGAGCAGGGAACACCCTTAATATGGGTCACCGGCAAAGCAGGGGTCAAAGTGATGATCTCGTTCTTATCTTCTTCCACTAAAATGGTGTCTTCTACCTTTGCCCCGCTGATGGATGGGTTCCAGGCATAGGCCTGTCCTGCCATCACAACATCCTGAGAATCAGGCAGCCCCAGAGACTCCCTAGGCTCATAACCAACTGCCCCCCCTTGATGATGGTGTTTCCATTCATTAGGAACCCCTTGAAGTGCGTAAGCACGTTGCCCTATGGTAAACAATTCATCTAAGGAGCGTCCAGGTCTAGTATTTTTAATCAAAGTCGCGCTAATATAGGCTGTTGCCAAAATCTTATCTTTTAAATCTGTCGGGATTGGGCCAAAATGGATCAAACGCGTAATGGAGCAAACCAGCCCCCATTTTCTCCCACACAAGACCAACATAGCATATTTATCTAATTCTTTCGATGTGGGAAGCGGGTGACGGTAGGAGTAAACTCGATCATCCACAGCGATCAGGTTAACAATCGGTTGAACACCGCGCTGCTGAGTTTCAAGACCAAGTAATGCGGCAATCTCATACTCACTCATTCCAGGTTTAAGTGATCCAAGTGCCGCTTCCATGGCATCCGCACAGAGACGCCCTAATTGCCTGAACCGCGTCCGTTCCATTTCAGTCAGATTAGATCTTAATCTTGAGATCTCCGCACTGACATCTTTTGCATCTTGAAAAGCGACATCAGCAATAAATTTCTTCCCGGCGATTAATCGATTCATCTCTTTTTGGGATTCGGTCCAGGGTGACACCAACCATTCCCAGCCTTGATCGACCAACCCATCTTCCTGTTGCAGACGAGGAGCTTCAATATTATTGGTCAACAAATAGTGGTGGTCACGAGTGACAAAAAGCGAGGCCGCACCTTCGGTGGTTGCGGTGTTGGTATAGGAAGCCGCCCCACAGGTAACCCAGGCAAAACTGCTCACCCGCCTAAGAAGCACCCCCTCAACCTTATGCTTATCCAGCAAAATGCGGATATTCGTTAATTTAATCTCTAATTCATCCTGTTTGATCTGCATGGTGCCTATGCTTTATTGGTTGGAATCGTAGAAGCGGCATGCGGTAGCACACCAACACGATCTCCGCAATGCAAGTCAGCTAGAGCTATATTCACAGCAGTTTGCAGATCTTTGACAGGATTCAGCAATAATGCCCTTGTTAGGTTTTCATCCATTTCAGAGCAAAACATTAGGCGAAATTGAGCTGCATCGCGAGCAATCTGGAAAGCCTTGTGAGGACCAATGCGAAAACCATCGGCCTTAAATTGCTCTATAACATCTTCATATGATTCTTTTCCTAGCGCCCAATCTTCGTAATGCGAGCTGCCTGTGCCTTCCGGACAGGCGGCTGCAAGAATGATCGTCCCTCCAGGTCGAGTTACGCGTGCAGCATGTGCCAATCCCTTTTGGGCCTGGTAGATGTTAATATCCTTGGGATGCCCACCAGGAGAGGAAATCATCAGTCCATATTTTTCTGATACTGCTACCTGACAGATATCTCGAGAAATAGGAATCGCAGCTCGCATTACAGCCACCGGATCACCAGCCAGCACCTGCACAATTTGCTTATCCTGATTGAGAATTGCATTGAGCGCCAGATGTACATCAATTTTCTGCCCAATCTCTTCAATATCTTGCCGCGCCGGATTCGTATCATATTCGCCCAACTGTGAAGCGGGGTGCGTCATCAGGGCGTGGTTGTAATTAATGGTTTCAAGCCCCGCAAGTCCCACAGCTGCACTTTTTACACCGCCAGAAAAACCTGCAAATTGATGAGGTTCAATATTTCCGATCACGATCTTGAAATCAGATTCTACATAGCCCAGATTCGACCATACAGGCGTTCCTTGGGCTGTTTCGCCAAGGTATTTCAACTCATCAACGTCTTCGGAATCGTGAGATATGACTCTATAGCGTTGCAGAATTTCAATGGGCAGGATTGCTGGAAACTCAGCCGACAGCATCGGTGTGTGTGTTCCCACAGCAACATAAAATGTGATCGCTTCATCGGGAATTCCCAGAGATGTCAGGCGCTCCAGCAGGGGAGGTAAAAGGTGTTCGTGGGGAACCGGGCGTGTCTTGTCGTTGATCGCAATCCCAACAGATTTTGCTCTAGCAAATGTAGATAAATTTATTCCACCAAGCAGATTATCCAGTGCGGAACGAACGACTTTTAATGGGTTGGATGCTGGGGGAATTAAAGGTGGTTCGATGATATCTACTTGCAAGTCACCGGGGAGAGTCACAGAGAGAAACGAGCGGCCATAAGGCACATTTAAATTCATTACAGGCATTATCCGGCTGGAAACCAGCTTTGTGATTTCCAGCCGGATATATTCCTAAGCACTGCGATACAGTTTTGTTAATACAAAATCATCATGACGCAGCGTTTCAGCACTTGTCATTCGCCCATTTATCGTATGAGCCATCATTTCCATTGTCCGGTCGGCAGCACCGTCGAGGTTGTATTCAAAACGTAGCAATCCCGAAATATCTACATCGATGTGCTCGGCCATTGTTTCAACCGTCAATGGATTTGCTGACATTTTGATCACTGGCAAAATCGGGTTTCCAACAATATTGCCTTGCCCGGTAGTGAACAGATGCAAAGCGGCTCCAGAAGCACAGCATAAGGTCACCATCTCTGCAGCAGCACTGGATGAATCCATAAAGTGTAAGCCAGGAGATTGGGGTTCCTCTGCTGGATCAAGATAACCCACTACCGAGCAACGTCCCATTTTTTCGATATTGCCAAATGCTTTTTCTTCAATTGTTGAGAGACCGCCTCGAATATTTCCTTCGGTTGGTTGCGAGCCCAACAGGCTAACGCCTTGTGATTGGACCAAGTTCTGATAATCATCAAAGGCTGCTTTAAATTGAGCTGCGATTTCGGGAGTAGCGCATTGCTCCATGACTTTGTCTTCGGCTCCAGTTACTTCAGTAGTTTCGCCAAAGATCATAGTGGTGCCAAATCCTTCCAGACGATCGAAGACGCGCCCGACCGTAGGGTTGGATGCCAAGCCACTGGTTGTGTCGGACTCACCACATTTGGTGGAGACCCAGATTTCATCCCATTCAACGGGTACACGTGGTAGTTCAGATGCATAATGCACAAATTCTTTAGCTTTCCAGGCAGCTTTCCGGATGGTTTCCAAATCGCCCGAGCGTTCGATGCTGAACCCGGCCACGGGCTTGCCCGTTTCGGCTATCTTTTCAACGAAATGATTCGTCCAGTTTGGCTCGATCCCGATGACAATTACCGCTGCCACATTGGGATTCTTGCCAGCTCCGATCAGAGTATTGAAGGTTAAATCCAGATCATCGCCGAACTGCAAACGTCCATAAGGGTGAGAAAGAGCCATCGTCCCACGAATAAGACTGGCGACACCTTCTACTGCTGCGTTAGAAATATCATCTACTGAGACAATCAATACATGGTTACGGATGCCAACACGTCCATTTTCGCGGCGGTATCCAGTTAGAGGGATATCTTTATAAGTTGTCATAACTAATTCTCCTAGTGCTCAACAATCTGGTGTTCACCAGCCCAGCGCAAGCTCTTGATATTCTGGGTATGGACATGCGCGCCCTTGACGATTGCAGCGCTTGCGTATCCGATTTCATGCCCATATTCTATGATGTGCTTTTTCTCAGCCATATCTCGCATGGCAACTTTGTGCCCCAGGGGAACATCATCTACTAAAGTGATGGGGGTAACTGGCTCCCCATCCAAGGTCACTGCTTGAATTTCTTGACCTGCCTTCAAATCCATGGCTGCAACACCGACATCGTCACCTGCTTCGTGCAATAAAATACCTTTCTTCATAACTTACTCCTTTATAGATAGAAATAGAAAAAGGATAAACCCTCTACTCGTAGGGGGTCATATCCCAGAATTCTTGAAATTTTTGGAGACCAACGCCCGTGTATGGATGATCAAAGGAATCTTTATATACAGCAAAGCCCGCCGTTACGATGTCTGCACCAGCCATAGCCGAATCCATGATCTGGCGAGCGTTACGGACGGCAGCTACAATGATTTCAGTGTCGTATCCATAATAGTCGCGCACAGTTACTATTTCTCTGATAAAACTTCGGACTTCTTCTCCATTGGATTCCTTCCAGCCAATGAAAGGTGATGTGAAAAACGCTCCCATCCGCATGGATTGCAGAGCCTGTGCGGAGGAAAACACCAATGTTAAATTTGAGCGTATGCCATGTTCCTTTAGAACTGCCACAGCTTTATAACCAGCTTCAGTTGCAGGCAACTTGATTACAAAATTTGGGCACATTGCAGATAATTTTTGACCTTCGGCAACCATCTTCTCCACATCGGTATGATGTGGGTTAACTTCTACTGAAATAGTTTTATTTGTGCCTGCAAAAAGCTCACCAATTTCTTGAATCACAGTTAAAAACGACTTACCGGATACCTGAACATGACGCGGATTGGTGGTGACACCATCTATATCCCACATATCCAAGGCATATTTGATTTCCTCTACTATGGCACTATCCAAAAAATACTTCATATCTTTCTCCTATAAATTATTTGTTTTGAACATTCACATCGACGGGGAGGTTGCTAATCTTCCCGTCAGACATGACAACTAAATCCAGATCTGGTAACTGCAAACCCTGTTTTGGTGCCCCAAAGATCCAAACTTCGCTCAAGTGCAGGCCGGGCTTCAGTTCTCCAGTATGCTGGACGGCTGGTCCCAAAGGTAGAATTGCTCCTTCTTTACCAAAGATAGGAATGTAATCAAGAGGGATGGTTTCTTCGAAGAAACCCGGACCTTCTACCCAGATTTGCTTCCAAATATCAAACCATTTACCTTCGGGAAGGTAATAACGTACCTGACCACCTGGTGTAACGATTGGAACCACTAGAAGAGAAGAACCTAACATATACTGCTGATCAAATTGCCATGCGAGTCGCTCTCCAGGGAAAGCCAGAGGCATGGCACGCATGACAGGCATTCCTGTTTCACTAGCTTCCAAAGCACAGCCTTGCAAGTAAGGAATTAAACGATAGCGCCACCCCAGCCACTTGCGGACAATATTTTCAGCTTCTTCTCCATAGATCCAGGGTTCGCGTTCACCAAGGCCATGGAAGCGCGTATGCGAGGACATTATGCCGGCCTGCGCCCAACGAATATAAAGTTCTGGTTCTACATTGCCAATTGCAAATCCCCCAATATCATGAGCAAAAAAAGGGCCTCCGCTCATCCCCCACGAAAGTCCACCGCGAATGCTGGCCGCCAATCCTTCCCAGTCACATTGCGGATCCCCCCCCCACTGTATTGGAAAACGCTGCCCCCCCGCCCAGGCAGCTCGCCCCCATACCATTGGCTCATCCTGACTGTACATCTCTGCGGCTTCGTAAACACACTGGTTATATAGATGGGTATACACATTATGCAAACGCTGTCCACTATCTCCATTGAATGCAACAATGTCATCAGGGACAGCTTCTCCATAATCTGTTTTCATCACGCTGACGCCAATATCAAACAGTTTTTTATGTTGGTCACGAAACCAGTTGTAGGCATCTGGATTGGTGAAGTCAATGATTCCACTGGGCATCAAATGCGGCCATTGTTTGTCGTAGGGCCAAGAGAACCAGCGATGGATATAAGGCTCTCCCGATGTTTTTTTAAGAAAATATCCTTTCTCGGATAGTTCGTTGAATAGTGGGTTGCGCGTAGAGAGATAGGAATACTCCCATAGATTCAGACGAATTCCCAGGTTGCGCAATTTTTGGACGAACCCTGCCGGATCCGGGTAACGTTCTGCATCCCACTGAAAATCAAAGCGATCTTCCATCGTGTGCCATGCACGGCCATCAAGAAGTAATACATCACAAGGTATCTTGTGCTCACGTAATTTATTTGCCACTTCTAAGGCAATCTCGGCAGTTTGATAGTAGGCACGTGAGATCCACATGCCATAGCTCCAACGTGGAGGCAGGGCAGCTCTCCCTGTTAGATGGGTATAGCGTTCGATCATTTGCCGAGGATTGTCTGCCGCCAGGAAGAAAATATCTAATTCTGCATCAAAAACTTGCAAAATATAACTACGGTGAGACCACTGTGGGTACCCAACTCCGTGCGTCACTTTTGATGGGGTATGCGTGAAAAGTCCCCAACCTTCTGGACTCCAGGCAAAAGGAGTGTTTTTGTAGGAAAGTTCTGAATTGAGTGTCGTGGCATCCTCATTCCAGTTATGGATTAATTGCCCACGCCGATTGAGTGCCGCCCATTTTTCACCAAGTCCATAAACGGGTTCATTACTTTCCAGACCCAATGCTACCAACCAGGAATCAGCACGCTTGGCAAAGGGAGAAAAACGTAGTTGGCCCTCAATGGTACGATCCGTTGCAGATTGCAAGACTAGCTTCTTGCCTCGAAAAAAACGAATTCGCATTGGCCCACTCAAGATTTCTAGAGAGCAATGTCCTGACTGAATTCGATAACCACCAGGGATATCAGTGACACTTAGGAGTGTGTTTTCAGCTGTTGAGGACAAAATCCCATAATCCGGCTGACTTTGTTCTACAACCAGCCTCATCCGCAGTATGCCAGGGGCATAACAAGAGACTTCAAAATCACCCGCCAAAGTACTGAACATAGCTCTTTGCGCTGAGTGTTCTTTTAGAGAAATCGCTTCTAAGGCCTCGAAGCCCTTTTGAAGGATAATTCCTTCATGGTGCAGAATCATTTAATGCTCCAGTGTTGAACGGTATCACACCTAAAATTACTCATCAAAAGCGAGCTATTTCAAGCCAGTCGTCGCTATACCTGTAGTGATATATTTTTGCAGGAAAGCAAAGACGATAGTGATGGGGAGGAGGGTAAGTACTGTCATGGCTAGAATCAAATGCCACTGCACATTTAACTCACCCTGAAAGGAGTTGAGCCCAACCTGCAGGGTGAATACCTCGTTACGACTGAGTACAATCAACGGCCAAAGGAAGTCGTTCCAGCGCCACATTACCGAGAAAATAGTTAATACAGCCAGAGCCGGTTTAGCCAATGGCAAGATGATTTGTGAATAGATACGCCATTCACTAGCACCGTCTATACGGGCGGCATCAAGCAATTCATCGGGGATAGTGAGCATATATTGACGTAATAAGAACATGCCTGTTGGGGTTGCAGCGCCTGGCACGATCACACCCAAAAGATTGTTGTTCCACCCAACCTTTGTGATTACGAGGAAAACCGGCACAAGCACCACGGAGAGGGGCACCATCAAGGTGCTGATCATTATTAAGAAAATCGTTGTACGCCCACGGAATTTATATTTGCTCAGGGCAAAAGCTGCCATACTGTTAACCAGCAATGTTAGCAATGTTGCAAAGACAGTTACAACGACACTATTGAATAGGTAACGCGCAAAATTAAAGCTTTCGATGCCTTCAACAAAATTATCCAAACCAAACGAAACGTATTCTACCGGGGCTGTTTCTTCAAGCCTTACTTTGAAAATCTCGTCTGGATCGTTCGGGTCAATTAACTGCCTCTCCAAACCAACCCGACGTATTTGAGCCAATTCAGCTGTAGAACCATCTTCAAGAGTGACAATGAACATCGGCAGAGGTTCTTCATATCCAACAACCTCTACCGTTTTTTGACGGTAGGGTAACAAACGTGGGGGAAACTTGACCACTTCGCCCGAAGTTTTAAAGGAGGAAAGCACCAACCAGATTACCGGCCCGAACATAACGATTACCCCTAGTATGAGGTAAAGATAAGTTAGAAAATCGGTGATATGTAACTTGCCATTCCCTCGAGTGCGGGTGAGAAAATTCAAAATTTTACCCATCTTATTCCTCCTCGCGTTGCAAAAATTGCTGAATCAGGGTCAACACAATCAGCACACTAGCCATAAGTAGTGATGCGGCAGCTGCCAACCCAAATTGTCTGCTTGGACTTGCAAAGCCTTTACTATAAATATATTGAACCAAGTACAGCGTCGCTGTTCCTGGACCTCCACCTGTAAAAGCAAAAACCAAGTCGAATATTTGCACGGCTCGTATCAGCGAAAGCACTAATACGACCACCATTGAAGGCATCAAAAGAGGCAAGGTAATTCTAAAAAAAGTGTCCCAATTATTTGCTCCATCGATGGACGCGGCTTCATATAGATCAGCTGGTATAGCTTGTAATCCAGCAAGGAGTATCAAAGTATAAAACCCCATGAATGCCCAAACGCTGATAATCACCACCCAAAATCTACCCCATTGAGCATTCACCAGAAAAGGAATTTTGTCATTTCCTAGCGCTACCAGGATTCCATTGAAAAGACCATTTTCCTGAAGAATCCATCTCCAGATCAAGGCAACAACAATCGGAGACAATAATACGGGGTAAAAATATACGCTGCGAAAAAAACCGCGTGCTTTGATATTTTGGTTTAGCACAACAGCCGTAATAAGCGACATAAGCACCATCAGGCCAACCTGGAAGGTAACGTACCCAGCTGTATTGAATACGGATCGCCAGAAAAGATCTTCGCGACACGTATTAGGATCTAGAAAACTCTCACAGGTTAGAAGTTGTTCGAAATTAGCTGTCCCCACCCAGGGGCGCTGGTCAGGAAAAAACTCAGTACCTCCTGTGAAAGCATAAACAAAGTTGAGTAACATCGGGAACAGAATGAATATCCCAAATATGAGTAAGTTCGGTAGCACAAAAACATAAGGCATACCGCGAACTCCGACCCATCGTTGAATCGTGCCGAAGATTAAATCGAAGGTCGAGACAAAAAAATTAAGGATTGCATTCGATATTTTTTCGTTTGTATCCTTGATAGATTTTGCTAAAGAGCGTACAGTCATAGCACACCTAACCCAAACTTGTGTGTAGAGGCACAGACCTGAAATTCAGATATGTGCCCCTACACCTAAAAACTTAACCTTTCGTTCTATCCGCCGGCTTCAGCGATAGCATCATTAATATCCTGTTGGAGACGTTCAAGTGCCTCGTCAAGGGTGAGTTCGTCGGTCAGATATTGCCCAATGCGATTAGCTGAGTTGCGATAGTAGGCAAAGGCATACGGATGTACGTTAAGACCTACTGCAGCATCTTGCAATTTGGGTACTTCGGCGGTGAAAGCTGCCAAAGCGCCTAGCACGGAGGCATCATCTGTTTCGAATTCAATACCAGTAGCTGCTGCACCTGTATGAGCAGGCAAAGCCAGTGTACCGGCTGAGAAAGCGGCATAGTTTTCTTCCTGCGCCAGGAATTCCATCACCTTAGCAACTGCTTCGGGGTGTTCGGTGTCTGCAAAAGCGACTACGGCTGAGCCACCAGCTACACCTGTTGAACCACCATCACCGGTTGGGTTTGGTACTACTACCCAGTCGAAAGCATCGCCAACATCACCAGCTAAACCGTTGATCTGCCAGGAACCGGACATACACATGACCAAGTCGCCACTCTTGAAGAAGTCAATACAATTGTTTAGGCTATCGCCTACCAACCATACTTCAGAGGGGGTAATACCATCGTCATGCCAACCCTTAATCACTTCGGCAAAGGCGCCAAAGCCAGGATCTGTTACTGTGAAATTACCATCAGCGTCGATTAGGGTTGCTCCCATGCTCAAAGCGGGACCAGCATAGCGATGACCGGTGCGATCAATAGAGATAGCGTACTGAACACCAGTGGCTTCAGCAACGGCTTTGGTTGCTTCAGTCCACTCAGCCCAGGTAGCACCCTCGCCAAGCAATTCAACACCAGCCTGCTCAAACAAAGTTGCATTGACATAAGGGGCTGTCACAGTGAAAGCATCAGGGAAACCACCATAGCCAAGTGCACTCAAAATTGGGGCGGGGAAGTTAGCTTCATAATAAGCTGCATCATCCAAGAGGGGGCGAAGATCTAGTAATTTTCCATTGTAAGCACCAAAGTTAGTGATGCGGGCCATATCGGGACCTTCCCCTGTTTCCACCTGAACGGGCAATTGCTCGTCAATTGTTGAATAGGGAACCACGTCTAGCACGATAGTGATCTCAGGATTGGCAACCATGAATTCATCCAAGAGGGGTTGCATCACGTCGGCTTCAACACCATCGGCGTAGTATGAAAAACGCAATTCAACAGCTTCCATAGCAGGCTCTTCTTCAACAGGTTCTTCGGCGGGGGCTGCTTCTTCGGCAGGGGCTGGCTCTTCAACCGGGGCAGGCTCTTCAACAGCAGCTGGCGCACATGAGGCCAATAGAACCGCAGTTAGAAGCAACATAACAAACAAATTTCTGATTTTCATTTTTTTGTATTCTCCTTATTATTATTATTTGATGGTTTTAAGCTAAGTGCAAATTATCTTTTTCTCAGGGTATCACCTCCTCTAGATAGTCAATATAGGCAACCCAACGAGTTTCGCAAAGGTCTTTAGCAAATGTATGTAGTCTCCATAAACAAGAGATATATGATGTTCCAACCCTTCAAACATTAACATGTCAAGAAACTTTTGGGCTGAGTAATCGAGTTTCATCGTACCTGAAGTACCACTAAAAGGCTTGGGAACGGCCAACATTTCACCTTTTCCTAATACCAGACGTAGCTCTCCTGTGGCTTGGCTAATGCGAGCGAAGGTAACCACTCCCGGCTTGAGAGTAAAGTCCATGACCAGTGGTACATTTCTGTTAGAATGTAATCCGCCTTGCGCGGGGATATTTGGGTCTGCCATCGTTAAAGGAGCTAATCCACAATGCCAGAGAGCTACCAGGTCTTGTTCCTGATCTACGCCAACGATATCGGTGCCAAAGGCAGGAGCTCCTGCAAGATTCTGTAAAATAAATTGCGTTAGGGTGCCATTAATATCCGCTTCACAGCTGCATGGTAGGGGGGCATCCATCTCAAATCCATCACTGAGCATAGACATGGCACCACAAGCCGCACATCCCATATCGGTAAAAAATTCAGGCCAGCAACGCACAGCCAGGCCGTCCAGCTTTTCTTCAGCGGAGATATCTTTCAGAGCATTGTAGATGCTTAGGGTGCCATTTAACGGGGTCTGATCAAGTGTAGATAAATTGTCCAACTTAAGATCAAGCACATTACGCGTCTGATCGATTGTTGTTTCTGGAATAGCGCGAGAACGAGAGAAAACACCATCCAACTCAATATGCTGGATTTGCACCCCAAAGATTTCCTTTAATTGAGCTTCGTCCAGGTGACAGGTATCCATGCCTTCTGGGTGTTCTCCAACTACGCCCAAGCGTGCGGATTTGAGATGTCGTCGCAGCGCCCCTACCCTAGCCAGATCACGAATTTTATTCAGCGCTTCTGCATCATCTGGCAGGGCATAAGCATAGTCATATTGATATTTCCTGAGTTTAAGTGCATGCCCCGCAAGATTGATCCCGCATAAGGAGTTTAGCCGCAGGCGTCCGCCAGTCCAATCTTCTGGGACAGCCCACAGGAAAATTGGTGCATCAATAGATTGCACCAACTCAACCACCATTGTGCTATCGGCAAAGGAGGCTTGGAAGATCAGCAATAAATCTATGGGCATATCTGCAAACTTGAGAGCTATTTCTTGAGCAATAGCAAGATCACTGATTGGCTGCTCAGGTTCTTCCAATTGGAAACCGGTAGTAAGTAGGGCACTCTTTGCATCGTTGATCATTTGCTCTGCAAAGGGAATATCAAAAGTGCTTCGAACTAGAGGGAGAAATCCTATTTTAAGAGATGTCATTTTTCCTCGTTATGACTCAAATTTCAATTTGCTGGTAAAAAAAGTGAAGTAATGCCAAAGCTGCCGCTCCTGTAACACCAGACTTCCACCCAAAGCTAGCGGCTTGAACTCGTACGTTTTTCCCCAATCCCCCAAATGCTCTTTGTTGAATCGTTTGCATGACAGGTTTGATGAATAAATCATCCCCACGAGAAAATATCCCTCCAAGTAAAATAAGTTCGGGGTTAAACAAATTAACCAAATTAGTGAGGGCTATCCCAAGATAATAGCCACGCTCTTCTATCATTTTTTGTACTTGTATATCACCTTGCCGAGCAGCATCAAAGACACATTCGATGGGAGGGTTATCAGAAGCTTGGCTAAACAGGGTTGCAAGAATTCCCTCTGGATTTATCCTTGCGATATTTTCCGCTTGCCGCAAAATAGCAGATTCGGAGACAAGTGTTTCCAGACACCCGCTGTTCCCACAGCGGCAAGGTTCACCACCCTGTAGCAACATAGCATTATGCCCAATCTCACCCGCTCCCTTAGAGCTACCTCGGAATACTTGGCCCTTGAAGGTCAGACCAGCGCCTACCCCCGTTCTCCCGTACACAAAAGCCACAGAATCAACTCCACGCCCAGCACCAAAATAGGTTTCTCCTATGGCCATGGCACGCACATTATTGTCTACAATTACAGGCAACGAGAGTTTTTCTTGCAAATATTCTCGTAGAGGAACATCGTGCCAGTTTAAGTTTGGCGCTAGCAGATTAACACCTGTAGTGAAATCCACTAGGCCAGAAGCACCAACCCCAATGCCAAGTAAACTCTGTTTTTCAAAACTACTTTCAGTAATCGTAGATTCTATAGCGGATACGATTTGGTTCAACACATCGGGCGGAGGAGAATTGACATCAAAACTATATACTTGACTATGGATAATTTCAGAGCGCAAATTAGCTATTGCTACTCGGAATATACCGATACCAATATGAACCCCAATTACGAATCGTGCATTAGGTTCAAGACAAACACTTGTACGCGGACGACCAACAGGGCGTAACATATCTTGCTCATCACTATTAGCAACTTTCTCTCTCACAATACCTTGCTCAATAAGCTCTGCTATCAAATTAGTAATAGTTGTATTAGAAAGGTTGGTTTGCTTTGCCAAATGGCTACGTGATAAACCCGGCTCATACAGGAGATTCAAAAGAATCGCCTGTAAGTTATGTTGCTTAACCAAATTTATATTACTGCCTTGCAAGTTTGCCTGCGCCATAGAACAAATCCTAAATTGGTTGACATATTTATTTTTTCAAGATGAAAAAATAAATATGTCTCGCATTATAGAGTTATGTCTAATTTTTGTCAATATCTTTTCGAAGGCAAAAAGATATCATCACAACAACATCATATTAAATTAAATCGGAGCTTCTTATGAAGAGCTTTTTCCTCGGGCAAGTTATCCATCCATCTGCCATTTATAAAAAGAAAACTTTATCTACGAGGCTTCAAATAAACACACTTCCCCACTCATGCTAAGCAGTATTTCTTATCCTCTGCCAAACTTGCGATTGTACGCACTAATTTCAGGATACGGTGATAAGCTCGTGCGGAAAATTGAATCTGGGTCATTGCAGCTTTGATGAGCTGTTGACCTGCATCATCTAATTCGCAGAATTGACGTACTTCAGCCACGCGCATATCGGCATTCGTCATCACCCCGTTGCTAAGACCAACTAAACACGTGCGGTGATATTGTCTTGCTTGCTCCGCCCCAACACGAATCTCATCCGACGATTCCCCGCGCCTGTTGTCAAAGAACTTCTCAAAATCCATCCGCGACACTTCGATGTGGAGGTGTATCCTGTCGAGCTTGGGACCTGAAATCCGCTTTTGGACTCGCGTAACAATTTGGTGTGAGCAGGTGCAGGCTTTTGTATCGCTTCAATGGAAACCTCAAGAGCAGGGATTCATCGCGGCAACGCCTAATTACTCACTCTTAGCATAATAAAAACACTCCCCACATCACTTGGATATGAGGAGCGCGGCATGGTCATTTATCGTTTTTTTGCTTGTTCATTCCCATAAACCAGTATGCCACAAGATTTACGGGTTTTCTATTGTTCATAGCCAAACGCCCCCATATCTGGCGGTAAAAAACTACGCAGTCACTGTCATTTTGGGACGAAATTTATACCCGTATATTTGATTTATACCGCGCTGAGCTGGTAACTGTA
>JABGOQ010000181.1 GCA_018645405.1 Anaerolineae bacterium | reverse complement strand
GGTTTCGCAAACCCAGAGGATACCCCATGACTAACTAGCACCAAAGGTTAATAGCCTCCCTTTTCGATGCTTTAGAAAATTTGGCTTTATGGCGTTTGCTGAGTGGATGGGCGCAACCGCATTGCCCCCTTGTGGCCGCTGTTTCTGCAAAAATTAAATTTTCCCTCTTACTTCTAGGGCTAGGATTTGCTTTAGTTGGTTGGCTCTGGAAAAAGAAAGAATAAGGAATCAAAAACGCCCTCTCAAAAGAGAGGGCGTTTCTTTTTGTGTCGAAAATGACTACATGGCAACTACGTTAGTAGCCTGTGGTCCTTTTGCGCCTTGCTCAACAGTGAATTCAACTTGTTGGCCTTCTTGAAGGTTGCGGTAGCCGTCACCTTGAATTGCGCTATAGTGGACGAATACGTCGGGCCCATCTTCGCGAGCCAAGAAGCCGTAGCCCTTGGTGCCGTTGAACCATTTGACTGTGCCGATGATACGTTCTGACATTCTGTTTGCCTCCTTATGGCAAATAAAAAAATTGGGTCGTGCACTTTCAGTTCCATCGGACGGTCAAAATAAAATGGCTCGAGGTAAAGAGCCTCGAGCCATCACTTTCTTCTTTCCAACGTGAACTTACACAGAGCATCTTACAAAGCAGATAATACAGGGAAAATCTTAAAAAGTCAAGGACAGATTTGTCCCTAAAAAAGATGGTTTATTTGGATATTGGAAAAAACTTTTTCAGAGAGCCGACTTAATTGCCTCACCGATTGGCAAGGTACTTCCTTTTGACTGTTTGCGCAAAGGTAGGGTAACGTGGAAATGGCTGCCAGGAAAATTTTCTTCATCAAACCCAGGGCTTTCTGCCCAAATTTTTCCGCCATGTGTTTGAATAATGCCTCGTGAGAGTGCCAGTCCCAGCCCTGCTCCACTTCCTTTGAATTTCGTTTTTCCAGTAGAGTGTTTATCCAATTGTCCGTCTGGTTGGTAGAATTTGGTAAAGATGATTTCTTTGAAATTGGGGTCGATCCCAATTCCCGTATCGCTGATGATGATCTCCAGGCCACCTTCGGGCATATTTTCGCTGCTGAACGGCAGCGTTTTGCCGTGAATGGATATTTGACCTTTATTGGGTGTGAACTTAATGGCATTGGCAATTAAGTGATAAAAAACCTTTCGCAAAGTGTTTGGATCAGCTTGGAGATTAGGCAAGGGAGGTAAATCTATTTTGAGCTTTTGATCACGATCTTTAATAGATTGGCCCATCCCAAGGCTAATTTCATGAATTAGTTTCCCTACATCAATTGGTTTAAATTCAAGCTCGAGGGTGCGTGCATCGATTTGGGCAATATCGAAAAGGCTGTCCATGATCTCATGCAGGCGTAGTGTGCCATCGTGAATGCCTTTGAGCATTTGGAGCATGGTTTTATCAAGGGAGGGGTTTTCGAGCAGCATTTCTGTATAGCCACGCATCACGGTTAATGGCGTTCGTAATTCATGCGAGGCAATACTGATGAAATCAGATTTTGTGCGGTCAATTTTCTCGAGATCTCTCTTTGTGGTTTCAAGATCACGATTGGCATTGCGCACTTTATTATTTAGATCGATCAGGCTTTCAACAAGGCGGGCGTTTTCAAGGGCAACAGCGGTTTGACCTGCCAACGCGCTGAGGGTGAGAAGGTTTTCATTGCTATAGCGATTGCCAGAGAGTTTTTCACCAAGGGCGAAAAGACCGATCCACTCACGTTTGGCGAAGATGGGGACGTAGACCTCTGCGTTTAGGCGGTTTAGCCAATTCCGCTCCTCTGGGTGGGAACGTTTGAAAAGCGGAAGCAAGTCGAGGTCAAATTGGAGTAGCGGGCGTTTTTTGTCGGTTATGTATTTGGCAATAGGACCCTCTTCATTTAACCAAATCGCGTTAATGGGTCGCTCTCCCGCATTCCGCACAGCACGCAATGCGTAGTAGATGCCATCTTCTCTTTTTTCTTTATCAACAAGGAAGAGGAAGCCACGCTGGATTCCCATCGCTTCCATGATGAGGCTAACGGTGACATTGGCGAGGCGTTCCATATCGAGAATATTGCTGATATTTTGACTATAGTCGTTGATGGTCTGACTGGCATCCATTTTTTCGATGTCCATCCAACGATCTACAATGCGCTCAATAAAATTTAGCAATGGGCGGAAAATTGTTGCCAAAAGAAGGGCAACCACCGTTCCCGTAAGGAGCGGATTGGCTTCTACTGCTACAGGGAGTATCCTCTGCGCTAGGCTAAAACCAAACAGATAAAAAAGGCTGGCGAGTAGGGTAGTGGATACATAAATTACTGTACCGCGTATGAATTGTTGCAAATCAGGGAGGTGGTGGGTGATGACAACATACCCCAGCATCCAAACACCGAGCAGGCGGAAAGCTGCGCCCCAGTTAGGGAAGTTGTTAATGAAGAGCGCGTCTGCGCTGAAGAGCAAAATGAAAATAGGTATCCAATAGCGCAGACGATTTTTGTGCAAAGGCTGGTGCGTTTTTTTGTAGGCGCGACGGAAAGTAAATATTGAACCGAGCACAAAGCTGAGCCATCCTAGCGTGACAACGACAAAGCCAATTCTTTCTCGTGGGATCATCCAGGTTCTATCTGTCCAGAGGGTTTCAGGGATTGGGAAAATATTGAAGGAGAGCAGGCTCAGGGTGATTGTCCAGAAAATGCCAATACCTAACCAAATCTCGTTATTTTCTTTTCCTAAAAATGCGTAGAGGGTCAATATTAGCAAAAAAGATAGAGAAAGCGTACTGAACCAATGGATTTGTTCAAGCGTGAATGCGTTTAAATTAGGTAAAAGATTTGCCTGCCAAGCCAATTCGCTGCTTTGTACTAAAAGGGCAAGAAGGGCGTAAAAGCCAGTTAGATATGCAGCTAATTTTTGCCCCGCGCTGCGACGTAAGACCATGCTGATTGCCGCGAGATAAACGAGAACCTCAATGATGAAAAAAAGTAAAACAGGAAGAAGTGGGTTGAATGCTGGCATGAGAGGGAAAGTATACTCGAAATCGAGTATCATTAGACCAACAATTTGGCTAATTTAATTTCTAATTTGCAAAGAAAACCACATCTAGGGAAAGCTTATGCTCTTTGAATTCCACATCTCCAAAACTGCTCGTGAGAAATATGATTTCGACGAAGCCCTCTTCGCAACCGATGGCAATATCATCTTTGCGGATTTTGCTGCCGCGCGCCGATTCGCAGAAAAACTTAGTGTGGAACGCGAGAATCCCGTCCCCGCCAGCGAGATCAATGCAATGGGGTTATTGGATGAGGTGATGCATATCTTCATTCGTCAGTATGAGATGGAAAATTCTGATGTGATGACTCGTGCTACAGGTTGGATTGCTGAGAAACACGGCCAAGACGCCCTTGATTTGGGCTTGCTACGGTTTTCTGCGGCGTTTCCTTCTGCCCTCACCTCCAGCCCCTCTCCAAAAAATGGGAGAGGGGAGAATTCCTCTCTCCCGCTTGCGGGGGAGGGGAGCTCTAGAGGAGCGATGGGCAGGGTGGGGTTAGAAGAAATGCTCCTTCTTGCTCTTGAAAACGAAAACCCCGCTCTCAATGCGTATAGCGAACTTTTTGATGTTACACCACTCGAAGACACTATTTATGGAGAGATGCTGGGTACTTTGGAAACCTTCTTCGAATACGAAGAAAAATTCGGTTCACGAGATGAGACCTTGCTTCAAATTCTGCGCGCGCCGATGGAAGATTCTCCTGAATCAATGAAAGGGCAATTGCTTTATATTGTCGATGAATGGGGACCATTGCTGGGAGAGAAAATTACCAATCAAATTTTACGAGGCATAGACTTTCTTTCAGAAGAAGCGATCCGTGATACAGGCACTGGCGGTTCGGATGGTTCTGCGCCCGTTCCCGAATATTTTGGCGAATACGAAGAATATGAAAATTTCAGCATGGATAAAGATTGGATGCCGAGAATCGTTTTACTTGCCAAAAATGCCTATGTTTGGCTCGATCAACTTTCAAAAGAATACGAGCGCGATATTTCTCGCCTTGACCAGATACCAGATGAAGAACTGGATATGCTCGCAAAGCGCGGCTTTAGCGGACTTTGGCTAATCGGCTTATGGGAGCGCAGTAAAGCCTCACGCAAAATTAAGCAAAAAATGGGCAATCCTGATGCAGTTGCCTCAGCGTACTCGCTCGATGATTATGCCATCGCTAACGATTTGGGCGGGCAGGATGCATTGGAAAACCTGCGCTGGCGCGCGTGGCAACGCGGCATTCGCCTCGCAGCGGATATGGTTCCCAACCATATGGGCATCGACTCGCGTTGGGTCGTTGAACATCCTGAACGTTTTCTTTCGCTCGATCACCCCCCGTACCCTAATTATTCCTTTAATGGCGAAAATCTTTCCGATGATGAGCGAGTAGGCGTCTATCTCGAAGACCATTATTACGACCATTCAGACGCATCCGTCGTTTTTAGACGAACAGACCACCAGACCAACGAGACCAAATATATCTATCACGGCAATGATGGCACATCCATGCCCTGGAACGATACCGCTCAACTGAATTTTCTCGACCCCAACGTGCGTGAGACTGTTATTCAGACTATTCTGGATGTGGCGCGGCAGTTTCCCGTGATCCGTTTCGATGCGGCGATGACTCTTGCGAAGAAACACATTCAAAGACTCTGGTATCCGGAACCGGGATTCGGGGGCGCAATCCCATCACGAGCGGAGCAGGGCATGTCGAAATCCGCGTTCGAAGCCGCTATTCCCCAAGAATTTTGGCGCGAAGTTGTAGACCGAGTCGCCACCGAAGTCCCTGATACGCTCCTGCTCGCCGAAGCATTTTGGCTGATGGAGAGCTATTTTGTCCGCACGCTGGGGATGCATCGCGTCTATAATTCCGCTTTTATGCATATGCTCCGAGACGAAGATAACGGCGGTTATCGGCAGGTGATGAAAAACACGCTCACTTTTGACCCGCAGGTGCTGAAACGCTACGTCAATTTTATGAATAATCCCGACGAAGAGACCGCCGTAGAGCAATTTGGCAAAAGCGATAAATATTTTGGCATTTGCACGCTGTTGGCGACTTTGCCTGGATTGCCGATGTTTGGGCATGGACAGGTGGAGGGCTACAGCGAAAAATACGGGATGGAGTACCGCCGCGCCTACCGTGACGAGAAGCCTGATACCGGTTTTTTGCAGTATCACGAAGAGACCATTTCCCCGTTACTCCACCGCCGATACATTTTCGCGGATGTGGAGAACTTCCTGCTCTACCACTTTATGAACGCCGATGGGCGTGTCGTGGAGGATGTTTTCGCTTACTCAAATCGTGCTGGAAACGAAAAGGCATTAATCATTTACCACAATAAATTTGTCGATACGCGTGGCTGGATTAAAGATTCAACCGCCTTCTCCGTCAAAGCTGCCGGCGATGAATACCTCGTCAAACGCAGCCTCGTCGAAGGGCTGGGATTGGCTGGGCAAGAAGGCTACGTCATCTTTAGAGATTTGGTGACTGGGCTGGAATATATCCGCTCCATTGCAGAGTTGGCAGAGAAGGGATTATATGTAGAGTTAGGCGCGTATCAGCGGCATGTCTTTTTAGATTTTCGGACGGTGGACGGTGGGCAGTGGACGGAAGTTGCCGAGGCTTTGAATGGCGCGGGGGTGGAGTCTGTGCAGGGGAAGTGGGAGGAGATGTTTGTAGTGGAAGAGGAAATAGAAGAGCTTCCTGTTGAAGATGAAGGGCTTGATGAGAAGGTTGTCAAGAAGGTGGAGAGAAAAGGAGTGGGTAAGAAGGCGGACGTAAAGAAGAAAAGAGTAGCGAAGAAAAAAGCTGAGTAA
>JABGOQ010000048.1 GCA_018645405.1 Anaerolineae bacterium | reverse complement strand
TCTGTGCCCGGAAAACCCCGCGTTGTATCTACTTCGACTTCTACGACGACACCTTCGAGACCGACTACAGCGCAAGAGAAAACACGAGATAACATGGGGTGAGTTTAGGTTAGTTTTTTGGGGATGTCAATTGAGGCGGGACAAGGCATCAAGCGCAACTTTGAGCATATTGGCTACACCTTCTTTCACCACTGTCCGATGCGGATCATAAGTATGCAGGTCAGATTCTTCAGTCATATTCCCATCAGATGTGAATAAACCACCAGCACGCATGCCACGAATACTGGCGATAGTGAGCAGTACGGCAAATTCCATTTCAGCAGCAATAACATTTGCTCCAGCTTCGAACCAGAAATTAACCTTACTGGGAAGAGCACCATCATAAAAATAAGCGCGTGTGAGAATCATGCCCTCATGTGGCTCTGCGTAGCCCTTATTTTCTGCTGCGGAAACGAGCGAAGTTATTACGTGTCGGTCTGCGATAGCTGGATAAGAGAGTGGAAGCAGACGGTCAGAAACTCCGTCTTCTCGAATGGCTCCGGTGCCGATGATAAATTCACCATCCTTAATATTTGCTTTCATCGCACCGCATGTGCCAGCACGAATGATGGTTTTGACACCAGCCTGTGCAAGTTCTTCAAAGCAAATACTAGCCCCAGCAGCACCAACACCATGTGAGACTATGATGATAGGCTTACCTTTATATTCTCCTGCAAAGGTGCGGTACTCCCGAAAGAAACCTAATTCGACGGGGTTATCAAGCAATTGTGCTGCCTCAGCCGCACGGAGGGGATCGCCCACGACCAGTGCACGTTCAGCGACATCGGCGGGATCGATTTTAAGAACAGGGAGTATTTGGATTGAATTTTTCATGTGCTTTTCCTTTTAATCCTTATATTAACGCAAGCGTAAACACGAGATAGCGTAAATTGAGTTTAGGGCAAATTCTTTTTTTTGTCCACAAAAAGACACGAAGTTTTTTTGATAAGGTCGTATAATATGGATGTAATTTGAGAATTGAAAAAACATCACCCAATTTCCAAATAACACATCCCAACCTTCACCCCTAAACCTTCTAACATTAAACTAGGAGAAAAAATGTCCCAACCCCGCGTAGTTCACCCCCCAACTGGCACAGAACTGACCTGCAAAAACTGGCTCATTGAAGCCGCCTATCGCATGATCCAGCATAACGTCTCACCCGAAGTCGCTGAAATTCCCGAAAAGCTGGTCGTTTACGGCGGGCGTGGTAAAGCCGCCCGCAACTGGGAATCATTCGATGCCATTCTTGAATCGCTTAAAAATCTCGAAGAAGATGAAACGCTCCTCGTCCAATCGGGCAAGCCGGTCGCCGTTTTCAAATCGCATACCGATGCGCCGCGCGTCCTCATCGCCAACTCAAATCTCGTCCCCGCGTGGGCAAATTGGGAGCATTTCGACGAACTCGCCGCAAAAGGGCTGATGATGTACGGGCAAATGACCGCCGGCTCGTGGATTTACATCGGCACGCAGGGTATTTTGCAAGGCACCTACGAAACTTTCGGTGCACTCGCCCGTCAGCGCGGCTGGAATTCTCTCGCTGGCAAATTCGTTCTCACAGCAGGATTAGGGGGGATGGGCGGCGCGCAGCCTCTATCTATTACGATGAACGAGGGGGTCGGCTTATGTGTGGAAGTGGACGCAGCCCGCGCCAATCGCCGCCTTGCGGATCGCTACGTGGACGTTGTAGTTGATTCCCTTGATGAAGCACTAGATTTGGTAAATAACGCTGTTGCCGCCAAAAAAGCCCTCTCCATTGCGCTGGTCGGCAACGCCGCAGATGTGCTCCCTGAAATGGTAGAGCGTGGCATCATCCCAGATGTGGTCACAGATCAAACCTCTGCGCATGAAGCCTTATATTATGTCCCCTCTGGCATAAGTATGGAAGAATCTGACGCGTTACGCGAATCAGACCCCGACAAATATAAAGAAATGGCACGTGAATCGATGGCAAAACACGTCCAAGCGATGCTGGACTTTCAGAAAATGGGCAGCGAAGTTTTCGACTATGGCAATAATATCCGTCAGCAGGCTTTTGATTATGGCGTAAAAGATGCCTTCGACTTCCCCGGATTTGTCCCCGCCTATATTCGCCCCCTCTTCTGCGAAGGAAAGGGGCCTTTCCGCTGGGTAGCCCTCTCTGGTGACCCCGAAGATATTCGCCGCACGGATGAAGCCATTCTCGAACTCTTCCCCGAAGATGAACACCTCCACCGCTGGATCAAGATGGCGCAAGAGAAAGTCCCCGTGCAGGGATTACCCTCCCGCATCTGCTGGCTGGGATATGGCGAGCGTGAAAAAGCGGGCTTAAAATTCAACGAGCTAGTTGCCAAAGGCATCATCTCTGCCCCCATCGCCATCGGGCGTGACCATTTGGACGCGGGTTCTGTCGCCTCCCCAAACCGTGAAACTGAAGCGATGAAAGATGGCTCAGATGCGGTCTCCGATTGGCCCATTTTGAACGCCCTCATCAACGCTGTTGGCGGCGCGACTTGGGTCTCATTTCATCATGGTGGTGGGGTCGGGATGGGTTACTCGCAGCACGCTGGGCAAGTCATCGTTGCTGATGGCACACCAGAAGCCGAACAACGCCTCTCACGTGTACTCACGAGCGATCCCGGTATGGGCGTTGTTCGCCACGCAGATGCTGGGTATGAGATCGCGATAAACGTAGCAAAACGTCATAAAATCCAAATGCCGATGTTGGAGAAATAAAGCAAAAAACTATCTTACGTCTTATATTAAATAGAATTACAGAGCTTGTGTAAAAAATTGTACATCAATGCCATGAAACTTGCGAAGGATGAACTTAAACAAGTGGCCGGTCATTTTAGCAATGATACGAGTAGGCAAACCAATGATAATTTTGGATAATAGCCGTCCAATATTTCTACCTGTTTTTGGGTTTCATGGAAAACACCTTCTATCCTCTCTCGAACACTATTGAGCCAACAATCAAATTCAGTTGAGTTTTGTTTTTTCTAATCAGTTCACTTGGTTGTGAAAATACAATTGTGAGTATGTTTAAAAATCTTTTTTTGCCAATCTTCTCCAATAAAACCTTTGTCAGCATGGATGCGACAGCCTCGGCAAGACACTCTCAGCTACAAGGCGTTCATCTGTGTTGGCTGGTACGAGTTCATACTTTGTATGGGAATATTTTCCTAAGATTGGTTTTGTCACCTTAATCTTGGAGATTATTCCCATTTTGTCAACTTTTGATTTCACATAAGACGTATCTTTATATTGGGAGGGGGCGAATATGGTGGGGATGAATTTTGATCTCTCCGCAAAAGTATTCCCAGAAGGTTTCTTTTTTCTCATAAATGGAAGCCAACATGTCTAACTGAAATTCTGCTTACAAAAACATACCCATGAACTTGGTCACTCCTCTCGGCTAATTATGTCTCGTGACAAAAGCTCGCAAATTTGACCTACCAGATAGATAAGGGGTCATATTTCGAATTGCTGTATACTCAAACTTGACACCCCCCCCTCCCCGTATATAATAAAGCCAATAAATAAAACGAACTCGAAGATAAGTACCTGCGTAACCGTACAGAGAGCCATCGGTCGTGCGAGATGGTCGGCAAAGTAGCGAAATCCACTTCGATTGGTCTAATCGCCAAAGCGACTACTACGAGAATTTTCCTTGTAGTAAGGGCTTTAGCCCTTTCACCACGTTGCTCTTGTAGAGATATGGTCCTAAGAGAGACGGGCACGCCCGTTATAGCGTTATAGAGGTTGCCTTTCTTCTGAAAGGTGACGAAAGCAGGTGGTACCACGAGCGCCCCTCGTCCTGTTGTGGATCGGGGCGTTTTTTCTTTTTTAAGACTTTAGACCTAAGACATCAAACTTAAGCAAAAGCTGAAATCTGATAGCTGAGGTCTAAAGTCTAAACCGGAGGTACAAGATGCTAGATATTCGTTTAATTCGTGAAAACCCAGACGTGGTGCGAGAAGCACTAAAAAAACGTCAATCCAATGATGCGGTGGTAGACACCCTCGCAGCGTTGGACGAAAAACGGCGTGAAATTTTGAGTGAAGTCGAAGAACTCAAAGCTGAGCGCAACACCGTTTCTAAAGAGATCGGGCGGATGAAAGACGCCGAATCCCGACAAGAAAAAATCTCAGCGATGCGCGCTGTTGGGGATAAAATTAAAAGCTTGGATGATGAACTGCGAGATGTTGACGTAGAACTAACATCCACTATGGCTACCCTGCCCAATATCCCGAGCGATGCGACTCCTTACGGTGTAGATGAAAGTGAGAATGTCGTCCTTAAGACAGTTGGTGAAATCCCTGAATTTAACTTCGATCCCAAACCACACTGGGATTTAGGTCCCGAACTCGAGATTATTGATTTTGAGCGCGGCGTAAAAATGACCGGATCCCGTTTTTATGTGTTGAGCGGCGCAGGAGCGCGTTTACAACGTGCGCTCATCGCCTACATGCTCGATTTGCATATCAAGCAGGGCTATGTTGAAAAATATACGCCTTTTATGGTCAAAACAGATACGGTTTATGGCGCGGGGCAATTGCCAAAATTTGCGGGCAATCTCTACAAAGACCACGAAGAAGATTTATATATGGTGCCGACCGCCGAAGTACCACTGACGGGCTATCATATGGATGAAATCTTTGAAGATGGCGATTTGCCGAAGAACTACACCGCTTATACACCCTGTTTTCGTCGAGAAAAAATGAGCGCGGGACGCGATGTGCGCGGCATCAAACGCGGGCATCAATTTGACAAAGTTGAAATGTATATGTTTGTCAAACCCGAAGATTCAGATGCCGCATTCGAGAAAATGATGGCAGATGCAGAAGAAACCGTTGCCTTACTCGGATTGCCCTACCGCATCCATCAACTCTGTACTGGCGATTTGGGCTTCGGCGCAACAATCACCTATGATATCGAAGTCTGGGCGGCGGGATGCAACGAGTGGCTTGAAGTTTCCTCTGTCTCGAACGTGACCGATTTTCAGGCACGGCGGGCCAATATCCGCTATAGACCAGAAGATAGTAAGCGGAATGAATTTGTGCACACCCTAAACGGCTCAGGGATGGGCTTGCCACGTGTGATGATTGCGATCATGGAAAATTACCAGCAAGAAGATGGTTCGATTATTGTTCCTGAAATTTTACGCCCGTGGATGGGCGGGATTGAAGTTATCCAAGCTGAATAGACCCACCTAACCTTCGCAAAGCATACTCGCGGAGTGCCTAGGAACAAGTTCTTCGCGAAGCATATCCGAAGGATGCTCCCCTGAAACGGGGGGAGTTAGAGGGGGGCGCAATTGAAGTTAGTGAAACTTTATAAAGAATATTTCGTATTATTAGAGCAGGAAATTTTACGAAATTTATATTTGCAACTAGGAGAAAAAAATGGCTTCTTGGCTAGAAACAGCAATCACTATTATCACCCCCATTGTTATGTTATTCGGGCTATTTGGTTTGATTATGCCCGTCTTCCCCGGCTTGGTCATCATTTGGCTCGCCGCGCTGGGATTTGGCATCTTTGGCGGTTTCAGCCCAGGAGGCTGGGGCATCTTTATGACCATGACTATTCTCATGGTTATCGGCAATATCTCAGATGGCCTCTTGATGGGTAAAAAAGCCCTTGATTATGGCGCTGCCAAAGCTTCACTTGTTCTTGCTGCGATTGTCAGTGTTATCGTCAGCCTGATTTTCTCTCCCTTGGGTGGATTGATTGCTGCACCGATTACACTCTATCTTTCAGAGAAAAATCAGGGTCACACAAAAGAAGAAGCCATCGCAATTACAAAAGGCCTCATGGTCGGTTGGGGCTGGGCATTTGCCTTGCGCTTTGGGATTGGTATCATGATGATTGTTCTCTGGATCATTTGGGCGTAAAAACGATTAAAGCCATTACCCCCCAATGTGATAAATACCGAACACCACTTTTCCTTATTTCTTGGAGGAAATACATCTTATCAGTGTTGTTTTTTCAGAATCTTACTATCAGTTGCAGATTCATCAAGGAATGCAGGTGTACCTATCTTCTTATATAAACTCGAGCCTGCGACCTCCAAGTTATAGGCTTAGTTGCTGATTTTGTCAGTATAAAAGCAAAAAAGACACCTATTAGGTGTCTTTTTTTGTAGCCCTTAGCGGACCTGCTCTGAAATTCATTCTTCCTCAAAAAGCCATGTGAAAAAAATAATCTGAAGATCTCCAGATATCGAGTTCCAAACTCTATTCTTTCTCTACAACCCCCTGCTGCCAAGCGTACACAGCTGCTTGGGTGCGGTCTGCTAAGTGCAGCTTGCTCAAAATATTACTAACATGCCCCTTGACAGTGTACTTGCTAATTACAAATTTTTCCGCGATCTCGATATTGGTCATCCCCCGAGCAATCACCTTAAGAATTTCTGTCTCGCGCTTGGTTAAGTCGACAACAAGAGTGTTTTCATCTTTCTTTCTACCATGCAATTCTTGGATTACGCGTGAAGCCACCTGTGGGTGCAAGGTTGCTTCACCCTTGGAGGCTTTAAAGACTACCTCGGCCAACTCATCCATCGCGACATCTTTTAATATATAAGAGAGTGCGCCAGCCTGCAGAGCTGGAAAGATATGCTCATCATCATGGTATGAGGTCAAGACAACAATCTGAGTACGCGGACTTATGCTTTTTGCCAGGCGGGTTGCCTCAACTCCGTCTATCCCTGGCATAATCAGGTCCATTAAGACCACATCGGGAACATGCTCCTCAATCATCTTGACTGCTGCTGCTCCTGATCCAGCTTCTCCAATGACCTCTATTCCCTCCTGTGCATCAAAGAAAGCCCGGACCCCTTGGCGCACAATTTTGTGATCATCGACAAGTAAAATTCGGATTGGCTCACTCATGGCTTCGATTCTCCTCGGTGTAGCTAAGACTATTGTTGAGCTTTAGAGCAAGTGTAATAATAGTGCCTTCTCCGGCGATGCTTTCCAAATTGAGCTGGCTTCCGAGAGTCTTCGCACGCTCCTGCATTGAGCGGATCCCAAAGCCCAGCAAAGCCTGAGTAGGATCAAATCCACATCCATTATCACGAATCATACAGGTCAATTCCTTTGATGTATATACTAGCCCGATCTCAACCCTATTGGCATTACTGTGCCGAGCGATATTCGCTAGCGCTTCTTGTACAATTCGGAAGATGGTTTGCTCAATATCCAATGGCAAGGGGCGTTCTCCTTGTAAGCGTATTTCTAGTTCGGTTTCGTTCTGACGAGACCAATCATGACCGTAATCCTGTAAAGCAGTGGCTAAACCTTTGCCTTCTAAAGCTGGAGAGCGCAATTCCTGGATCAGATTGGTCAATTCCTTGCGTAAGGCGTTCGTTAAGCGTTCGGCCTCCTCGATATTTCCAATAGCTTTGTTTGGGTTCTTCGCTAATAATTTCTTGGCAGTACTAATTTGGGCCGATGCCGCAAAGGCCTGCTGCTTAACGCTGTCGTGCAGATCGCGTGCCATCCGGTTCCGTTCTTCGATCTGTACCAATTCTTGGCGGGTATCTAATAAGCTTTCCAGTTCTTGTGCCATCTGGTTAAGGTTGTAAGCCAGCTGCCCGATTTCATCCCCCGAAGTGTCTTCTACCAGCTGGGTGAAATCACCCTGGCTCCAGGCATGGGTCCCTTCGGAGAGCCGGTCGAGTCTGGTGCTAAGTCCACGAGCGGCAACCGAACCGTAAATCGTTCCCGCAGTCCCGGCAATAAAGGTTAAGATAAGAAAGCTGATTCCCATGATGGGAATAATGCTGCTGAGTGCGGACTGGACCGTTGGGAATTTGCCAACGCCGATCAGCACGCCAAGCACTCTTTCATGCGCCTCGTCCCAAATGGGGAAGGCCATAATTACACTCTCGTCGAGTCCGGGGAGAGTGTATAGATTATCGACCTCCTCTTCTCCCCCAAGTGCGGCCTGGAGGGGCGCGGCCAATCCTGGAAGAGCCTGCATATTTATTGGGCGTCCGATCGTGCCGCTTCCAAACAAGTCCGGGGGTTTGCTCCCAAGTAAAACACCATCGTGCCCAACAATAAATAATTGGTCGGTAGCATTAAAAGTGAGCGGAATGGTTGAACTAGTCGCGGCACCCATTCGATCCAGCCAGTGGGTGATCTCATCCTGGTCTGGCGGAGTCTGGGAAAGCAAAAACTGCAGCGAAGGCATGTATTCGGCGGACATGGTATTGATAAGTTCAGTCTGAATGACACCACTGTTGAGAAGTACGGCAACAAAGATAGCGGTACTTGCAAGGAGAATCAGCTCCACTGTAAGTAGGGCTCCGACCGTTACCCCAGTGTAGCTCAGGGTTAATTTCCAACGAAGCTGTCGGAAGCGTTTGGTGTAAGAGCTGGGCATGTCCATATCGTTATTATAAAGCCAGAACGGCGAATAATTATTCATTAATTAAATCCAATATTGCTACTTGATCTGATCTCTATTTGCAGGCGCCAGTTCGGTTTAGCTTTGCAGCCGAACAGCCTTGACTTTGCCCAGCACCCACACGAACAATACCCCGGATACGGTCAAGAGCACCGACCATACCAGGAAGTGAAGATCCATACCGGTAATAGCGATGGGTTGGTATTCAAACCTGCCCGCTACATCTGTCCACCAGTATGAAAAGTTGACAATATCGAGGACGGTGTGAGCGATAATGCCTGGTAGCAGAGAGCCAGATGCGTAAGCGATCGCGCCGAACATAAAACTGGCGACAAAGAGATGCAGAAGCAATGGCGGAGCCCAGGCTTGATTCAGATGAAACAGGACGAACAGAACAGAGATGATGATGTTTGCCAAAACTGGCCCGTAGCGTTTTTGCAAAGGAACTAACCCATAACCGCGAAATCCAGCCTCTTCCGTAAGCCCGGCCGATAATGATGCAATGAGGATGATAGGCCAAACTATCCACAGCGGTTCAGATTCAAATCCAAATCCTTGGGCGAAACGATCGGCGGGGAATTGGATCAGCCTAAAAGTAACCACCAGACCGGATTGCAAAACCAGCACAAAAAACGCGCCCAGCAAAAGGCTCCACCTCCATAGTCTGGGCGATAAACTGCCGACTCGAAAATATTTTTTCCTGGCTTCAGCGCTTTTCTTTGACCCTCAACTGCCACTGAAGAACTTCCAGTAAAAAAACAGATAGACTAGCATAGCGATCAGCGATAAAGGTAATGGAAGCGCCACAAAAAAAACTGATATTCCATTTGCGCCGACTATTCCTATAAGAGTTACCATTAAGAACGCTTTGAGCAATACTGGCAACCGCTGCCAGACTTTTGCAAGACCTGAAATCTGCGGTTGGGTGGTTTTGTCTACCGTTGTCATGATAATTACTCCTTTTCACTATTGGTTGTTAATATCGTTGATCAGATCAGCTTTGCAGTCGAAGAGCCTTGGCCTTACGCAAGCCCCAAATGACCAGGGCAATGAATGCAGCGAATATTAGCGACCACCCAAGGAAATAAGCATCTAAAATGATTGCGCCGAGCGCAAACTTGGACGAAAACACAACAGCGCCGAGAGCAACTTCGTATCCCAAAGCGATAGCGCCAAGCGCAACGATCCCTATTGCGATGCCTGCCAGAGAAACTATGCCCAAACCAAATCCGGCCACTGTGACGATTCCAAAGGCCGCAGCACCGATCGAAACGATACCAATGGCAATATTTCCTATGGCTACGACACCTTTTGCGACCAGCGGCTGACCTGTTTCGGGATGTGTGCCCAAATTAATGTGAATTAATGGCCAACCGTTAATTTCCTCTTTCGAACGATACTCGAAATTGTTGCGTTGAGATTTTGTTGTCATGATAATTGCTCCTTTTCAGTAGTTGATTTGTAGTAGCTATAGAATAAATGAAAACTATCTGGAGGACACGAGGCGGGAGACGTGTTTAACTAGGGCTGGAGAACTGGTTTGGGAATATTGTTGAGTTTATTTTGATCTGGGACGCTAAAACCCTAACGGGCAAACAAAAAAGCTAACCAACCACCACAATATAAAAACCGCCGAAAGGCGGTTTTTATATTGTGGGCTGTACAGAACTCAAGCCAGCTTTTTTTGTGGGTATAGTATCCAGTTTTTGCCTAGTATCGAACCGAATCATAGAAAGAAACTGGTCAAGATCAACTTCAGAAGTTTGAGATACCCCTAAAGAAAAACCGGCTCTCAAATTTTGGGAGCCGGTTGGTTTTTAAATGATACTTTCTACGCAGCAGGTGTTTCTTCGCCACGCACCAAATAACTCTCAATCATAAATAGATTCTTCTCGCCCACGCGTTTGACCACATCCAGCAAAGTTTCCATGCTGGCAACTTCTTCAACTTGCTCAGTCACAAACCATTGCAAGAAATTTTGGGCGGCATAATCTTTTTCTTCCATCGCTGTATCCATCAAGGCATAAATTTGCGCGGTAACTTCGTTTTCCCAGTCTAAAGACATCTGAAAGCTGGCGGCAGTATCAGCGATTTCGTAAACAGGGGCTTCAATTGCGGGGATAAAAACTTCTGCGCCAATATCAAGTAAATAGTGCAAAAATTTCATGGCGTGTTCTTGTTCTTCGGTGGCTTGCGCGTAGAAAAACTCGGCAAATTTTGGCAAAGAACGTCCATCAAAATAGGCCGCAATTTGCATATATTGCATCGAAGCACCCATCTCATTGCCGAATTGTTCATTCATCATTTCGGCTAATTTTTCGCTAATTCTCATGATTATTTTCCTTTTTTGGGATTAAGTGAAGATAGGAGATAATTCTAACATCTATGCGTTTAAATTTCATTGAATATTTTCTAATGCCTCTTGCGCGGCCGCACTTGGGTCAACTTGCTCCTGAAGAACGGAGATTGTCGCAGCTTGGAATATCTCAGCCAAAGCTTCAATAGTTTCATTGGATGGAATCGGCTGCGCGAGGAGACTTAGGTCGTGTAAGGTTGTTTTGCGCTCATCCAGCGCGGTTGGACGAGGGGGCAGAATGCTCATGGCAACTGTCCACTCGGCGAGGAAGGTACTATCAGAGAGGTATTCTGCTAATTCAACGGCAGCAGGCTGGAGGTCGGGGGCGCTTCCCGCCAGCGACCAAATCCAGGCAGATGCCAGGGAGCAGGTAATCCCCTCGGGTCCAGGAATCGGTGCGAGGATGGCATCCGCTGGCGTTTCATCCAAAAAATCATTTGACCATTGAATAGGTAGGCTATTTTGGGTCTCGGTAAGGGTAAATAAATTGCTTTGGTAAAAGCTGAGGAGTTGGGTGAGACTTTCTTCTTCTATATTTTCTTCATCGTAAAGACAAAAACTAAGCGTTGTGCTATCTTCGGGGAGCAGAATTTGTAGCTCTTGTTCTGTAAGGCTTTCGATGGTGGGGAGAGGAAAATCTTCGGCAGGCTGGTAGCGCAAAGTGAGCAGGTTTGCGGCAAAGGGCAAGCCGTAAGCTGAGTTTTGAATATGTGCCAGCGGGCGGGCATAGGGAAACCAATCGGGGTCGTCAAGCAGGGTGGTGAGACCATCTATGGGATGCAAAATGCCTTGCTGCGCTGCGCTTTCAAGATCGGGGCGTGTTAGGGCAACAAGATCGGGCATGATGGATGGAGCGGCTTGGTGGGTTGTGATGAGGGTGTTGAGCAGACTGGCTTGCCCCTTTTCCGCTTTGATTCGCACTTCAATAATTAGGTCTGGGCGGCGTCTCTGAAAGCTATCTAATCTTGTTCGGAGGAGGGCTGCCGCATCTGTTTCTGCTTCAGGGTCAAATTGAGGGGGCAACCAAAGGCGCAAAATTTTCGGGGAATTATCTTCTGTGGGGGTGATTTCTTCGGCTTCGGGCGTGGTGATTTCTTCTGCACTTTCTGTGAGGCTGATTGGTGTTGCTGGAGGCGTTGTGCTGTAGGGAAAATTTGTACAAGCCACGAGGGTTGAAAAAATCAATATGTAATAGATAATCCGCATCTTTTTTTTCATTAAAGCTCTATTTTCTTCTCAAGCAGGGTGACCAATAATTTGATCGTGTTTTGAATATCGTCGAGATCAACCATTTCAGATGGTGAGTGGACATAGCGGCAGGGAATTGAAATTCCGCCTGCCAGAGCACCTTCGCGTGCGATTTGAATGGCACGGGCATCAGTGCTGCCGAGATTAGAGACTTCACGCTGATAGGGGATTTTTGCTTTTTCCGCACTTTTAATCATCCATTTTACAATGCGTGGGTCGGCAATCATAAATGGGTCTTTGATTTTGATAGAGGGTCCTTTGCCAAGACTGATTTCTTTGGTGGCGCTATAGGGCGTATCACCGGTTGGGCAAATATCTATGGCGATGCCGATTTCCGGGTTAATGCCATAGGCAGACGTGAGTGCGCCACGCACTTTTGTTTCTTCTTGGGTGGTGAAGACAAAATAAACTTCATGCGGTGTGGTTTTGAGCTTTCGCATTGTCTCGATGAGCGCGGCAACGCTGACACGATTATCCATTGACTTTGCAATGAGTCTCTTGCCCAAATCATGAAAAGGATGCTCAATTGCGCCTACATCTCCAATGCTTACAGGACTATCTTTGGGGCTGCTTGCGCCCGTGTCGATGAACATTTTATCTATAGGTATGAATTTGGTTATTTGCGTAAGATATTCTGCGCCAATCACGCCATAAGCGCCATTCAAAAAATGGACTTTCGTGCCGATCAGTGTATGCGGGAGTAATGTGCCCAATTGCGTAAAACGTGCGAAACCATTTTTATCAACATGGTTGACGATTAATCCAATTTCGTCCATATGCGCGGCGAGCATGATTTTCTTCCCACCAGAGCCTTTGCGGGCGATCAAGTTGCCGAGTGCGTCTACGTGAATTTCATCGGCGAAATCTTTGATTTCAGCCATAATTAGATCACGAATTGTGTTTTCGTAACCAGAAGGGCTAAAGGTTTCGGTTAGTTTTTTGATCAAGGTCGGGAGCTCGTTTAGTGACATGTTTATTCCAATATAGCTATATTTTCAGGGTGGATAGGATTATATTAATTCCCCTCAGGGGAAGGTGTTGCAGAGTGTGGTGTTTTGGTTGGTGTCAGGGTCACGGGGTGGGTACAAATTTGTGGCAGCCAGCCAACGCGCCCTTCTTGATCTTTGACTTCGATCCAGATAAGACCATCAACCGTTCTTTCTCCATACAGGATGGTGATATAGCGTGCGTTTCTAAGACGCCCAATAACGGGACTGTTGAACCCTGAGCGTTGGTGGAGTTCAAGGCATTGATCATAGTTGGTGAAGATATTCTGAACAAGAGCTGTTACCGGTGTTGGGGTGGGGGTATATGTTGAAGTAGCGGTAGCTGTTGCCGTTGGGGGCGGTGTAGCGGTAGATGTTGGGGTAGGGGAGTTTGTTGGGGAAGCGGTAGCAAGTGTAGGCGTTGGGGTGAGCGTCGGCGGGACGAGGGGATCCAGTTTGTCGGCAATGATCTGATTGATCACAATCGCGACGGTTTCCTGCAATCGCACTGCTATAGATTCTTGGAGACTATCCACATCTCCATAATAAAGACGTTTTGGGGTGCGCAGGGTAATTTCCAGATTGAGAATGTCGTTCTCATCGGTTTTGGTGTCGAGGGTAATTAATTCTGCCCCTTGCGTTCTGATTTCTTCAGAGACGATGGTATTTATTTCTCGCATTCTACTGGCTTCTTGAAAGGCAGTGATGCTGAGAAAGGTAAGAGGCACGAGCATAAAAAGGGTGACTAAGGCAGAAATGAGCAAAGAGCGCGGAACACGTACGCCATCTTTTGTACCAGGGCTGAAGCCCAGCGAAAAAAAGACCAGCATAGCAGAAAAAGCAATGGTGACGGCGTTGGTTATAAAGAGCAAAAATGCGCCGCCTGCCACTTCCCAGCGTCCCATTGCGATGCCGATGCCAACCACACCTAGCGGAGGCATGAGGGCGGTTGCGATGGCAACGCCTGGTAAAGCAGCAGAAATAGATGGTTGTGCCAGCGCAAAAGCTGCCGCCAAACCACCTGCAAGAGCGATCATTAAATCGATGGGTGAAGGGCTGGTACGCGAGAGAACTTCTGTCGGGAGTGTTTGTAAAGTGATAAAGGGAAGAGCTTCGTTAAACCACGTAAGCAGGATCGCGACAATAATAGCGATAACTGACCCGCGTAAAAGTGCAGAGATGGCGGTTTTGAGAAGCTTCTCATCACCGATTAACGAACCTAGTCCTAATCCGATAATTGGTGACATTAGAGGTGCAACTAACATAGCCCCAATAATGACTGCGCCAGAATTGATCAATAACCCCGAAGTTGCGATGATGCTTGAAAGCACGACCAGCAAAAAATAATCGAAATCTGGTTGCGCTTCTTCGCGTAAATATGCGCGCACATCTGCGCGACGCTCTACCCCTATGGTCGGAAGAATTTTGCGCAATAAAAAGCGAACTTGTAGTTTGAGTGATGTGGGTTTAGCGAGAGCGGGGTCTTTTTCTGTCATAAGTAAATTCCTGCGTTCATTCTACCTTGTTAGACCAAAAATGCAAATTAACAATGCTTCTGTGAATTCGAACTATTCGACCAATTTATGTCCATTCGTGATTTATAATATTGAGAATGGCTTCCATCAGTATTCCTCTCTCCAAAACAGAAATGGGCAAAATACGCCCAATCAGAATCATGCACGATCTCCCAAAAATTGCAGATTTGGTTGAACTTTGCTTTAAGCATAATATGGATGGTGAAGGGAAACGCTACGTCCAGCAGATGCGACGAGCCAGCCAAAACGCTGGTTTTTTAAACTGGGCATCCAACTCCCCTCCGCTGACAGGTTATGTCTGGGTAGAAGAAAAACAGATCGTAGGCAATATCAGCATCGTCCCTTTTCGCAAAAAAGGAATTGTTTTTTTGCTTGCCAATATCGCTGTTCACCCCGATTTTAGACGCAGGGGCATTGCTCGTCTTTTGACGCAAAAAGGGATGGAGCATGCGCGTCAACGGCGCGCAGAATCAATTTGGTTACAAGTTGAAGATGATAACCCTAGCGCAATCAAACTCTACGAAAATCTTGGGTTCCAAACCCGCGCCCGTCGTACCACTTGGGACGCTGTTTCAGAACCTGATCCGCGAAAAGTGGTTGCCCAAACTATCGTCACATCTCGCACCGCGCACTTTTGGGAGCAACAACATCGCGGCCTCGCCCAAGCCTACCCCGAAGAAATCACCTGGTACCGAATGCCCGATTGGGAAATCTTTAAACCAGGTCTTAAATATTGGCTCTACAGGCTTTTTGTGGAAAGCGATGTTCGTCAATGGGTAGCACAAAAGGATGGGAAATTTCAAGCCGCACTGATTTGGAGATATACACGTGCGCGACGCTCGCCCCTATGGCTTGCTTCCGCACCACAAGCGGATTCTGAAACCCTAGCATCTCTCCTGCTGCACGCCCGTCTACACCTTGCCTCCCAACGCCGTGACTTCTACATAGACTACCCTGCAGGAGAATTAACCGAAGCCTTTGAAGCTGCCGGATTTGCCTCACGTCGCACCCTCCTCTGGATGCGTGCAGAGAGCTGAGCATGATCTGCAACTCAAAAATACTTTTGCCGTATACCTATATATAGAAAAGGAGAAAAAAATGCCTCGCTTTATCACTCGTTGGATCATTAATGCCATTGCAATCGCCACAGCCGTTTACTTTGTTCCCGGTATTGATCTGGGAGGAAGTTTATCTTCCCTGATCTGGATTGCCCTCATCTTTGGATTGGTCAATGCGCTTTTACGCCCAATTATCAAGCTCTTTACCTTTCCCCTGATTTTCCTTACATTAGGGTTATTCTCACTGGTCATCAATTCCTTCCTCTTTTGGTTGACCAGTGTTATCGGACAAGGCTTTGGGGTAGGCTTACATATCGCCGCTCCCGTTTTCTGGAACTCCCTCTTGGGCGGTCTTGTGGTGAGTGTCGTTAGCGTCATCTTAAGTATAATTTTCAAAGATGACCGTAAGAAAAAACACTAAGAAATGAGTGTTATATAACCCATCCATTTACATTATTGGGATAGCCGCGGTTGAGTAGGCGATGCTCTTCGCCGTATCGAAACCAGAGCGAATATACGAGAAGAATATTGATAACTCGCTTTGATTTCGATACAGGCGACGGTGATACTATCGCCTTACTCAATCGCCGCTGCTGTTTAGTTTTGAGATGGGAAAATATTTAATCTCTATGCCTGAATGAAATCTAGCAGGAAAAGAAAAATCCCCGAAAGGCAATTGCCCTTCGGGGATTTTTTGATTCTTTTGAGATAAGCTTCTTTTTTACTTCTCGCCTACAATAAATGCCTCAGTCATCTCTTTGCAGACACTGTCACGGAATTGCTTGGGCGGGGTCTTAAAGAAATAGGATGAAGGGGCGATGATAGGGCCGGACAAGCCTCGGTCAAGAGCGATTTTTGCGCAGCGGACTGCATCGATCATCACACCGGCAGAGTTGGGGCTATCCCATACTTCGAGCTTTGCTTCCAGATTGAGCGGGACATCACCGAAGGTCGTCCCTTCCATGCGGACATAACACCATTTGCGGTCACTTAACCACGGCACATGGTCGCTGGGGCCAACGTGGACATTTCCCGCGCCTAAATCATAAGGCAACATGGATGTGACTGCACCGGTCTTCGAGATTTTCTTTGATTCGAGCCTCTCGCGTTCGAGCATGTTAAGGAAATCCGTATTTCCGCCAAAATTAAGTTGATAAGTGTGATCAAGCCGAACACCACGGTCGACAAATAACGTTGTCAAAACACGGTGTAAAATTGTCGCGCCCACCTGCGATTTGATATCGTCGCCCAAGATCGGTAATCCCTTTTCACGGAAACGATTTGCCCAATATTCTTCAGATGCAATGAATACTGGAATCCCGTTTACGAATGCACAGCCTGCTTCGAGAGCTTGCTCAACATACCATTTGGTCGCCATTTCGGAGCCAACGGGGAGGAAGTTCAAAACCACATCCGTTTTGGTCTCTTTGAGCATCTTTGCAATATCGGCAGTGGGTCCAGGAGCTGGTGTAATGACTTCTTTGAGATATTTGCCCAGCCCATCGTGGGTCATACCGCGAATAACGGGGACATCCATATGTGGGACTGTGGCGAATTTGTAGGTATTATTCGGTTCAGCATAGATTGCTTCAGAAAGATCTTTGTCAACTTTGGTGATGTTAATATCGATCCCAAAGGTGAATTCAATATCACTGATATGATAGCCTGCCAAATTGACGTGCATCAGGCCAGGAACAATTTTGTCATCAGGCGTATCTTTATAGTAATGAACACCCTGAACCAATGATGATGCGCAATTCCCTATCCCTATAATTGCTACGCGTACTTTTTTCTTGCCCATTTTTTCTCCTTACTTTCTTCTAATTAGATAATTTTTTCTGCTTTTAAGTCTTGCGAAATGCTTGTAGAAAATGCGCTTTCTCGCAAAGCGAGTATAATCTATTGACAGGGTTTCCTATATTATGACTACTACTAAACGCCATTCAAGCCGCGAACGCCTACTTGAAACACTTCGTACTCTCATCTCTGAGTTGGACTATCAAACCGTGCTTCAATCGGTGATTTCTGTTGCCAGCGAGTTGACTAATAGCGAAGTCGCTTCTATCTTGAAATATGACGAAGCTGATGAACATCTCCATTTTGTAGCTGTTCCATGGTTTCAGCGCGAATCAATTCAAGGCGTTCGTGTACCTTTGGAAGAGAGCATTGCCGGGTGGGTATACCTAAATGGCAAGACTCTCGTCATTCAAGATGTAAAAGAAGATAAGCGATTTTATTCAGAGGTTGATCAAACTGCAAAGTTTCAAACAAACTCCGTTTTAGCTGTTCCGCTACTTGTTAAGGGAAAGCCTATTGGTGTTATAGAAGCAATCAACAAGACAAACCGCGCCCATTATAACGGAGAAGATGTCTTAATCCTAGAGACTTTGGCTTCTCAGGTAGCGTTGATTATCGAAAATATGACTTTGGAACAGCGTACCGCACAAACTCAGGCGGCAGCTGATCAACTGGAACAGATGAAAAAAGATTTTATCGCGATTGCTTCGCATGAATTGCGCACACCTTTGGGGTTGATACTGGGACACTCCACCTTTTTACGTGAGGTGATCGACGAAGAACATCACGAGCAGTTAGATACGATTATCCGTAGTGGGGCGAAGCTCAAAGAGATTATCGAAAACTTATCAAATGTTGAAAACTTCCAGAGCGGTGCCGCGCGTATCCGGATGAGAAAATTTTCCCTTTCTAACCTGGTGACTAAAGTGGCAAAATCATTTTTAGAGTCTGCCAAAGAAAAAAAGGTCAACCTACATTTAGATGCCAAGAATTCTGAATTATTGATTGAAGGGGATGCGGAAAAAATCGGGATCGCAGTTAGTAATTTATTGAAAAATGCGATAACCTTTACATCTGAAGGCGGTCATGTTTTTATCGCTACTGAACAAATTCCAGGTTATGCAAAAGTCACTGTTATTGATGATGGCATTGGCATCCCAGCAAAGGATTTGCCGCATATTTTTGAGCGTTTCTATCAAGCTGAATCTCATCTAACACGCCAACACGGCGGGATGGGCTTAGGGCTTTCTGTTGCTAAAGTGATGATCGAATTGCACGATGGGAGAATTTGGGCAGAGAGCGTTCCCGACCGAGGCAGCCAGTTTGTTTTTCTGCTGCCCCTTGACCGAGATCAAAATGCTGCGGCCGAACGCGTTTTCCAAGTTTAATGTCCCCAACCCTTCTTTTTGCAGGCCGTCTTAACCGAGAGTATGTTTTACCCGTCGAAGGTGCACCAATCCTTGACCGAGCCGGCGGCAGCCCTCTTTACGCGGCGGGCGCAGCCGCAATTTGGGAAAAGGAAATCGCGCTACTAGCACGGGTCGGAGAAGATTACCCCAACCGCTGGTTACGAAATTTTGCCGAATACGGGATTGACTCAAAAGGCGTACAAGTTGTTCCTGGTTCATTAGACTTGCGTTCTTTTCGCGCTTATAGTGAAGCGCGTGAACTCTCTCGGGCTAATCTTGTTAGGCATTTTGCAGACCGTGAATTAACATTTCCAAAAGCCCTTTTGGGCTACCGTCCCCCTGAAAAAAGAGAAAAATTTAAAACAGAGCGCCATCCTGCAACGCCTCTGATTACAGAAATCCCACCTGAATATTTAGAAAGTAAAGCCCTTCATATTGCCCCGCTCGATTTCAAGAGTCAGGGACAATTGCTGACCGCTTTTAGAGCGGCATCCGCCAAAATCATCACCCTTGATCCCTCCCCACGTTATATGGGCCCCAATCGTCGTCAAGATTTACAGCTCTTTCTCGATGGCCTAACCGCCTTCGTGCCGTCTGAAGAAGAACTCAGGCAACTTTTCTGGGGAGAAACCCACGATCTCTGGGAAATGGCAGAAGAACTCGGCGAATTTGGTTGCCATTTCATTATCGTCAAACGTGGTAAAGAGGGGCAACTTCTTTACGATGTCAACGCAAAAAAACGTTGGGAACTCCCCGCCTATGCCTCTCGCGTTGCCGACCCAACAGGTGCGGGCGATGCCTTTTGTGGTGGCTTCCTCGCAGGTTTTCAACAAAGCGAAGACCCTCTTCGCGCCGCGGCACACGGTAATGTTTCTGCATCCCTTAGCATGGAAGGGAGCGGGCCCTTTTATCCGACCGAAGTTTTGCCAGGTCTGGCACAAGCCCGTCTGGATGCCATGCTCGATATGATTCGTGAAATCTAATGGACAAACTTCTTGAATTAGCCATTGCTATTCAACAAATCCCTGCCCCGACTTTTGAAGAAAGCCAGCGCGGTGAATTTGTGCGAAAACTCTTTGAAGAGGAAGAGTTGGAAGATATTTCTAAAGATGAAGTGGGGAATATATATGGAAGATACCGTGGCGAGGGGATTGGTGCTCCGCTTGTGATTTGTGCCCATCTTGATACAGTTTTCCCCGCTCAAACAGATCTCCGCCTCGCTCGTGACCCAAAGAGGCTCACGGGGCCCGGAATTGGTGATAATTCCCTGGCAGTTGCCGGTATGCTCGCCCTGATCTGGATGCTGCGAGAGAAAAACATCCGTCTGCCCGGTGATATTTGGCTCGTTGCCACCGTTGGCGAGGAAGGGTTAGGCAACCTTCAAGGGATGCGCGCGGTTGTGAATCATTTTGAAGATACGCCGATCGCCTACTTAGCTTTGGAAGGCATGGCACTGGGATATATTTATAATCGCGCTTTGGGTGTGCGTCGTTACCGAGTTTCTGCATCCACAGAGGGTGGGCATTCTTGGGGGCATTATGGCCGCTCTTCGGCTATTCATGAATTAGCAAAATTGATTACAGCATTGACTGCATTGGAATTGCCATCAAGCCCACGCACGACCATGAATGTGGGCGTTATCTCCGGTGGTATTTCTGTTAATACCATCGCTGCTGAGGCTTCTTTTGAGTTGGATTTACGCTCAGAAGGGGAAGACGCGTTAACGGAACTTATTCGAGACACCGAAGCGTTAATTTTGTCAGCGAACAAGCCAGAGGTCAAGATCGTTGCGGAGCAAATTGGGAAGAGACCCGCAGGCAAGATTCCCGCCTCTCACCCTTTAGTGAAATTGGCAGAACGATCACTCATTCAACAAGGAGTCAAGCCAATCTTGATCGTTGGCTCGACAGATGCAAATATTCCGTTAAGTCGAGGATATCCGGCGATCTGTTTGGGGGTTTCAACTGGCGAGGGCGCGCATACGATGGATGAGTTTATTGATACTGAGCCTGTGGCGCAGGGGATGGCGCAACTTCTTTATTTTGTAGAGAATTTATGGGGAATAGCGTAAATAGAGATAAAAAAAGCTGGTCGCAACGCTCCGTGTTGCGACCAGCTTTTTTTGAATTTGCAGTTAATCCTGACGTAACCCAAGTACTTCATAAACTTTGATTGGGCGTCTTTTTCCCTTGACGTTCAGGGCATCCAGCTTGTCAACGTAAATATGTTTTTTGACGCGTTTATAAGCATCTTCGCTAATCAAAATTTGGTTTTTCTGTGAATTTTCTTGTACGCGTTTGGCGGTGTTTACGCTATCGCCAATTGCGGTATATTCCAGCTTTTTCTCAGTGCCGATCAGCCCTAAAACGGCTTCGCCATAATGAATGCCAACGCCAAAACCAAGTTGTGCTTCGGGCGGCAGCTCAAGATAGAGTTTTTCAATAGCATTGCGAATTGCCAACGCAGTGCGAACGGCGCGCAGGGTATGATCTTTCTGTGGAAGAGGGGCATTGAACCAAGCCATGACTGCATCGCCGAGGAATTTATCGACCGTGCCTTCTTCATCAAGAACAGCTTCTGCTGCGGCTGCGAGGTAGCGGTTTAGCACAGAAACGAGTTTTTCAGGTGTTTGTTTTTCGCTGAAGCTGGTAAAGCCGCGAATATCGGCAAATAGAATTGTGATCTCAGTGCGTTTACCGTCCATGCGCAAACTATCGGGGTCAATCTGCTGGATAACGGCTGGAGAAACCATACGCTCAAAAAGGCGCCGTTGTGCTTCAAGGGCTTTTCTTTCGGTTAGATCATCAAGCACAATCGCGACGCCTTGCGTGGTTTGATTTGCATCTTTGAGCGGAGAAAGGTTAAGACGCCAATCTACTGAGCCCCGATCAGGGAGTATGTGGTTAATTTCAAGGTCTGTAATCGGTTCATTCGTCTCGCGCATGGTGGCGAGATAGGGAAGAATATTTTCAGCAATCGAGGGGATGATCTGATCAAGTTGTTGCCCAACGATTTCAGGTGTTGCTTGCCCAATAATTGCTTCTGCGGCTTTGTTGCAGAGGGTAATCTGATCTTGAATATCGGCAGTAATGACACCGCTTGCAATGGATGAGAAAATATTATCCATCAAATTCTTGAGTTCAGTTACTTCAGCAAGGGTATGACGTAAAGACGTAAATAAGCGTGCATTTTCAATGGCAATTGCAACCTGATTTGCGAAAGAGATTAAAAGACTTCGTGATGCTTCAGTAAAAATCCCCGAACGGATGCGATTATCTGCGTAGATAACGCCAATCAAATCATTTTTTACTTTTAATGGCACACATAAAATGGAGCGCATATTATGGGCAATAATGCTCTCTTGCCCACCAAAACGAGGGTCTTCTTGTGCATCAGTGGTTAAAATAGCTTTTCCACTTTCAATTACACGACCGATAATTGTACGGCTGGTAGAAGATTCTTTCGAGTTGATCGATTCCTGTTCCCAGTTGCGTGCAGTGCGGATCGTCATCGCATTCTCACCGTCACGCAACATTAAGAAGCCGCGCTCGGCATTGATCATTTTTACAACGGTATCCATTGCGATGCGTAAAACCTCATCCACTTCAAGAGATGAGTTGACCATCTGGCTGATATTTGAGAGCGCAACCAGATTGCTATGTTCTTCTTCAAAAGCTGCCGCTTGACGGCTCATTTTGTAGAGATGCCCCTCAAGATGTGAAAGCTCATCCGTAACATTGCGGGAAACATCAGTTGAAGTAGTTTTTATCGTCGTGCAAACGCGCCCGACTTGTCTACTTAAGCCAAGAATCTGATCTTTTAGAGGAACTTTTACTGTATCTGCCATAATTTTTTCTCGAAATAATTAAAGGGACCCGAATCTTCTTTTTAACGTATGCCAACGAATTGCAAGACTAGCGTTTTGGGCAATATTTATATCCCCTTCGTTCGGGGTGAATAATGTTTTTTCATGCTCTGCTAACAAGAGAGTAATTTCTTCTTTCTTTTCAGGAATCAGCTTTACCAAGACAGCCGATCTCTCTTGCGGAGTAAGATGCGGCGGGATTTCTGCTCCCAACAAGCGCAAACTTGTATTGATGCCGTAAAAAGCACGTGCAATCGGCGTCGTCTCGCTCCAGCGCACCAATCGCATCAACCACTTGGGAATAGCAAGGTTGTTTCGCTCATATAATTGGACGAAAAACCGCACCCCGCGCGTGACCAAAACTTGCTTCCGGCTAAGATACCATATCCCGTAGAAAACAGATACCGTTAACAAAATAATCATACCCCAAAAAAATAATCTGCGGCTATTTATTTTGGATTCATCTTGAACAGTTTCAAAAATGATAACTTCTTCAAAATTCGGCAGAAGAAGATTATCGCCTTCTTCGTTTTCGCCCAGCATATTTAGCATACGTCCCGAGAGCATATCTTCTGGTCCAGTAGGCGCTTCTGAAACAACACCAGATGGACGCACAAGCAAGGTTTCGCTGGATGTTGCCTCAAACTCTACCCAACCAATCTCAGGAAAATAAACTTCAGTCCACGCATGAGCATTTCCTTGCTTAATAAGGAAATTACCCTCTTCATCCCTTTCCCCTTGAGCAAATCCAACAGCCAGCCTGGCCGGGATGCCCGCAGCCCGTAACATAACCACATTAGCAGAGGCTGCATAATTACAAAATCCCTCTTTTTGAATTATGAGAAACCATTCAATTGGGTCTATATTTTTTGGCGGGGCAGGTATCTTTTCATTATAAATGATCTCAGAGCGAAGGTAGTTCGTCGTAGCAGATGCCACATCATAAGGCGTGTTTTTCTCTGCAGCGAGTTGCAAGGCAAGTTCTCTGACATTTTCAGAGAAATCCTCGGGGAGTTGCAAATAACGTTCACTAACCCATTCCGGATAATTGGTCCCTGCCTGACGCATTTGAGCAACAGTAGGCTTAACGAGAGCAGATTTTACTGTATACGTTTCATTCAATTCCAATGTTGGTTGCGCAAGCAAACGATTAACATCCATGCCTCCCTCAGAAAGTGGCACAAAAGCCGCACGTGTACTTGTACTAATAGAGATGGGTTGTTGAACGAGTATGAGCATACTTTGAGACGAAATTTTATTCGTAAACAGAATCTCTTGAGAAAAACTGGTGTCTATATCGGGAGCAATTATTTCAGTTTGCGCAGGGATATATGTGTTGGGAATATCTTGTGTATAGCTCCAATGCCCATCGCTATATGTATCATAAATGCGCATTTTCCAATAATAGCGTTGAGCCAGCTCTTTTGTTAATACGCGTGCAGTAAAAAGCACTTCGCTACTTTGATAGGGTTGCTCCCCTAAAAACAATCTGGAACTATATAGATCACTACTATCTTCAACAGTTTGTTCTTCTATAGATGCTAAAGCATTATCTAGATGTTTTTGTGTATCTGCTAAAGAACTCGTTGAATCTTGCCACCAATTTGCTAACGCCGCCCATTCCGCGCGCGAGCTGGGAATACTCCAGGCAAGTAAGACAATAACAGCAATCGCAGAAAATGTGATTATTGTGACATCCATACCAATCCCAGAATCGACAAAGACATTTTCTTTAACCCAGCGCTTTCTATCTTCAAGATAATTTAGTCGGCCCAATAAAATTAGAGCAAAAAAGAAATAGAAGCCAATCCCCCAAAGAGAAGATTCCCTTGCTTGATCATAATATTGGATTATCAGGATAATTAGCGTGGAAGGAAATAACGCCGCTATAATATTTTGAGAACGGAGTAAAACATAGACGGCATATAATCCCGTAAACCAGAAGATGATACTCATTAACGCAACGAAAAATAAATGATCGTCTACAGGTTGCCCTTCAAGTAGCTGTTTCAAAGAAAAACCAAGTCTATTGCTAGCCTTAGCAATACGAATAATTGCAAGATGTTCTTGATCAGTAATGCGAATTACTTGCCAGGGAATGATTACCAAGCTATAGCCTAGTGTGAGCAGTATTGCCTGAATTTTATTTAGGCGACTGAATCCAAGGGCGAGACCAAGCAATAGACCCAAAAATGTGATGATTCTTATGCTCTCAAGATCAGGTGTCCACTCAGTAACAGACAGCCTGACAGAGGCAGTAAATACGATTGCTGCCAGCAAAGCGATTGTGGGAAAATCCCGCCATTGTTGAGATGACTTCTGCATCTTTTGAGTGTACAATGAAGGATAGTTGTCGTCAACTAGAGAAAAAACACCCCCTAGAGTTTATAAGTGCGAAAAAGGAGAGAGATTAATGGAAACCTTACTTAACAGTGGCATTGGCATCATTTTAGCTTTCCAAAGCTTAGGAGAATGGCTACTAGCCCCAATGAAGCTATTTAGCTTTTTGGGCACAGAAGATTTTTATATTCTCGCGCTTCCCATAATCTATTGGTGTTTTGATGCCGCCTTGGGGTTGCGTATTGGTGTAATTATGCTCCTTTCTAGCGGTCTAAATACGATTTTCAAATTTGCTTTTCATTTGCCGCGCCCTTATTGGGTCAATACTGAAGTGCAGGCTTTATCTGCTGAAAGTTCTTTTGGTGTCCCTTCGGGGCATGCCCAAAACGCCATTTCGATCTGGGGCATGGTTGGGAGCTACTTTCGTAAAGGTTGGGTTTGGGCACTTGCTATTTTTCTGATCCTTGGTATTAGCCTCTCTCGCCTTTATCTTGCTGTTCACTTCCCCTTTGATACTATTGTTGGTTTATTAGTAGGTTTTATTCTTTTAGTAAGCGTGAACCGCGTATGGGATTCTGTTGGTGCGTGGGCTAAAAAACAAACCCTCGCAAAGCAAATTCTCACCGCCTTTTCAGGGTCGCTGATTCTGCTTCTCGTAGGCGGATTCGTGGCGTGGATGCTCAGAGACTGGACAATGCCCATAGCGTGGATGCAAAATGCGGCTCGCGCTGGGGGCGAGGCACCTAATCCTCTTTCTATCAGTGGGCTTATTACATCCAGTGCAACGCTCTTTGGTCTCTTTGCCGGTCTCGCTTGGATCGAAAAACACGGCGGCTATCTTGCTTCTGGCTCTGCTAAACAACGCTTCTTACGCTATCTTCTTGGCTTGGTGGGATTAGTCATTTTTTACCTTGGGCTGAAATTTATCTTTCCTTCAGGCGAAAATCTCATGGCTTATATTTTTCGCTATCTGCGCTATAGTTTGGTCGGTTTTTGGGTTTCAGGGGGCGCACCTTTCATATTTCTTAAGATGAATTTAGCAGATTCGTCTAAACGCTAGGGCTGCTCTCTGTTATAATCACAAGCTACAAGAATCTAATTTTTTTGGAGATATTTTGTCTAATGACGCTTGAACGCGGTGCACTCCTTCATAATCGTTATCGTATAGTAGAAATTCTGGGGCAGGGGGGGATGGGATCAGTTTATCGCGCGGTGGATGAAAACCTCGGGGTGGATGTTGCTGTTAAAGAAAATCTCTTTACGACAGACGAATACGCACGCCAATTTAGGCTTGAAGCCGTTATTTTAGCAAATTTGCGCCATTCAAATTTAACGCGTGTTACCGACCACTTCGTGATTGGCGATCAAGGTCAATACCTTGTCATGGACTATATAGAAGGTGAAGACCTCCGTCAACGCATGGAGCGCACCAATTTCTTACCCGATGACGAGGTGATCTTAATTGGTGCGGCGATGAGCAAAGCACTTACCTATCTCCATACGCGTAAACCACCTATTTTGCATCGTGATGTAAAACCCGGAAATGTCAAAATCTCGCCAGATGGAGAGATTTTCCTTGTAGATTTTGGTTTGGCAAAAGTGGTTCAAGGCAGTCAGGTTACGACAACAGGTGCGCGTGCCATGACACCTGGTTACTCACCACCTGAGCAATATGGAACAGCACGCACCGATCCACGTACAGATATATATTCATTGGGGGCAACTCTCTATGCCGCGCTAACTGGTGTGATTCCTGAAGATGGATTAGCACGTGCAATGGAAAATGCCGAACTAACCCCTGTTCGTAAACGTGCTGCAAAAGTGTCTCGCCGTTTGGCGAATGCCGTCGAAAAGGCAATGAAAATTGAAGCGGATGACCGCTTTCAAACAGCTGAAGAATTCAGGAAAGCTTTGCTTTCAGCCAATTCCAAAACGCAACGACTGATTGAAGACGATTTTACTATCGCCCCTTCTCCTTCTGTGCCCTTGGCTTCCATTGAAAAAAACTCTACAGAAGATAACCCTATAAGTGAACCTCCTTCAGTTGGTGTTCCACTTGGTTCTCAATCAGTATCTCCCCCAACAACAACAGAAACACCGCGACAAAAACGTCGAAAAAGCCGTTGGAAATTTGTTCGCTTTTTATTACAGATGATAATTGTTTTTGGTGGTATTGCCGCATTGGCTTTTTATTACCCACAGTTCCCCGCTATGCTTTCTCAATGGGGCATTATCTCTACACCGACTGCCACATCTGCGCCCATTCCTGAGCTAACACCAACAGAAGAGATGGCTGCTGCTGTTATTGAAACAGAATCACCAACCGCGACGTCAACATTGGAGCCAACCCCAACAGATACGCCAGAACCGACGCTGACACCAACACCTACAGATACACCTACGCCCTCGCCCACACCAATTGGTGGAGGTGCGGGACAAATCGCCTTTGTTTCTGATCGTACTGGTGCACCCCAAATATATATGGCAAATACCGAAGGTAATGGTATTCACCCAGTCACTAATCTGACTGAAGGAGCTTGTCAACCTGCTTGGTCTCCCGATGGAGAGAAGATTGTTTTTGTTGCCCCGTGCGAATTAGACCAAGATGTTTTCAAGGGTGCAAGCCTCTATATTGTTGACGCCGATGGCACAAACCTGACACCACTCCCCTCTGCTCCCGGTGGAGATTTTGAACCGACTTGGTCGCCCGATGGCAAACATATTGCTTTCACATCTTTACGAGATGGCTATATGCAGATTTATTCCATCAATCTGGATGATGACTCTGTGTTGAGATTGACGAATACGGATAAAGATGAATTTGCTCGTTACCCGGCTTGGTCGCCTTTTGGAAATCAGATCGCTTACGCAATAAAAAGATATAGTGCGTATCAAATCTGGACAATGACAGATACAGGACAATCACCAGAACAGGTTACTGCGAGTAATTACACAGTTTGGAATGTTCTTCCCATTTGGTCTCCCGATGGAACAGTTATTCTTTATAACCAATATTACGCAGGTATTCCCGTAAGAACTTGGTTGATGAGCATTAGCTACGAAAACCGCGGCACCGAAGGGATAGATGTTGGGGCAGCCCCCCTCCCTGTGCAGGATGTAGATTATTCTGAAGATGGTTTCTGGCTTGTCTTTGAAGGTAAGGATGGCGATAATAAAGAAATATACGTCATGACAGTAGCTGGAGCATCCCGTACACAGGTGACCACAGACCCTGCTAATGATTTTGATCCAGTTTGGAGACCACTTCCATAAAAAGTTTATTTAGTCTTTACAAAAGCCGCCGAATTTGGCGGCTTTTTCTGTTAACAAAGCTCTTATTTGACGCTCATTTTTGCGCATGGTATCATCGTTTTTTAGTGCTTTAGCACCCTTAATGACAAGGTGCTAAGAAACTATTCTATATGAAAACACTGACTGAACGCCAAAAAAGAATCTTGATGCTGATTGTGCGCGAATATATTGATAGCGGACAATCAGTTGGCTCAAAATCGCTCGTTAAAAATTATAAATTGGATGTCAGTTCTGCGACGATTCGCAATGAGATGCGCGCCCTCACAGAAATGGGATATTTACGCACAACGACGGGACGAATCCCGACCGAGGCTGGGTACCGTTATTTCATCCGGCAGGTGATGAAAAACGCTGATCTGCCAAATGCGGTACAACGAACGATTTCTCATCAATTTGCGCAGACGCGTTCAAATAGCAATGAGTGGATGATTCTTGCTGCATCTGTTTTGGCACATCAGACGCAGGCGGTTTCTCTGGTCACTGCGCCGAGAAATGAGCAAATGCTTTTTAAGCATGTTGAGCTTATCTCTACACAAGGACGGCAAATTTTAATGGTGTTGGTTTTTGCTGGTGGAGAAGTCTCACAGCAAATTCTTACGTTGGCTGAACCTATCCCACAGGAAAGATTGAGCCAGGTTGCAGAACGATTAAATATAAGTTTAGATTCTTTATCGGTAGAGGCTCTCTCTCTTTTACCTAAACGCTCAGATTTGCTAGAGAAGGATATTCTTCTTCTTGTTCAAGATGAGATGCAGAAACGTAGTGCAGGTTCTTCTGGTGAAATTTATATGGATGGAATGGAGAATATTCTCGCTGAACCATCTTTTGCAGGATCAGATGAAGGCAGGCGTACGCTCCGTTTTTTTGATGAACGCTCGCTATTAAAAGATATGCTCTCCAGCTCGGCTGTTGATTCTAATGTTGGGGGGGTGCAGGTTCTAATTGGCGGCGATGATGGTTGGGAAGAGTTGAAAGAATGTTCGATGGTGCTGTCGAGATATGGCATCCCCGGTCAGGCGACGGGTACGCTCGGTGTGCTTGGCCCAATGCGAATGCCTTATGCGCGAACAATTCCGACCGTTCGTTATATGGCAGATTTGTTGAGTGGTTTGATGGCAGAAAATAGAGCGATGAAGATGTGAGATTATCCCCGAAGCAGAATGGATCGGGAAAATATTGAAGATTGGTTTGGTAGGAAAAAGTTGAAGCACCGTAGATGTTGATTGAGGGCACGTAAGCCCAAAACACGTGCGTGACGGCTTTTCATCCATCCTAAAAAATAAAAGAGTAAAAAAATGGCAAAGAAGAAAAAATCTAAAAAAGAAGAAGTGGAAGAGACCGTCGCTGAGACTGTAGCAGAAGTTGTTGAGCAAGAAATGGTCTCGTCTGAAGAGTTTGAAAGTGTGATGGTCGCTCTCGCTGAAAAAGAAAACGATATCTTGCGTGCAAGAGCTGATTTTGCAAATTATAAAAAACGTGTTGAACGAAACCGCGTGCAAGAGCGCCAGGATATGAAAGGCGATATTATTAAGCGATTTTTGCCCGTGATGGACGATATGTTGCGGGCTTTACAAAATGCGCCTGAAGACCCTTGGGTGGAGGGAATCCAACTGATTTATCGCAAATTGGAAGGTGTTTTGGATGCTGAAAATATTACTCGTATCGAAGCAGAGGGGGCGGAGTTTGACCCGAATTTTCACGAGGCGATTGGGCAAGTTAAAAGTGATGAGCATGAAAGCGGACAAGTTGCCGAAGTATTGCAAGAGGGATATATGCTCGGTGAGCGTATTATCCGCCCGGCAGTGGTGAGGGTTGCGGAGTAGGAAAAAACACAGGAGCGTGTCATGTGTTGAAGTGTCACGTACTATGTAATAGAAGAAGAGTTTGGAAGATATAAACGTGAAACGTAATACGTGACACGCAAACACAGGAGTTAGAAATGAGCAAAATCATCGGTATTGATCTTGGTACGACAAATTCGGCAGTTGCTGTTATGGATGGCGGCGAGCCGGTTATTATTCCTTCATCTGAGGGTGAGCGACTTGTCCCTTCGGTTGTGGCGGTAAATAAAAATGGGGAACGTTTGGTAGGGCGCGTAGCGCGGAATCAATCTATTATTAATTCTCAAAATACAATTTCTTCGATCAAGCGTTTTATGGGGAATAAATTTGACGATGTTGAGGTGCAGGGGCTTATTGGGCGTGTTCCTTATACTGTTTCTGGCGCATCGAACGGTGATATCCGTGTGACACTGGATAAGAAAGAGTATTCTGCCCCTGAAATTTCTGCCATGATCTTGGCAAAAATCAAAGCAGATGCAGAAGCTTATCTTGGTGAGACAGTGACGCAGGCTGTGATTACGGTGCCTGCTTATTTTAACGATGCCCAGCGTAACGCTACCAAAGATGCTGGCAAAATTGCCGGGCTTGAAGTGATGCGTATAATCAATGAGCCAACCGCTTCTTCATTGGCTTATGGTCTGGATAAAAAAGATAACGAAATTATTATTGTTTATGATTTGGGTGGCGGGACTTTTGACGTTTCTGTTCTCGAAGTGGGCGATGGTGTTTTCCAAGTCCGTTCTACGAGTGGCGATACTTTCCTCGGCGGCGATGATTTTGATCAACGCATTATGGATTATTTTGCCGATGAATTCCAAAAAGATAACGGCATTGATTTACGAAAAGACAAACAAGCTTTACAGCGTTTGAAAGAATCAGCAGAAAAGACAAAAATTGAACTTTCAACGATGATGCAGACTGAAATCAATTTGCCATATATCACGGCAGATGCTTCTGGTCCTAAACATTTGGTGCTGACAATGACACGCGCTAAACTTGAACAACTCACCGCTGATTTGGTCGACCGCACCATGGCTCCTGTTCGCCAAGCTCTTTCAGACGCTGATTTGAAAGCTGGCGAAATCAGTGAAATCGTGATGGTCGGTGGGATGACGCGTATGCCTGCTGTTCAGGAACGTGTAAAAGCATTTTTTGGTAAAGATCCGCATAAGGGTGTTAATCCCGATGAAGTCGTGGCAATTGGTGCCGCAATTCAAGGTGGTGTTCTTGGCGGCGATGTGAAAGATGTTTTGCTGCTTGATGTAACCCCGCTTTCGCTCTCTATTGAAACATTGGGTGGTGTGGCGACACAATTGATTGAGCGCAACACGACTATCCCCACACGTAAGAGCCAAATCTTCTCCACGGCAAGCGACAACCAACCACAGGTTGAGATCAATGTTCTTCAAGGCGAGCGTCCTATGGCGGTCGATAATAAAACGCTCGGCAATTTCACTTTAGACGGTATCCCGCCTGCAGCCAGGGGCGTTCCGCAGATCGAAGTCACATTTGATATCAATGCGAACGGCATCATCAAAGTATCCGCAGCAGATAAGGCAACTGGTCGCAGTCAGGATATTACGATCACTGCATCATCTGGTCTTTCAGATGAAGAAGTTGAGGCCATGCGCAAAGATGCCGAAGAACACGCGGATGAAGATGCCAAGCGCAAAGAGTTAATCGAAGTTAAGAATTTGGCAGATAATACCGCTTATGGTGCAGAAAAAGCGATTAAAGATTTGGGTGACAAACTCCCAGATGAAATCAAGACAGAGGTTGAAGAGGCCGTTGCTGAAGTTCGTAAAGTGCAAGATAGCGAAGACGTGGAAGAAATCAAAAAAGCCACAGACTCACTCACTGAAGTTGTACAAAAAATCGGCGAAAGTGTCTACGAAGAGCCTGCGGCTCCCGCTGAAGGGGAAGACGTGCCTCCCGAAGAAGAAGCTCCCGCAGATGATGATGAAGATGTAGTTGAGGGCGAAGCAGAAGAGGTTGAATAGACTGCCCAACCTTTCGACCATCTGACCAAAAGACTAAAACATGAGTAAACGAGATTATTACGAAGTGCTCGGCGTTCAAAAGAATGCTTCCGAAAGCGATGTGAAATCTGCTTTTCGGCGCTTGGCGCGTCAATACCATCCTGACGTAAGCAAAGAAGAAAACGCTGAAGAAAAATTCAAAGAAATTAATGAAGCCTATGGCGTTTTGTCTGATGCGCAGAAACGCGCTAAATATGACCGCTTCGGTCATGCAGGCATGGGAGACACTGGCGGATTCCAAGACTTTACGGGCGATTTTGGCGACCTTTTTGAAGGCTTATTCAACAGCTTCGGATTCGGCGGGATGGGTGGACGCTCACGCAACGCCCCCCGACGTGGGCGTGATCTACAAAAAGAAATCACGCTCGAATTTGATGAGGCCATTTTCGGCATTGAAAAAGAAATCGAATTCGCACGTGATGAAGTTTGCTCCCATTGTGGAGGCGATGGTGCCGAACCCGGAACAAATGTGAGTGCCTGCTCCACTTGTAATGGGCAGGGTGAAGTTCGCCAAGTTCGAAATACTATTTTGGGACAAGTGGTGCAAACAACAACCTGTCCGCATTGTAACGGGCGTGGAAAGACGATTGAACAGAATTGTCGCATTTGTCGAGGTAACGGTTTAGAACGTAAGACCATTCAGAAGAAAGTCAAAATTCCCGCTGGTGTAGATAAAGGACAACAAATCCGTTTGGGCGGTGAGGGACAGCCTGGCGCAAATGGTGGTCCACGCGGCAATCTTTATCTCGTGATGAACGTCAAGCCGCATAAATTCTTTCAGCGGCAAGAAAACGATATCTTACTCAACCTGCCTATCAATATCGCTCAGGCAGTTTTGGGCGCAGAGATTGATGTCCCGACTGTAGATGGGAGCGAGAAACTCCGCATCCCGGCCGGGACACAGCCGGGCAAAGTCTTCACTTTGCGCGCTCGTGGTGTGCCACGTCTGCAACGTAGCGGACGCGGCGACCAGAAAATCGTTATCAATGTAGATATCCCCAAACGCCTATCTGATGAGCAGCGTGATATTTTTGAAAATCTCGCAGGCACGCTTGATACCGAAATCAGGCCGCAGGAACGAGGCTTCATGGATTGGGTGAATGAGGTTTTTGGAGGGTAGGGCAGCTTTCAGTAAATAGTCAGTATTCAGACCTGGCAGGTTTCTAAAACCTGTCAGGTCTTTTTATTGCCTTAGCTTTTTGCTTGTGGTACTCTCTACAAGATACTGAAGACTGACTACTAAATAATGGATACCAATATGAACTGGCTCGAAGTTTCTTTAACTGTAGATGGCGAATTGGCGGAAGCCGTTGCCGATGTTTTTGCACGGCATGCGCCGGGTGGGGTAGTTGCAGAGCGTGGAATTAAATATCTGGATGCAGACGATCCCGGCACGCCGACAGATGACGTGATTGTGCGCGCCTATCTCCCTGTGGACGCTCGTATCGAGGAAACTCGTCAGCGTCTGGAGCAATCTCTGAGCTATTTGGGCATGATCCAACCCCTCCCCACTCCAACATTTACCGCTATACAAGACTCCAATTGGATGGAAGCATGGAAAGAACATTATCGCCCCATACCCATTGGCAAAAAACTCATTATCATCCCTGCGTGGATGGATTCACCAGACGAAACACGCATCCCTATCAAAATTGACCCCGGCATGGCGTTCGGCACGGGGACGCATCCCACCACGCAGTTGGCGTTGGGATTGATGGAGGAAATAATAGACAGTGGACGATGGATGGTAGACGGTAAAGACACGATCAACGGTTCACCATCTACCGTCATAGACGTAGGCTGTGGCTCTGGGATTCTTTCCATTGCTGCACTGAAGTTAGGTGTAGAGCGCGCCTTAGGCGTAGATATTGAAGCTCCATCCGTCAAATCAGCGCGAGAGAATGCAGATGTGAATGAAATTGGCGATGAGTTCATTATTTCTCAAGGTTCGGTAGATGAAATTTTGGCGGGGGATTTTGAATTCAAATCCGCGCCTTTGGTGGTAGCAAATATGCTCGCCCCGATTCTGATCCGTTTAACGGAAGCAGGTTTGGGCAAGCTCGTTTCGCCCGGTGGGGTCTTAATCCTGTCCGGGATTTTGGATGAGCAAGAGGAGCGTGTCCGCGCAGCTGCAGAATCCCATCATCTCAAAATAATCGAACGCCGCCAACTGGGCGACTGGATTGCGTTTGTTTTGGTCTCTGAACAGGGATAAAGAGTTTCACCACAGAGACACAGAGTTCACAAAGTTTTTCCTAGTAAACACAAAGAAATTCTTTGTGACTTTGTGGTGCTCTTGCGTTGCTTACTTCAAAAACTGACCACTGAAAACTGACCACTGACTACTGAATTATGCTATCATTGGGGAGATGAAAGACCGACAGCATTGGCTCCCCTTTTTACTTCTTAATATCTTTGTCTCTGCGGCTGTGACCGGGGCGATCTTGTTTTGGTATGATCGTACTTATCGGCAAGTGGTGATTCCTTCTGCACAGATCAGTGCATCTGTGCCTGCCGAGGTCCTGCCTGCCACGACTTTGAACCCCGATGCTGAAATTCTCGTAGACATCGTGAGCGTGATCGGCGCAGAAACGCTCGAAGCCGAGATGGTTTTGGTGCGTTATAGTGGTGAAGGCGAATTGGATTTGGCAGGCTGGCATCTTGAAGATGAAGATAAAAATGTTTTTCTTTTTCCGCAACTGACTCTATATCCCAAAGGCGCGGTGCAAGTGCATACTGCGGCAGGGCAAGATACTGTCGTTGATTTGTTCTGGGGTTTGCGCCAATCTGTTTGGGAATCAGGTGAAGAAGTTTCCCTGATTGACCCGCAGGAAACAGTGCGTGCGACCTATATAGTGCCGTGAAAAACTATTGCGTAAAACGTATTGCGTAATGCTTTTCATTACGTTTTATGCTATACGCAATACTCGAGTTTTGACAATTAGACCCATAAGACTACTAGACCAATAGACAAAAATGACCCAAGCATTCTACAGAAAATGGCGACCCCAAAAATGGGATGAAGTTCTAGGGCAAGCGCATGTTACGGACACACTCCAAAATGCGCTCGTTGGTGAGCGTGTGGGGCATGCCTATCTCTTTGCTGGACCACGTGGCACAGGCAAGACAACTGTAGCGCGTTTGCTCGCTAAGGCCGTAAACTGCCAGGCAGAAGATGTCTCCACGCGCCCCTGTGACGAATGTGAATACTGCAAAGCCGTCAATGAAACTCGTTTTCTTGATCTAATAGAAATTGATGCGGCATCCAATAACGGCGTGGATGATGTGCGTGATTTGCGCGATAAAATCAACTTCTCGCCATCACAGGGGCAGTTCAAAATCTACATTATTGACGAAGTTCATATGCTCTCCACACCGGCTTTCAATGCGCTGCTCAAAACGCTTGAAGAGCCGCCGCCCCATGCCATTTTTATCTTAGCGACTACAGAAATTCATAAAATCCCCGCAACGGTGCTTTCGCGTTGCCAACGACATGAGTTCCGCCGTGTGCCGATTGAGAGCATTATCAAACAGCTTGATATCATCGCCGAGGGCGAGAACCTCACCGTTGATGCAGATGTGATGCAGCTTATCGCTCGCCAATCAAATGGCGGGATGCGCGACGCTATCTCGCTTCTCGATCAACTTTCATCAACCGGTGAAAAAATCAGCCTTGATTTGGCGCAAAACGTTCTTGGCACAGCCACCAATGAAACCGTCATTGAGTTAATTGATGGCATCCGAGACGATGATCCCGGGGCGGGTTTGCAAGCAATTCACCGCTCGCTGGATGCTGGCTCTGACCCACGTCAGCTTGCGCGGCAAATCGTCGATTATTTGCGCGCCATCATGCTCTTTCAGATGGGCAACGAAGCGCAAGTCGATGCTACTCAAAACACTAAAACGCGCATGTCTGTCCACGCGGTTGATTTCACGCCATCCGCTGTGCTAAAAATGATGCGCGCCTTCAACGGTGCGGCAGTCGATCAGCGCGGTGGTTGGCAACCTTCGCTCGGTCTCGAGTTGGCGTTGGCAGATGTTTTAGAAATCAATGGGGACGCCGAGCTTGCTCCCGTTTCCAAGCAAGGTACAACGCCCAAGCAGGAATCCGTTGCTTGGGCAGAGGTTAAACGCACCCAAGTTCCGGAACCTGCTTCCGTTAAAAAAACGGAATCCAGCCCCGAGGTCACGAGCGAAGCGGTTTCACCTCCTGCAATTAGTAGAGGAGAGCTTGTAGACGCTTGGGGGAAGATCCGCTCCCGAGTCAAAAACGTCTCGCCTAATCTGGAGGCTTTGCTAAATTCCTGCAAGTCACTGGATGTTCGGGGTGATACGCTTATGTTGGGCTTGGCGAGCGAGGTGTTGGTTGAGAAAATCGAGAAACCCGAGCAAATTGAGATCGCGCAAAAGGCGATTTCTGATACGCTTGGGGTAATATTAAAGATTAAATGTGTTGTCACGAATGCCAAAGGAGAGGTTCCCTCGGGCGTTGATCAAAATGGATTGGTCGCTGCAGCAATTCAGGCTGGCGGCGAGGTTGTAGATATTCAGGAGTAGATATGGCAAAAGGCAAAGGACGTAATAGAGGTTTTCAGCGCAATACAGTTGGGGGTGGCGGGCAAGCGGGAATGATGCAAAAGCTGCAGCAAATGCAGCAGCAAATGGCAGAAGCTCAGGAAAAATTGGCTGAAGAAACTGTCACGGCTACAGCTGGCGGTGGTGCGATCAAAGTGACAATGACGGGCGATCAGCAATGTACGAACGTAGAAATTGCCCCTGAGTTTTTAGAGGATATTGATGCAGAAATGCTGCAAGACTTGGTGCTTTCGGCGGTCAATATGGCTTTAGATAAATCTCGCGAGTTGGCGGCTGAAAGAATGGGTCCGTTGGCTGGTGGATTACCTTTCTAGGTTTAATGTTCAAGGTTGAAAGTATGAGGTTGGAAAACTTTAAAACTTATAACCTTAAACCTTTACCCTTAAACCTTCAACTTTAACCCTATGATTCTCCCCGAACCCCTTCAAAATCTAGTTAACGCTTTTGAGCGTTTGCCAGGCATTGGCCCAAAGTCGGCTTCTCGTCTGGCTTTTTATCTCTTGCGTGATTCCAGTGATCTTGGTCAAGAGCTATCTGACGCGCTGGATGGTTTTAAGGATCGCTTGGCTTTTTGCCCAGAGTGTTTCAATATCATGATCAGAGAGCGCGAACGTTGCGATATCTGCGAAGATTCACAGCGTGATAATACAGTAATCTGTGTTGTCGAAGATGCGCTGGATGTTTTAAGTCTTGAGAGAACAGCTGGCTTTAAAGGAAAGTATCATGTTTTACATGGTGCTCTTTCTCCTATTGAAGGAGTTGGCCCTGACGATTTGAAGATACATCCGCTTTTGGAGAGGGTTAAAGACAGCGAAGTCAACGAAATTATTTTGGCAACCAACCCCAGTATGGAAGGGGATGCGACGGCGTTATACTTGGATCAACGTTTGGCGAGCTTCAATTTACGGGTAACACGCCTTGCAAGAGGGCTTCCCATCGGTGGTGACCTTGAGTATGCAGACCAAAATACTCTTCTGCGTGCCCTTTCTGGTCGTCAGGAGATGGATTCTTGACCAATTTTGGAAATTGGTCGTTTTTCCTCTTGACACAAAAACGACTCTGCGTATAATAGTGGGGCTGGAGATAACCAGCCCGATTTAGTCTCAATTGCGAGGCAGATCGCTACAAAAGAAAATCATCTCACGTCAACAACACAGAGCTAGAAAGTTTTGCAGTCTGACGAGCCGATATTGAAAAACATATCGGCGTTTTAGTCTGTCAATTTCTGATTTCCTCTTGACAGGGTGAGATAGGGCGAGTAGAATACCGCTCGCTTAACTAACCAGCACCTTAACAACTGAAGAGTGATAGGAAGCAAGCAATAAAAGTTTTCCTGTCAATTCAATAAAGTAAATCCGTAACTTAACACACCTTCGGGTGTGTAGTAAGAAAATTTTTTTATGCGGAGAGTTTGATCCTGGCTCAGGATGAACGCTGGCGGTGTGCCTAATACATGCAAGTCGAACGAAGAGCCTTTTTACTTGTATTCGTACTCGTAGAGAGGATTTCTTAGTGGCGAACGGGTGAGTATCGCGTTGGTGACCTGCCCCAAAGAGAGGAATAACAGAACGAAAGATCTGCTAATACCTCATGTTGTCATGGTTTTTAGAAATCCATGTCTAAAGGAATTTATTTCGCTTTGGGAGGGGCCTGCGTCCCATCAGCTAGTTGGTAAGGTAACGGCTTACCAAGGCGACGACGGGTAGGGGACCTGAGAGGGTGGCCCCCCACACTGGAACTGAAACACGGTCCATACACCTACGGGTGGCAGCAGTAGGGAATATTGCACAATGGGCGAAAGCCTGATGCAGCAACGCCGCGTGTGCGATGAAGGCCTTCGGGTCGTAAAGCACTTTTTGAGAGGATGAGAAAGGACAGTACTCTCAGAATAAGTCTCGGCTAACTACGTGCCAGCAGCCGCGGTAACACGTAGGAGGCAAGCGTTATCCGGATTTACTGGGCGTAAAGCGCGTGCAGGTGGTTTGGTAAGTTGGATGTGAAATCTCCCGGCTCAACTGGGTGAGGTCGTTCAAAACTGCTAGACTAGAGGACGATAGAGGAAAGTGGAATTCCAGGTGTAGTGGTGAAATGCGTAGATATCTGGAGGAACACCAGTGGCGAAAGCGACTTTCTGGCTCGTTCCTGACACTAAGACGCGAAAGCTAGGGTAGCAAACGGGATTAGAGACCCCGGTAGTCCTAGCCGTAAACGATGTCAACTAGGCGTTGGTGGGTTAATAGCCATCAGTGCCGCAGCTAACGCGATAAGTTGACCGCCTGGGGACTACGATCGCAAGATTAAAACTCAAAGGAATTGACGGGGCCCCGCACAAGCAGCGGAGCGTGTGGTTTAATTCGATGCTACACGAAGAACCTTACCTGGGCTTGACATGTCAGTGAACGATTGCGAAAGCATGAGGCTCTCTTCGGAGACACTGTCACAGGTGTTGCATGGCTGTCGTCAGCTCGTGTCGTGAGATGTTCGGTTAAGTCCGGTAACGAGCGCAACCCTCGCCGTATGTTATATGTGTCATGCGGGACCGCCGGTTTCAAACCTGAGGAAGGTGGGGATGACGTCAAGTCAGCATGGCCTTTATGTCCAGGGCTACACACACGCTACAATGGTCGGTACAATGGGTTGCCAAGCCGCGAGGTGGAGCCAATCCCCCAAAGCCGGCCCCAGTTCAGATTGTAGGCTGCAACTCGCCTGCATGAAGTCGGAGTTGCTAGTAATCGCGCGTCAGCTATAGTGCGGTGAATACGTTCTCGGGGCTTGTACACACCGCCCGTCACGTCATGGAAGTTGGTAACACCTGAAGTCGGTAGTTTAACCCTCACGGGAAGACGCCGCCTAAGGTGGGGCTGATAACTAGGACGAAGTCGTAACAAGGTAGGTGTACCGGAAGGTGCGCCTGGATCACCTCCTTTCTAGAGTAAGTGAATGAAAGTCCGGTCTCCGTTTACGGAGGCAGACTGAATTTCTATAAAAGTCTCACAACGGTAGTGAGACGATGGATTGTCAGGATGACAAAACGCAAGCTTCTTATCACTCTTCAGTTGCTAAGGTCAAAGATCGGGCTTGTAGCTCAGTTGGTTAGAGCACTGTGCTGATAACGCAGGGGTCACAGGTTCGAATCCTGTCAAGCCCACTCACCAAGATAGTCTTGGGGATGTAGCTCAGCTGGGAGAGCGCCGCCTTTGCAAGGCGGAGGCCAGGGGTTCGAGCCCCCTCATCTCCACT
>JABGOQ010000171.1 GCA_018645405.1 Anaerolineae bacterium | reverse complement strand
TCGATTTTGCCTGCCAATCAACCAACTAATTACTAACTGTCATGTCGCTAGAAAAGTTATACGATTTTTATAAACTTTTATACCCGTAGGCTTGAAAAATACAGTTTATTACCCTATAATAGTGACATCCGTGCATAAACCCCTGCTGAATGTAATATAGAACAATATAATATTGAAAGCGGAGAGATGCTAACCCGATGGTTATCGCGTCTGTTTTATGCAAATAATAGAGGAGTAAGAAATGTCCCGTAAGCTTTTCCCCGTATTTGCTCTATTGATCGTATTGAGCTTGGCTCTTGCCGCTTGTGGCGGTGCTGCCGCCCCAGCTGCTGAAGAGACTGTTGCAGAAGAACCCGCAGAAGAAGTAGTTGCGGAAGAACCTGCAGAAGAAGTAGCCGCAGAAGAACCTGGCGAAACTGATGGCCCCGCCCCCGCCGAGGGTGCAGACACTTTAGCTAAAGTTCAAGACCTTGGTGTTTTGAATTGTGGTGTCTCTGGTGCTCTCTTAGGCTTCAGCTTTGTTGAAGATGATGGCTCCGTCTCTGGTTTTGATGCTGATTACTGCAAAGTTGTTGCTGCTGCTGTTTTGGGTGACGGTGAAGCTGTTGAATTCCGTGCTAGCAATGCCAGCGAACGTTTCCCCATTCTTCAGAGTGGTGAAATTGATGTTCTCAGCCGTAACACTACCTGGACAGTTAGCCGTGATACTTCTTTGGGTTTCAACTTCGTTCCCACCACTTTCTATGATGGTCAGGGCATGATTGTACGCAAAGATTCCGGCATTGAGACTCTCGAAGATATGGCTGGTGGCACCGTTTGTGTGAACGCTGGTACCACTACCGAGAAAAACCTTGCTGACGTATTCCGCAGCCGTGGTATTGATTACGAACCCGTTGTCTTCGCAGAAAGCAACGATGTCCGCTTGGCATATGACGAAGGTCGTTGTGACGGTTGGACAACTGATAAATCTGCTTTGATCTCCAATGGACAACTTTTGGCAGTTCCTAGTGATCACGTTATTTTGGCAGAAACCATGTCTAAAGAGCCCCTCGGACCCTTGGTCCGCCACGGCGACGACAACTGGTTTGATATTGTAAAATGGTCTGTCTACTGCACCTTCCAGGCTGAAGAACTCGGCATTGATTCCACAAATGTTGATGATATGCTTGGCAGCGATGACCCCACAGTTCTCAATACCCTTGGTGTTGAAGGCGATTTGGGTCAGGCAATGGGCTTGAATAACGATTTCTGCTATCAGATTATCAAGCAAGTTGGTAACTACGAAGAAATCTATAACCGTGCTTTGGGCCCCGATACTCCTTACAATGTACCCCGCGGCTCGAACTCTCAATGGAATGATGGTGGTTTGCTCTACTCACCCCCATTCCGCTAAACTGATATATTGAAGAAAATTGCCTGTCACTTTTAAAGTGACAGGCAATTTAATTAACAAAGGGGGGCATAACTCCATTATTAATTGAAAGGAGAAAGCATATGACGCAAACAACCGTCACGCCGCCATCAGAGCCTCAAGCTATACCTTTCTGGCGAAAACTTGTCGGATATATTTTTGACATTCGTGTCTTAGGCGTATTGGGGCAAATGGGCTTTATTCTGCTGGTAGTATTTGGTGTTCGTGCTATTGGCACAAATTTTGCAGCTAATGCGCAAAGACTGGGGGAATCGCAGTTTATCTGCCGAGACGGAACATTCAGTTACCGCTGTGCATACGATTTTATGGATAGTGAATCTGGTTTTGATATTTCAGATACCATGATTGATCATACCAATACTGATCCCTATTGGCGATCTTTTTACGTTGGTATTCTTAATACGCTCAAAGTTGCAATTTTTGGCGTGATACTCACCACGCTTCTTGGTACGATGATGGGTATTGCTCGTTTATCAGATAATTGGCTCATCAGCAAAATCGCATTATGGTATGTGGAATTGATGCGCAATACTCCCTTGTTAATCCAGATATTTTTTATTTACTTTGGCGTTATTTTGACTGCCCCCGAGCTAAATGAAGCTTTTCAACCTCTCGGCTTACCTTTTTTCATTTCCAGACGTGGTTTTAATTTCCCTTCACTACAACTTACATCATCGTCTGCTATTTGGATAGCTTTCCTTATACTGGGTGCTATTCAAATTCAGGTTACGTGGGTGATATTAGGACGACGTGAAGAACGCACTGGTGAGGCAAGTAATCGCCTACAAACAGGTCTTATTGCTTTCATACTAATCGCTGGTTTAGGTTGGTTCGTATCGAGTGCTGTGTCTGATACGCAAGGCTTATTGGTTTCCAAGGCAAGTAGGATCCAGGAATTGGGAGATTTGGACAAGATAATGCTGCAACGCACTGGTGCAAATCACTTGGATGATTTAGCAGCATTCCCAGAAGAAGAGATTGATGCAGCAGCTTTTCAAATTTGTGCTATTGGCGATTCTTCTTCTGAAACAAACCTAACCCGACAATTGCGCAAGATGGATATCCCATATCGAATTCGTCGCTATGCAGCCCCAAATAAAGCTGCTGATAATTATGCAAGTGGCAAGTGTGAAATGTTCGTCGCTTCTAAGACGATATTGGCAGCTGAGCGATCCACCTTGGAAAGCCCAAGCAGCCATCTGATTGTTTCTGTCAAAGAAGCCCCTATTGTTTGGAGCCTGCCTGCACGTGAAGGACTCAATTTGGTTGGTGGTGGAAAAATGCGACCGGAATTTGTTGCTTTGTTGTTGGCTTTAGTTCTTTTCTATGGCAGCAATTTGGCAGAAATTGTGCGAGCGGGTATTTTGGCTATCTCGAAAGGGCAAAATGAAGCTGCTCGGGCCTTAGGGATGACAGAAAGTCAGCGTTTGCAATTGATTGTATTACCTCAGGCATTGCGGGTGATTATTCCCCCTGGTATTGGAGTGGCACTTAGCTTGGCAAAAGATACCAGTCTTGGTATTGCCATTGGCTTCCCGGATATGTATGCGGTTTCATATACAACTATGAATCAATCTGGGCGTGTATTACAGTTATTTGCGCTTATTATGCTCATGTACATGCTCATCAGTTTGGCTTTCTCAGTTCTGCTGAACTGGTATAACGAGAAGATTAAGTTGGTGGAGAGATAAATATGACAACAAATAGTGAACTCACTACCTCAAAGGAAAAAACGATTGGCAGAGGGATTAACTGGCAGTTGTTTATGCAGGATAATCTCACTGGTTCCTGGACTCAAATGGTTACTGTGTTGTTTCTGGCACTCATTACAGGTTTCTTTGCTTATGGAAAATACGAAGAATTGCCTATAGCGACGCTTGTTGTGATAGGTGCCTGGGTGCTTGGCATTGTAGCTGTTGTTATTGGAGAATTGTTTCATAAACACACCTCCCTTACTCGATGGCTCAAAGAGAATTTGCTCAACTCTTTCTCAAATAGCTTGCTTACCTTATTTCTTGTCTTGGTGCTTGTTTCCGCAGTCAATGGCATATGGCAGTGGGGCTACGTCAATGCTAATTTCAATCCAGCAGAAACCACTCCAGAATTTCGTTCTGATAATGGTGCCACCTGGGGTGTCTTATGGGGTGCCCGTAAGCTCCTCATGACAGGTTGGCTTGAGCCAATACATTCATGGCGTGTATGGTTGGCACTGGGCTTTATTTTGACAATGTGGGCCCTTACTTACATCACATCTCGACCCGGGTTGAAAGAGAAACTCACCACAGTTCGTAAGGTGCTAAACGGCTTTTGGTTGTTTTCTCCTGTAGTCCTATATATTTTCTTGGCAGGCGTCCCTTCGGGAGAATATAATATAGGAGGGGTTATAACTGGAGTTGGTGTCTTGGCGGCAATCTATGCTTTGCTATGGTCGCAAAAGGTAATTCCTTTTAATTGGAGTAGTATCACAGCGACGGTTTTAGCTTGGCCCCTTTTATACACGATTTGGTGGTTCATCGGTAATAGTGGACAATTTGTCCCTATTGATCCAGATAAATGGGGTGGGTTGATGCTGACTATGATCATTGCTAGTTCAGTGATTGTGTTGGCATTTCCGATTGGGATGATTCTGGCATTGGCACGACGTAGCGAAGTTTTCGGTATTCCAGCCTGGATTATTTGGCCCGTTTCTATTGGTGCTACACTTTGGGGCCTTATAACAACGACACCAGAATTATTCGCAACCTCTCGAAATTTAGTAGAGCAGATTATGTCTTTCTGGCCTATACTAATTCTGGCGGTTGCCTATATGATCCATCGAGTCTTCAATGGGAATATGGTTGCTGGTGCTGGAACAATCTTCATTGAGCTGATCCGTAGTGTCCCAGTGATTACCCTTCTCTTTATGGGTATTGTTATGGCACCCTTCTTCTTTGAAACAGGAGTCAGCATTGCCAAGCCTTGGCCCGTTATCGTGGGCTATACCCTCTTCTCATCAGCCTATATGGCTGAAGCGATCCGTGGTGGCTTACAAGCTATTCCTAAGGGCCAGTACGAAGCATCTGATGCATTGGGGTTCAATGGCTCCCAGAAAATGAGATTCATCATTCTTCCCCAAGCGTTACGGATCGTCATTCCCGCTATCGTTGGACAGTTCATCGGCGCGTTCAAATCATCTTCGCTGGTATCAATTGTGGGCTTGTTCGACTTCTTGGGTATCAATAGATCGATTGTATCAAATCCAGCTTGGCTGGGATTGCGTTTAGAGCTGTATGTCTTCATGGCAATTGTTTACTTTACAGGCAGCTCTCTGATGTCATCTTATAGCCGTAAGTTAGAAGTGCAATTAGGTCTTGGCGATCGATAACTTGTCAATAATTTGTAAATAATAGAAGCTCAAATGCTAGCTTTTATAGGCATCTGAAGTATAAAAGGAGAAATATTATCATGGAATTTGAAGGTCCAGCCCAAAGTTTTGTTGATGAAATCATCATCGCAGAAAATGTACATAAATGGTTTGGTGAATTTGAAGCCTTGCGTGGAGTTGACCTCAGAGTAAAACCAGGTGAGGTAATTGTTATCCTTGGTCCATCAGGATCGGGTAAATCTACCTTCATTCGTTGCCTCAATCGTTTGGAAGAACATCAAGAAGGACGCATTATCATGGATGGCATTGAGCTATCCCATGATATTCGCAATATCCAGGAAATCCGCCAAGAGGTGGGGATGGTCTTCCAGCAATTCAATCTTTTCCCTCATCTGACTGTTTTGGATAATATCACCTTAGCCCCGATCAACGTCCGTAAGTGGACGCGTGATCACGCTGAAGAAGTAGCGACAAAATGGCTAACACGTGTTGGCATTCCTGAGCAGGCCGGTAAATACCCTGGTCAACTCTCTGGTGGCCAGCAACAGCGCGTAGCCATTGCTCGTACTTTGGCAATGCAACCTAAAATCTTGCTCTTTGATGAGCCAACCTCTGCTCTTGATCCTGAAATGATCAAAGAAGTGTTGGACGTAATGCGCGATTTGGCGCGTAGCGGATATACCATTATCGCGGTAACGCACGAAATGGGATTTGCTCGCGAAGTCGCCGATCGCATCATCTTCATGGATGCAGGGAAAATTGTTGAGGTGAATACACCAGAAGATTTCTACAATAACCCCAAAGAAGAACGCACCAAATTGTTCTTGCAACAAATCTTACAACACTAAAAGAAGTAGCTTAGACGAAGAAGGCAATCCCTTGCGGATTGCCTTTTTTTTACCAATAAATAGGGTATTAGGGATGAAGTGCCGCGTCGCTCGTGACCTGAACTTGCGTGGCACTGATGATCATCTTCTTGACCTAAACGTGATACCGCTCAAGACGCGAATCTCTTTGGGGGCGGTACCCAAGCCCAAACCACGAGCGGAGCGGTTTTACATCCCAATAAAAAGAACTAGCCACCAGACAGTTTAACAAATGAATAGGTTGATCGACAGGTAA
>JABGOQ010000110.1 GCA_018645405.1 Anaerolineae bacterium | reverse complement strand
TGGAGAATTTATGCCGATCAACTGCTCTTTTCTTAAACTGTCAGGTGACTAGAAACTAAATACTCATCACTTTTACGAAAATACCATGTCAAAAAACACCTCCCCTACCACTCTAGTCATGAAATTCGGCGGGACATCCGTAGGCTCACGAAATGCCATTGAGCAAGTTATTAAAAATGTCCGTAAAACGCGCCAAGAATGGGAGCGCGTTGTGGTGGTTACCTCCGCAGTTGCGGGCGTGACCAATTTGCTTGTAGAAAGCGCAGAACGGGCCATAGTAGGCGATGAAGTTTTCATTTCTCAAGCCGAAAAAGAATTATTGGCAAAACATTTTGAGATGGCTGAAAAACTTATTCACAGTATCGCGCAACAGGCACAACTTAAACAAGAAATCAAGTATCTTAGCAAAGAATTCTCTAGTATTTGCCGTGCCATCAGCATTTTAGGCGAAGCAACTCCCCGTGCGTTAGACGCAGTTGTCTCTTTGGGCGAACGTTTTTCCGTTCGTCTCTTGGCAGGGGCATTGCAATCGGCAGGATTACCCGCCCAATATGTGGAAGCGACAAATATCGTTGTGACCGATGATGATTTTCAATCTGCGCTCCCAAATCTTGAGAAAACGGCTAAGAATGTGCAAAACACCTTGATGCGGATGTTAATGCAGAGACAAATCCCTGTACTAACGGGCTTTATTGGCGCAACAGAAGAGGGCATCACCACTACGCTCGGACGCGGCGGTGGCGATTATTCTGCCGCCATTATCGGCGCAACCCTCCCTGCAGATGAAGTTTGGATTTGGACAGATGTGAGCGGCGTGATGACAGCTGACCCTCGCCTTGTACCAGAAGCGCGTTCAATTCCTGAGTTGAATTATAGGGAAATGGCAGAGCTGTCTTATTTTGGGGCAAAAGTTTTGCATCCCAAAGCCGTGCGCCCTGTGGTTGAGGCAAAAATTCCCATTCGGATTTGTAACACCTTCAAGCCCGAAGAAAAAGGGACGCGAGTTATTAACGAAAATGATAAAGCTGGTAAAAAAGCGGATGCGCGGCAAATTGTCAAAGCCGTGACGGCAATCCCGCGTCAACGTCTGATAACGGTGGAGGGGCGCGGCATGTTAGGGGTCCCGGGCGTCGCGGCGCGGACTTTTGGCGCAGTCGCATCTACTGGCACAAGCGTCCAGCTCATCACCCAAGCCTCATCCGAGCAAAGCATCTCCTTTTCTGTTCCCGATGAAGCATCAGAATCGGTTATCGCTTCTTTATATGAAGCCTTCTCCGAAGAATTATCTCAAAGAGATATTGACCGCGTTTGGGCGAGCGAAGAAGTTGCTATTATCACCACCGTTGGGCGCGGATTGCAAGATACACCCGGCGTGGCGGGGACAATTTTTAGCGCGCTGGGTGCGGCAAATGTGAATATCTACGCCATCGCGCAAGGTTCGTCAAAAGTATCTATTAGTTTTATCGTATCGGCAGAAGATGCCGAAAAAGCCGTGCATACTTTGCACCATTTTGTTGCGGCTAGCTGAAAAGAGACCTCAGACTTTAGACATAAGACCTAAGCGGTTTATGTCTAAAGTCTGAGGTCTGAAGTCTGAAAACTGAGGTCTAAAGTCTTATGTCTCGTATTCCCGTAGCAGTACTTGCCGCCACCGGCGCGGTGGGGCAACGTTTTGTGCAATTACTTGAAAATCACCCCTGGTTTGAAATTGTGGCAGTCACTGGCTCGCCGCGCACCATTGGCAAAAAATATAGTGAATCTGAAAGCTGGCTTTTGTCCACTGACATCCCCGAAAGTGTGCGAGATTTAGAAGTTCTGCCATCTACTCCAGAAAAAGTAAATACGCCCCTCGTCTTTTCCGCGCTCCCTGCCTCAGAAGCCAAAGAAATTGAGCCGATTTTTGCCGAAGCGGGAACCGCTGTTTGCACCAACGCGGGCGCATTTCGCCGAGACCCGCACACACCCATTCTGCTCCCCGAAGTGAATCCAGAGCATATCGCGCTCATCCATGCCCAACGCACAGCACATAATCGTGAGGGCTTTATCGTCACCAATCCCAATTGCACCAGCACAGGCATGACCATCGCGCTCAAAGCTCTGCAAAATGCCTTCGGCGTGAAGCGCGTTTTTGCCGCGTCCATGCAAGCGATCTCTGGCGCGGGCTATCCCGGCGTGCCATCGCTCGATATTCTCGGCAACGTCATCCCCTATATCGGCGGTGAGGAAGAAAAGGTGACGTGGGAGCCGCGTAAAATGCTCGGCAAAGTTGAAAATGGCAAACTAGAAATGGCGGATATAGGCTTCTCCTTCCATGCCAACCGTGTGCCCGTGATAGACGGTCATACCCTTGTGATGACAGTGGAACTCGCCGATTCGCCTGTGAATTTTGACTTGGTTGCCGATGCCCTAAGCGGATACCAGTCCCCAGCAGTTTCGCGCACCCTCCCCTCCGCACCCCAACCACCGATTCGTGTCCGTACTGAGAGCGACCGTCCCCAACCCCGCCTTGACATCGCTGATGGTATGACCACCGTAGTCGGCAGAATCCGTCCCGATGACTTGTTTGATTTGCGGATGGTAGTTGTCTCGCACAATACCATCCGCGGCGCGGCAGGTGGCTCAATTTATAATGCAGAGTTGTTGGTAGAGCAGGGCTTTGTTAGTAGATAGGAAAGACTCTTCAGCGTGAGTTTTAATAACTTCTTAGAGAAAGTATCATCTGATTAGCATGAAAAAACGATTTCAATAATTCCAAGAAAACTTAAAATAAGGGGGCTTTACAAATAGATTTTTGACAAATCTCCACTAACCCTTTAAATAATTTTGCATATCTTCAAATAGGACGATATACTATTGCTTTTAGGAGTGTTTTATGGAAAAATATTCAGCAATGGCGCAGTTAGATGATACTGATTTGAAGATTTTACGTGAACTCCAACGGAGTAGCCGTATTAGCAATAGTGAGCTGGCGCGGCGGATTAATCTGTCGCAGCCAGCGACGCATGCTCGGTTGAAGCGTTTGGAGACGTTTAATATCATCCGCCAACATGTTTCTTTGCTTGACCGTGAACAACTGGGTTTGGATTTAGTCTGCTTTATGCAAGTTCGTTTGCAGGCACATTCTGAAAAAGCACTAGCGCGTTTTGAAGAGACTGTCCGATCCTTACCCGCTGTTTTGGAATGTCATTATTTGACAGGTGAATTTGATTATTTGCTGAAAACAGTTTTTCGCAATCGACAAGAATTGGAACATTTTGATCGTCGTATTCTTTCGCCTTTGCCGCATGTTGTGCAGGTACTCACCAGTGTTGTTTTATCGGAGATTAAGTCTACGACGGAGTTGCCTTTGCCGGGTGATTCTGCCTAACTTCAGACCAGCGTCATTTAAACGGAAGCCTGTTAATTACACGAGCGAATCGTTTTATCCAATTCATTAAAATGAGATCGCTTGAAATCATCTTAGGAGAAAAAATGACTGACGAAAAAAAACCTGGATTCAACACCCGCTCTGTTTGGAGTGGAGAAGAGAAAAAAGAAGGCTGGGAGCGAACAACCCAAGTCCCTGTGGCGCATAGCGTAAGCTATGGTTACAAAGATTTGGACGAGTGGCTGGATGTGGCTTTGGGGAAGGCGGAAGGGCATATATACAGCCGAAACACAAACCCGACCGTAGCCGTATTTGAAGAAAAAATGCGTCAACTGGAAGGCGCAGAAGCGGCGACCAGTTTTTCGACTGGCATGGCGGCGATCAGCAATACTTTGTACTCTTTGCTTAAACCCGGCGACCGTGTGGTCTCGGTAAAAGATACTTACGGCGGGACAAATGAGATTTTCACACGCTTTTTACCACGCCTGAATGTAGATGTGGAACTTTGCCCGACCACAGACCAAGAGGCGATTGAAGCCGCTGTTGCGAAGGGTTGCAATGTTTTATATCTGGAAACCCCGACCAACCCAACATTGAAAGTAGTTGATATTGAGCGTTTGGCAAAAGCAGGACATGACGCGGGCGCAACTGTGATTGTGGATAATACTTTCTCCACGCCGATTAATACAAATCCCTTGAGCTTGGGCGCGGATGGCGTTATTCATAGCGCAACCAAATATATCGGTGGTCATGCAGATGCTTTAGGCGGTGTTTTATGCGGCTCTGAAGAATTAGTGAAAGGTGCGTATGCCTACAGAGAAATCAATGGCGCAACTTTGCATCCGATGGCGGCTTATTTGATGATTCGTGGTATCAAAACTTTGGCTTTGCGTATTGAACGGCAAAGTGAAAGTGCAATGAAGATCGCTCGCTTCCTGAAAGCACATCCATTTATTGAAGATGTTTATTATCCGGGTTTGGAGACGCACGAAAATCACGAAATTGCCAAGAAACAAATGCGTGGCTTCGGCGGGATGATGAGCTTCTTCCTGAAAGGCGATTTTGATAACATCCGCAAATTCCTACCACGTCTAAAATACGCACATCTTGCCGCAAATCTAGGACCTGTAGAAACTGTGGCTGGTCCGCCACGCACGACCAGCCATGTCGAAGTTTCGGCAGAAGGGCGTGCGGCGATGGGAATCCCTGAGACGTTAATTCGCTATTCGGTTGGCATCGAAGATATAGACGATTTGATAGCTGATTTAGCGCAGGCTTTGGAGTATACTGAGAAGAATGGTTGAAGGTTTGAAAGTTGAAGGTTTGAAGTTGAAAAAACCATAACTTTAAACATTAAACTTTCAACCTGCAACCTTAAACATTCAACCAAAACAAGGAGTAATAAATGTCCGACCGCAAGAAAGTAACCTTACGCACTCTTTTTGACAAGGCTTCCAAGAAAGAGCCTATCTCGTGGCTAACCTGCTACGACTACCCAACCGCCTACCTGCAAGAAGAAGCTGGCATCGATATGATTCTCGTTGGCGATAGTCTCGGCATGACCATGCTTGGCTACGATGGCACGCTCCCCGTCACGATGGAAGATATGATGCGCCACACCCAAGCCGTTCGCCGTGGCGCGCCGAATGTTTTCATCGTTGGCGATATGCCCTATATGAGCTACCAGCCCAGCAATGAAATCGCTGTCAAAAACGCTGGTCGTTTCATGGCAGAAGCCGGTTGTGATGCCATCAAACTCGAAGGCGGCAAAGCCATGGCTCCCCGCATTAGAGCAATTGTCGATGCCGGTATCCCCGCCATTGGGCATCTCGGTCTCACCCCGCAAAGTGTAGCCGCTCTCGGCGGTTTCCGCGTGCAGGGACGTGGCGCAGCGCAAGCAAAACAAATTATGGATGATGCCAAAGCCCTCGAAGAAGCAGGCGCATCGCTCATTCTGCTTGAAATGGTTCCAGATCGCGTCACCGCAATGATTACCGAAGCCGCCGATGATTGTCTCATCATGAGCTTGGGCGCAGGTCCTGATGCGCACGGTCAACTGTTGATTTACCATGATATGTTTGGGCTGTATCCCAAGTTCAAACCGCGTATGGCAAAAGTCTATGGCAACGCAGGCGAAGTGATTCTGAATGGTTTGACAGCGTATGCAAATGAAGTTGGCTCCGGAGAATTCCCGCAACCTGAGAACTGGTTCACCATCAAAGATGATGAATTTGAAGATTTGAAGAAGCTACTTGATTAGCATCAGGAAATCAGTAAATCAGGAAACAGTAGACCAGTTCCCTGATTTACTAATCCCTGATTCCTGATTTACTGGTACCTGATATGTATGCAAACAGAACCGACCACCTAAAAGTAGAAGGGGCGTATGCCGTTCTCGCAAAAGCGCAATCTTTAGAAGCGGATGGGCGGGAAATTATCCACTTTGAGATTGGGCAGCCGGATTTCGACACTTTCGACAATATCAGCCTCGCTGGGATGCGGGCAATCGCGAACGGGAAGACTAATTACACCCCGCCCGCCGGAACGCCCGCGTTTCGACTTGCTATCGCTATGGACGCATCTGCGCGGCGTGGAGTTGATATTTCGCTAGAACAGGTTGTAGTTAGTCCGGGCGGGAAACCCAACATCTTCTTCCCGACAATGGCTCTTGTCAATCCTGGCGATGAAGTTATTTATCCGAACCCAGGCTTCCCCACTTATGAAGCGATGATTGGGGTAGCGGGCGGAAAAGCTGTTCCCGTCCCACTGGTCGAAGAGAATAATTTCTCCTTCGATCTGGATGTCTTCGATAAACTCATTAACGAAAAAACGAAGATGATTATCATCAACTCGCCGAGCAATCCCACCGGCGGGATCATCCCCAAAGCGGATTTAGAGCATATCGCCGCCGCCGCAAAAAAACACGATTGCTGGGTACTCTCCGATGAGATTTACGCTCGCATCGTCTACGACGGCATGGACGATGCCCCCTCGATTTACGCCCTCCCCGATATGGCAGAACGCACCATCATCATGGATGGCTTCTCAAAAACCTACGCCATGACAGGCTGGCGGCTCGGATACGGAATTATGCCCGAAGAGCTGGCGCACCGTGTGGGACTTTTGCTGACACACTCGCTCGGCTCCACTGCTGAATTCACTCAATACGCAGGTATCGAAGCTATCACCGGCGACCAAGATCAAGTAGACGCAGTTGTCGCAGAATACGAAAAACGCCGCAACGTGATTGTAGATGGGTTAAATTCTTTATCCGGCATCACCTGCCAAAAACCACAAGGGGCGTTTTACGTTTTCCCGAATATTACCGAATTAGGCAAATCCTCCGATGAAGTTGCCAACTGGATGCTCGAAGAAGCTGGTGTAGCTTTACTCCCCGGCACCTCTTTCGGCGCACACGGAGAAGGGTATTTGAGGCTTTCTTATGCGAATTCTGTAGAAAATATCGAGAAAGCGATTGAGAAAATGGGGAAGATTTTGAAATGAGAAAGTACTTTCCCTGTGCGTTCTGATAGGATGCGACTAAAGCAAGGATGAGACAAATGGCCCCGGACTATGCATGCACACACACTTTAGGAATACAACTGGTTGGCAGTTGGCTCAAGCTGAAAAAGTTGAATAAAATCGTAGAATAATTTCTCAAAGAGCTTATATTTGCTCAAATTTTAAGGAGAACAGATGTCAAAAAAGCATCAATTGTCAGAGAAAGGGCAAGTCTTTTTAGATTCAGTTACCAATGGCAACTATAATCGCCAAATCATTAAGGGGCTGAAAAAATTTCTTGATGGCGACGCACCTGCAGACATGCAATCTTTTTATTCTGCTACCGAATTGGAAGCGTTGGCGGTATTGAAAGGTACAAAAAAAGATGTTGAAGCGCGGATGCCTGTTAAGCTAACTCGACATTATTTTGAGTTAGCCAAAAAAAGCTCTGCTTTGCAAACCCTAGTTAAAGCCAGTCCCCAAGAGACGATTGATTTGGAAGGCGCATCCGATCCGGGTAAACAGATGAGTTATAGCCCAGTGGAAGGAATGATACATAAATATGAGATGGGGTTACTCTATGTGGTTTCCACTTGTTCAGCTCATTGTCGTTTTTGTTATCGTGAAGAACTCATCGCCCGTAAAGAGGTAGAACTGGCAGATGGCACTATTGCGCCCAAAGGTTTAGCTCAAATTAGTGATATCGTGGCTTATATTAAAAATCATAACGCAAAGGTGGCAGACAGTGGTGGGCGGCATCCAGAAACGGGCCGTGAAAAATTACGCGAAATTCTGATGTCTGGTGGTGATCCGATGGTCTTAAGCAATAAAATTATCGCCTCATGGTGGTCTGCCTTGGCAGAGGCAGGCATTGAATCCATTCGTTTAGGTACTAAAGAGATGGCTTTTTATCCTAAGCGTTTTGATGAGACCTTTTTTGATATGGTGGATAAGTTCCATGTGGCTTATCCCGGTACTAAGATTCGTCTGATGATCCACTTTAACCACCCTGATGAATTTTTACTCAAAGATGATGAAGGCAATTTTATAAAAGACCCAGAAGGCGGTTTGGCGTGGCACCCAGACACTAAACACGCGGTGGCGGAGCTCGGCAAACGAAATTGGTTAACGGTTGATAATCAGGCTCCTATTATTAATAATATAAATAATGATTCAAATGCATTACGTATTATGCAACGAGAAATGAGACAGAACAAGATAGAAAATCATTATTTCTTCTGTGGACGTGACATCATAGGACATCGAGCCTTTAATGTACCTATTGAGGAATCGTGGCGTATATTAAATGAATCTCAAAAAGGATTATCTGGTGTAGAAACCCATGCGCGACTTTCCATTACCCATTACAAAGGTAAAACAGAAGTAGTGGCTGTGACCAACGACCCACTACCGGGCGTGCCAGGAGCGGAAAATGGGGTAGTCATTATGAAATTGCACCGCAACTCAGAAACTGCACCGGAGAAAGGGCTTGTAACCATATTAGGGCGTAATCCTGAAGCAGTTTGGTTCAGTGGTTATAACGATCGTGTTATTTATGATGAGGCTGGTTTATTTTCCGATCTCGATAATGTTTGAGGAGGTTTTTTGTGAATATATTATCAGCCCAATCGCGTAGCGCGTCTTTATATGAACGGGCACAACAAGTAATGCCAGGTGGCTGTAGCCGAAACACGGTATTGCGTATACCACACCCCTTATATGTTGAAAATGGGAAAGGTTCTTATGTTACTGATATTGAAGGCGTGACTCGTATAGATTTTGCAAATAATATGGCATCGCTTATCCACGGTCACGCCCATCCCGCTGTTGTAGATGCGGTATCGGCACAACTGCGAAAAGGGACCGCATTTACCTTAGCCACTGAAGTAGAAATTAAATATGCAGAGCATATGTGCAGTCGTAATGCTGGATTCGAAAAAATCCGCTTTGTAAATTCAGGCACAGAGGCGGTAATGGGATGTTTGAAGGCGGCTCGGGCTTATACTAGCCGCCCCAAAATTGCCAAGGTTGAAGGGGCATATCATGGCTTATATGATTATGCTGAAATCAGTCAAACAGCCAATCCAAGCAATTGGGGTGATGCCCATAAGCCAAGCAGTGTGCCAGTGGCTCACGGTACCCCCGAATCTGTATTGCGCGATGTGGTTGTGATTCCTTTTAACCAGCCGAAACAGGCGCTGGAGATATTGAACCAACATAATGATGAGTTAGCTTGTGTTTTGCTAGATTTAATGCCACACCGTGTTGGTCTTGCTCCTGCATCTCAAGAGTTTGTAAGTGCTATTTATGAGTGGACACGCAAAAATGATGCGCTGTTGATTTGCGATGAGGTGATTACCTTTCGCTCAAATTATGGTGGTGCACAGAAATGGTATGACGTGCGACCTGATTTAACGGCAATGGGTAAGATGATTGGCGGAGGTTTTCCTGTAGGTGCATTAGCGGGGCGTAAGGATGTGATGAGCGTCATGAATCCCTTATCAGGTAAGGTATTATTTCCTCATTCTGGTACTTTTTCAGCTAATCCGATTACGATGACGGCTGGGTTAGTAAGTATGGAATTGTTTGATGAAAGAGCCGTAACCAACCTGAATCGTTTAGCCAATATAGCCCGAACGAACATTGCGGACGCTATCCAGATTGCTGGCATTCCCGCTTGCGTAACCGGTGGCGGATCAATGTTTAGAATTCATATGAAAACTGAAGCTCCCACAACATATCGGGATGCCTATATGACGCCAACAGAATCTAAACTCATCAAAATCTTACTCGATTATCTTTTTGAAAATGATATTATTATGATCAATACCTGTTCAGGTACGCTATCAACGGTAATGACAGAAAAGGAGATTGATATGTTGACGGAAACGCTATTAGCAGGATTCCGCAAAATCAAACAGCTTCTTTAGAGGATTGGTCTGGGGGGGGGCGAAGAGGGCGAAATTCATTGCTCAGATGACTTTTGCTGTGCCAATGGTAAATTTTGACTGATATACATTACAAGCTTTAAAGCAACCCCTATCCCAGACTTTCCTTTCGAGTGGAGATGTCCGCGGATAGAGGAGGGATTAGTCAATTTGAAATATTTTTTTGAAAACAAAAGGCTCTCGTTCCCTTGAAGGAAAGGAGAGCCTTTTTGTGTTAATAAACGCTAAAATGTGTCCATAGTGGGAGCAAGCCTAAATCATGCGCGATTTGCGTCGTAGGCTTTGACGTCTGCAATAGCTTTGTCTACTTTGACGAAGGGGAGCAAAATCAATCCGATGACAAAGAAGAAGATGAGTGAGAGAAGAGCGGGGCGCAGACTTCCAAACATCTGATTGGCAAGACCGAAGACGAGGGGGCCGATCCAGGATGTGCCGCGTTCGCTGATTTCGTAGAAGGAGTAGTATTCGGCTTCTTTGCCTTTGGGAATCATTTGGGCGAAGAGGCTACGGCTGATAGCTTGTGAGCCACCCATAACGAGGGCGATGAAAATGCCGAGAATGAAGAATTGAGTGACGCGTGTTTCGCCGTAGAGGCCAAAATAAGCATAGATGACTACGCCAGACCAGACGACAAGACTAAGAATAACGGATTGTTTTGCACCCATCCATTTGGCAAGTTTTCCCCAGAGCAATGCGCCGCCGAAGGCAACGAATTGAATCATGAGGATTACGGCGGTCAGTGTTTCAGTTTCTAATCCCAATCCGCCTTGAAGGAGTGGGGCTGCTGCAAATGTGGAGGAAACAGCAATGACAGTTTGGATTCCGTCGTTGTAGATGAAGTATGCAACCAAAAATCTGAGCGTTTCAGGGAAGTTCTTGATTTCTTTGATTGTTTTGCCAAGTTGTTTGAAGCCAACTTTAATATAGGTTTGGTTGGCAGGGAGGGCACGAGATGAGCCCCGGGATCGGAGACGTTTCCAAGTGATGAAGGAAAATCCCAACCACCAAATGCCCGCCGATGCGAGGTTGATGCGAATGGCGAGTTCTGTGGGAACGCCAATATCTTCACTAAAGATAAAGAAAGCGAGGTTGAGAGCGAGTAGCAATCCGCCGCCGAGATAGCCCATTGCCCAGCCGAAAGAGGAGACACGATCTACTTCGTCTTCGCTGGCAATATCGGGGAGGTAGGCATTATAGAAGACGATGGCTGCGCCAAAGGCGAGGTTTGCTAGGACATATAGTACGCCGCCCAACCACCAGAGTGAACCAGTGACGAAGAAGAGCAAGATAGTTGCGATTGCACCGATTGTAGCAAAAGTTCGCATCATTTTCTTGCGCATATTAGAGTAATCAGCAATTGCGCCTAGAATTGGAAGGAAAAGCACTTGCATGAGAACCGATAAGGAAATCATATAAGGAAGGAAAGAATCTGGTGCTATAGGGATACCCAAAAACGAGACGGTTTCCGTTCCAGCAGCTTCTGCTGCGCTACGAGCAAGAGCCGCAACGTAGGGAGCGAGAAAAACTGTTCCAACAGTGGTGCTAAAGGCGGAGTTCGCCCAATCGTACATTGCCCACCCAAAAATTTCACGTTTGTCGTTGACTTGCGGTGCTTCTGATGACATTTTGCCTCCTGTGGCGAATAAGAAGATATGCGTGAGAAAAAACCCTTACAGTCTAAGTGAGTTGCGTAATTATGGTAAAATCGGCTCAGTTCTTGGTAACTTATATTCTAACTGAGAAATAGGGAGATATTTTAGCAAAATTGCTCAAAAAATTGCTTGACTGAAACAAAGACTATCGCTTATAATCGCGGATTGCTTGTCCCTCTGCATAGAGGGGCGGTATTGGTTTAATTAGTTATTTCAAAAAACGATCAGGAGAGTCGAATGGCACCTGCATTGCCTAAAAAAAGTTACGCGCGTATTCCTGTCACGCTTGATCTTCCCAATCTTATCGAAGTTCAAATAGAGTCCTTCAAACGTTTAAAGAGTGAAGGCTTGGAAAGCCTTTTTCGAGAAATATCCCCTATTGAGTCTTATAACCAAAAAATGCAACTCTACTTCCCCAGCCAAAGTGCTGAGGCGAAAGAATGGGGTTTGAAGTATTGGTTTGAAGAACCAAAATATAGTATTGCTGAATGTGTTGAGCGCGATCTAACCTACGCCAGCCCCCTCTACGTTTCTGTTCTTTTGGCAGGGAAGGATGTTCCTGAACCAATTAAACAGGAAATTTTTGTGGGTGATTTTCCTGAGATGACACCTAAGGGAACTTTCGTTATTAATGGAACAGAACGCGTGGTTGTTTCGCAATTGATTCGTTCGCCTGGTGTTTATTTTGAAGCTGACGCGGATCGCGCAACGGGACGTGTGCTTGCTAAAGCAAAGTTGATTCCAGATCGTGGTGCCTGGATAGAGTTTGAAACTCGCAAAAGCGATTATATGATTTTGAAATTTAATCGTAAGCGCACTGTGCCCATTACCGTTTTCTTGCGCGCTTTAGCTGCGGTTGACGATGGCCGCCCTGATTCTCCGCTTCAGACGGGGTCTGACGAAGAAATTTTAGGACTCTTTACGGATGTGGATACCAACCCTGAGCGGATGTATATCGCATCCACGTTAGGGCAGGAACCAGATTGGGACCCCGATAGCAAGTTGACTATCGCGGAAGCATCGCTAATTGAATTCTTTAAAAAGATGCGCCCTGGTGATCCTGCCACGCTTGAAAACGCACGCAATTTCCTTGAAGAACAGCTTTTCGATCAGCGTCATTATGATCTTGAGCGTGTTGGCCGTTATAAATTGAATCAACGGTTGGGGTTAGATGTCCCCATCTCACATCGCAATATTACCAAAATGGATTTTGTCCGTTTGGTGCGTAGAATGATTTTGATCAGTAATGGGATTGAGAAAAAAGATGATATCGATCACTTGGGTAATCGCCGTATAAAGACGGTGGGCGAGTTGATCCAAAATAAACTGAGAATTGGTTTACGTCGCATGGAACGCGTGATTAAAGAGCGCATGTCCATTCGTGATCAGGATCAGCTTTCACCAACATCTTTAGTTAATATCCGCCCAGTTGTGGCTTCATTGCGTGAGTTCTTTGGCTCAAGTCAGTTATCCCAGTTTATGGATCAGACCAATCCGCTTTCAGAGCTTCGCCATAAACGTACGCTCTCTGCGTTAGGACCTGGCGGTCTGCGTCGAGAAAGAGCTGGCTTTGATGTTCGTGATGTTCATCATTCGCATTATGGACGAATTTGCCCAATTGAGACCCCAGAAGGTCCGAATATTGGTTTGATCGGTCGCTTGGCATCTTTTGCCCGCGTCAATGAATATGGTTTTATTGAAACCCCTTACCGTAAGATAATTAAAACTCTTGCCAGTGACGATCCGGCTCTTGAAGGGCATGGTCTTCGCGGTGATTTGTTGGACAGTAAAGATACTGTGATTTTTAAAGATGGTGAGCGAATTACCGCTGATATGCTCAAAAAAATCAAGAAACTGAAAAAGGATATTTCAATCATTCCCTTCGTTTCTTCAGAGCAGATTGAGTACCTTTCAGCAAATGAAGAAGATAAATATATTATCGGGCAGGCAAACGCGCCTTTGGATTTGCAGAATGAATTTGTTCGCCCGCGCATTTCCTCCCGTGACCACTCTGGCTTCTTGTTCGCATCGCCTGAGAAAGTAGATTATATGGATGTGGCACCGCACCAAATTGTTGGTATCAGTGCGGCGTTAATCCCCTTCCTTGAGCATGATGATGCAAACCGGGCTTTGATGGGATCAAATATGATGGCGCAAGCTGTTCCATTATTGCGCCCAGAGATTCCCTTAGTATCAACTGGTATGGAATATAGTGCTGCTTTTGACTCTGGTCAGGTTATTATTGCTGAACGGGATGGTGAAGTTACCTCGGTAACAGGCAATCAGATAGTTATTCGTGAAAAAAATGGTGAAGTGCATAAGTATCCAATGCAGAAGTACCAACGCTCTAATCAGAGCACATGTGTTGATCAACGACCTTCTGTGATCAAAGGGCAAATTGTAGAAAAGGGTAATATTATTGCTGATTCGTCTTCTACAGATGCCGGCGAGTTGGCTCTTGGCCAAAATGCGGTTGTAGCATTCCTTTCATGGGAGGGTGGCAACTTTGAAGATGCAATCCTCGTCTCCGAACGCATGGTGCAAGATGATCGCTTTACATCTGTTCATGTTGAAAAGCATGAAGTTGAAGCTCGCGACACGAAATTGGGCGCAGAAGAAATTACGCGTGATATCCCTAATGTTGGTGAGGAAGCCCTTAAAGATCTTGACGAAAATGGTATCATCCGTATTGGTGCAGAAGTTGAACCCAATGATATTTTGGTTGGGAAGATTACGCCAAAGGGAGAGAAAGAACTTACTCCTGAAGAACGCCTACTTCGTGCTATTTTTGGTGAGAAATCACGAGATGTAAAGGATACCTCTCTACGGATGCCGCATGGTGCTCGTGGTAAAGTTGTAGATGTAAAAGTCTTTACTCGTGCCGAAAACTCCGACCTTAAGGCTGGTGTGGAAACGATGGTACGTGTCTCTGTTGCGCAACGGCGCAAAATCACTACCGGAGATAAAATGGCTGGGCGTCATGGAAACAAGGGTGTGGTCTCACGCATAGTTCCTGTTGAAGATATGCCTTTCCTTGAAGATGGTACACCAGTTGATATTATCCTGAACCCACTTGGTGTCCCTGCACGTATGAATATCGGGCAAGTTCTTGAAGTCCACATGGGGTGGGCAGCGAAACGGATGGGCTACCGAGCAGTTGTTCCAGTTTTTGATGGTGCTACCGAAGCTGAAATTGAAGCCGATCTTGCCCGTGCATGGCTTGTTGATCAAGCATGGAAGGAAACGGCTGAAACAGCGTGGTCTTGGCTCAATGAGCATGAATATGATCCCGAAGTGATTGAGGATGATGACGAAGTGCGTCGCCTATATCTTGAAGGGTGGCTCGGTGAACGGGATTATGATATTTTCAAAATTGCAACAGACAAAACCCATGCTCGAAACGCAACTGCTAATGAATGGTTACGTGATCGCGATTATGATCCCGAAACAATTTTCCGCCCAGAGGGTGTTGAAGATTTCCACAGAACAACTGAACGTGATGAGAATGCAATTAATGCATGTCAGCGGTTATGGTTAGAGTCAGAAGGTTATACCAGAAAGATTTCTGATGCCAATCTTGCCAAGAAGGCGCAAGAAGTTATGCATAAAACAGGAATTCCAATTCCAACCTTGGGTAAGCAAGTTCTTCGCGATGGAAAAACAGGGAAGCGATATGATCAGCCCGTTACTGTTGGTGTAATGACCATTCTTAAGTTACACCATTTGGTCGAAGATAAAGTCCACGCCCGCTCAACAGGACCATACAGCCTTGTTACGCAGCAACCCTTGGGCGGTAAGGCGCAATTCGGTGGCCAGCGATTCGGCGAGATGGAAGTTTGGGCATTGGAAGCCTACGGTGCTGCTAATATTTTGCAAGAAATGTTGACAGTGAAATCAGATGATGTTCTTGGACGTGTGAATGCCTATGAAGCGATTGTCAAAGGGGAGCCAATGGAAGCCCCAGGTTTACCCGCGTCCTTCCGTGTTTTGGTGAAGGAATTGCAAAGCCTTGGTTTGGCAGTTGAAGCGATTGACGAAACAGGCGATATTGTCAAATTCGGGAAGGATGCTGCAAAAGCACGCCCCCCTGTATTAGGAACGGGGCTGATGTCTATTGGTAAATCATTTGGACAATAAAACCGAAAAAATATCTTGACGGCACTGACAGTGCGTGATAAAATCTTTTTTCGTTGCCTGAAATGACGCGGATATACGTCCGCTGATAGAAGAATGAGACCATCAGTATATTTTGATGGTCTCATTTGCTGGCAAAATGGCTTTTTTGAATTAGATATATTTTGTTTGGAGGCGAACGTGCCCACAATTAACCAACTGGTCCGTAAGGGCCGTAGTAGTAAGAAAGCGAAAAGCACAGCCCCGGCTTTGCTATATACTTATAACTCAGAAAAACAACGTCGAATTAGACAGTCGAAAGGCGCGCCCCAAAAGCGTGGTGTTTGCACTGTCGTTCGAACAATGACACCAAAGAAACCGAACTCTGCTTTGCGTAAGATTGCTCGTGTTCGTTTGACGAATGGTCTTGAAGTGACCGCTTATATTCCTGGTGAGGGGCATCAATTGCAGGAGCACTCGGTTGTTTTGGTGCGCGGCGGTAGAGTAAAAGATTTGCCTGGTGTCCGCTATCATATTGTGCGCGGCTCACTGGATACGACAGGTGTTGGCGATCGTAAGCAGGGTCGCTCGAAATACGGTTCTAAGCGACCAAAGTAATATTACTAAGTAATGGAGTATTGTCATGCGACGATCAAAAGCTGAACGACGAAAAATTTCCCCCGATTTGCGCTATAACTCTTTACGCGTGCAAACGGTGATTCATCATGTTTTGAAACGTGGTAAGAAAAGCACTGCAATTAAACTTGTTTATGACACAATGGATCTTCTTGGCGAGCGTTCGGGAAAAGACCCTCTTGAGGTTTTTGAAGGCGCGCTTACCAAAGTTTCTCCGCGTGTTGAAGTACGTCCCCGCCGCGTAGGTGGTGCAACCTACCAGGTGCCAATGGAAGTAACTCCCGAACGTCGCCTTGCTTTGGCGATTCGTTGGTTATTAGGTGCCACACGTTCACGCAAAGGCAAAGCTTTCCCTGAGAATTTTGCAGCTGAGCTATTAGATGCCTATAACGAGACTGGGGCAGCTATACGTAAGCGTGATGAAACCCATAAAATGGCAGAAGCAAATCGTGCTTTCTCTCATTACAGTCGCTAAGAATAAGAGAGTAGATATAAAAGATGGCACGCGCTTATCCTCTGGAGCAGTATCGTAATATCGGTGTAATTGCCCATATTGATGCTGGTAAAACAACAGTAACAGAAAGAATTCTGTTTTATACAGGCAAAACACATCGCATTGGTTCTGTAGATGATGGGACAACCGTCACCGATTGGATGGATCAAGAGCGAGAGCGGGGTATTACAATTGTTTCGGCAGCCGTTTCCGCAGAGTGGAAAGGCTATCAGATCAATATCATTGATACCCCTGGACATATTGACTTTACGGCAGAAGTACAACGCTCTTTGCGTGTTCTTGATGGCGGCGTAATTATTTTTGACGCTGTGCAGGGAGTAGAACCACAAAGTGAAACAGTGTGGCGGCAAGCGGATCGTTATGGAGTGCCGCGACTTTGCTTTATTAATAAGATGGATCGAGTTGGTGCTGATTTTGATCGCACGCTCGATATGGTGAAACGTCGTTTGGGGGCTAACCCTATCCCTTTGCAGATGCCAATCGGTAGCGAAGCGGACTTTAGAGGCGTCGTTGATCTTATAGAAATGAAGGCAACCGTTTTCGATGATCAGTTGGGGGCAAAACCAGATGTCATTGAGATTCCGTCTGAGATGCGTGAGCAAGTTGAAGCCGCGCGCGAAGCTCTTATCGAAAGAGTAGCAGAATTGGATGACGACCTCACCGTGAAGTATCTTGAAGGTGAGGAGATTAGTGTCCCAGAATTGAAAGCCGCTATACGCAAAGCAGTTATTGCTAATATAGCGACCCCTGCATTTTGTGGTACAGCCTTGAAAAATAAAGGCGTTCAACCACTTCTGGATGCAATTATTGATTATTTGCCCTCTCCTGCTGAAATTCCGCCTGTTGAGGGTGTTTCCCCTGACGATGAGACTGAGATTATCTCTTTGCCAGCTGAAGATGATGCGCCATTGAGTGCATTGATCTTTAAAATTGTTACTGACCCCTACGTTGGACGCTTAGCGTACTTCCGTGTGTATTCTGGGGTGCTGAAACAAGGGCAATCGCTGACGAATACGACAAAAGATAAACGAGAACGTATTGGGCGTTTGATTCGTATGTATGCAGACCGCCGTGAAGATGTAACCGAAGTGCGTGCAGGTGATATTGCCGCCGTTTTGGGTTTGAAAGGTACGTTTACGGGCGATACGCTGTGCGATAATAAAAAAATTGTACTTGAAAATATCACTTTTCCTGACCCTGTGATTTCTGTGGCAATCGAGCCGAAAACACAAGCCGATCAAGAGAAAATGGGAAAAGCTTTGCATAAGCTCTCTGAAGAAGATCCGACATTCCGTGTTCGTAAAGATGAGGATACAGGGCAAACGATTATTTCGGGGATGGGCGAGTTGCATCTTGATGTGCTTGTCAACCGTATGTTGCGCGAGTTTAAAGTGCAAGCGAATATTGGTCGCCCACGAGTTGCTTATCACGAATCGATTACTCGCACTGTTGAAAAAATAAATTACCGTCATGTTAAACAAAGCGGTGGCCATGGTCAATATGCCCATGTTATTTTGAAGATGGAACCTGGCAAACGGGGGAGTGGTATTGAGTTTGAAGATGAGATTTACGGTGGCTCTATTCCTAAGGAATATATCCCTGCTGTGAAAAAGGGTGTCTTAGGTGCGGCTGATAGCGGCGTTTTAGCTGGGTATCCCGTAACTGATGTAAAGGTGACCTTAACTGATGGATCATTCCATGAAGTTGATTCAAGTGAAATGGCATTCAAGACTGCTGGCTCTATGGCTTTCCGAGAAGGTATTCGTAAAGGTAGCCCTGTTTTACTAGAGCCGATGATGAAAGTAGAAGTTGTTGTCCCTGAAGAATATCTTGGAGATGTTATGGGGCAATTAAATAGCCGTCGTGGCAATATCGGGGGCATGGAAATACGCCCTGGTAATGCGCAAGCTGTACGTGCTATGGTTCCTTTGGGAGAAATGTTCGGATATGCAACTGATTTGCGTTCCGGCACCAAAGGGCGTGGCGTTTTCTCGATGGAATTTGACCATTACGCGCCAGTTTCGGCTAAAGTAATGGAAGAAATATTGAAGTAATTATTGGATTAGTCTTTTTCATAAGGAGAAAGATATGGCAAAGGAAAAGTTTGATCGATCAAAACCGCACGTAAATATTGGTACCATGGGTCATATTGATCATGGTAAAACGACATTGACCGCTGCAATCACAAAATACTGTGCGTTGGCGAATGGAGAGGGTGCCTTCCGTGCCTTTGATACCATTGATAACGCTCCTGAAGAACGTGAACGTGGTATTACAATCAATATCGCGCATGTAGAGTACGAGACAGACAATCGTCACTACGCTCATGTAGATATGCCCGGTCACCGTGACTATATCAAAAACATGATCACAGGTGCCGCCCAAGTTGATGGCGCGATCGTAGTAGTCGCAGCCCCCGATGGTGCGATGCCCCAAACCCATGAGCATATCCTCTTGGCTCGTCAGGTTGAAGTCCCCGCGTTGGTTGTTTATTTGAACAAAACCGACATGATGGATGATGAAGAACTTCTTGAACTCGTTGAGATGGAATTGCGCGAGCTTCTGGACGATCAAGGCTTCCCCGGCGACACAATTCCGATTGTACGCGGTAGTGCTTTGGCAGCTCTGGAAAGCGCAAGTGAAGACCCTGATGCTCCTGAGTATGAGAGCATCAAAGAACTGATGCGCGTGGTTGATGAGTACATTCCTGAACCGGAACGTGATACTGACAAACCCTTCATGATGCCAGTCGAAGATGTCTTCTCGATCAAAGGTCGTGGCACAGTTGTGACCGGTCGTATGGATCGTGGCATCGTCAAAGTTGGTGACGCAGCCGAATTCATCGGTCTTCGTGAAGAGAATATCAAAACCACCGTAACTGGTGTAGAGATGTTCCACAAACTTCTTGATGAAGGTCGCGCAGGTGATAATCTTGGTTTATTGGTTCGTGGTATTGATCGAGAACAGGTAGAACGTGGTATGGTAATTGCCAAACCTGGCTCAATTACTCCGCAGAAGAAATTCCTTGCAGAAGTTTATGTATTGAAGAAAGAAGAAGGTGGTCGTCATAAAGCCTTTTTCAATGGCTATCGCCCGCAGTTCTACATTCGTACAATGGATGTAACTGGCGACATCACCCTTCCTGATGGTGTAGAGATGGTCATGCCTGGCGACAATGTCAACCTGACCGTTGAATTGATTGTCCCCGTTGCATTGGAGCAAGGCTCCAAATTCGCCATTCGTGAAGGCGGTCTGACCGTCGGCGCTGGCGTTATCACCAAGTTACTTGACTAAGAATAGGTAATTCACTATGGCTAAACAAAAGATACGTATCCGCCTTAAGGCTTATGATCATCGCGTTCTTGACCAATCCGCAAAACGGATTGTCGATACTGCTGAGCGAAGTGGTGCCCATGTTGTTGGTCCTGTACCCTTGCCAACAAAGAAAGAACGGTTTACAATACGTCGTTCGACATTCATTGATAAAGATTCGCACGAACATTTTGAGATCCGCACGCATAATCGTTTGATTGACGTTTTGGATCCGGAATCAAAAACGATTGATATGCTGATGCGGCTTAATTTGCCCGCAGGCGTGGATATTGAAATAAAAATTTAGTCTTTTGTAATTTGCTATAAGGCATGAACACAACGGGCTTTGCTAATCAAAAAAATAACGATTAGCAAAGCCGATGTGTGTAAGACGGTAAGACAAGAGTTGTTTTGAAAGCAGACCAAAATAAAATGCTCTGCTACCAATTAGCTAACTGTCCTACTCAGGAGATGATGTAGCCAAGCCCGGCTGGCAGTCTCAACTTATTTCTTTGAAGGAGAAACACGAAATGTTGAAAGGGCTAATAGGAAAAAAGATTGGAATGACCCAGATCTTTGATGAGAGCGGCGTTGCTTTGCCGATTACTGTTATCGAAGCTGGGCCTTGTTATGTAACACACGTGCGTACATCAGAAAAAGATGGCTACTCAGCTGTGCAACTTGGCTTTAACGAGGTACATCCGAAAAAATTAACAGGCGGGCAACGCGGACACCTCAAAGCAAATGATTTATCCCCCCTACGTTTTTTGCGTGAATTTCGTATAAAAAGCCCAGAAGTTGAAGTTGGCGAGAAAGTCACTGTTGAAAATTTTGAACTTGGCGAACGTGTTGATGTTACTGGCACTAGCAAAGGTAAAGGTTTTCAAGGTGGTATGAAACGCCATGGCTTTGGTGGTGGACCTGCGACTCACGGTCAATCAGATCGTCAGCGTTCCCCTGGTTCTGTTGGCGCAGGCACTACGCCTGGCCGAGTTCATAAAGGGAAGAAGATGCCCGGTCAGATGGGAAATGTTCGCGTTACTTCGCAGGGACTTAAGGTTGTTCTTGTTGATACAGAGCGAAACCTGCTCGGCGTGATGGGATCTGTTCCCGGCGGAAAAGGCGGGATTGTTATCATTAAAGGGGCGCGCAAGCAGTAGGCGCGGGTAATTGGAGCAAATATCATGAAAGTAGATGTTATGAATATTGAGGGCAAAAAACTTCGCAAAATAGAATTGCCTGCGGAAGTTTTTGAAGCCCCAATTAATGTAGATTTGATGCACCAAGCCTATATGCGACAGATGTCAAATGCGCGCTTGGGTACGCATAAAACCAAAAGCCGAGGCGAAGTCTCGGGAGGCGGTCGCAAGCCTTGGGCTCAGAAAGGAACCGGTCGTGCTCGTCAAGGCACTATCCGTGCTCCTCAATGGGTTGGCGGTGGTAGAGTTCACGCTCCACGCCCTCGTAGCTATGAAAAGAAGATGCCGCGTAAGATGCGTCAAGCAGCTTTGCGTTCAGCCCTTTCCGTTAAAGCATCAGAAGCCAGCGTTATTGTTGTTGATGATCTTGTTTTAACCGAATCGAAAACTCGCCTAATGGCAGATGCTTTAGGGCATTTAGTCGGCGATGCAAGTGCGCTTCTCCTTCTTCCTGAGAAAGATCAAAGCTATGACATTGCCATGCGCACTTCTGAAAACATTCCAAGTGCTAAAGTTTTATTGGCTGGCTATATCAATATCCGTGATCTTTTAGGGTTTGATAAATTGGTCGTTTCATTGAAAACTTTAGACGCGCTAAAAGCGCATTTAGGATAGGAGAGAGCGATGACTAGTATTTATGATGTCCTTCGTCGCCCTGTGGTTACTGAGAAGAGCAATTATCAACTCAATCAGTTGAATCAATATACTTTTGAAGTTAGTAATGATGCTACAAAGGCGATGGTGAAAGAAGCTATTGAAACAATCTTTGACGTAGACGTGAAACGGGTAAATATGATGAAAACCCCGGCGAAGCGTAGCGTTCGTGCCCGTAGCCGCCGCTTAATGGTGCGCAAAGCTGGCATCAAAAAAGCGATTGTTACTTTGGCTGAAGGAAATTCGATCGAAATTTTTGAAGGTGTACAGTAATGGCTGTCAAAAAATATAAACCAACTACACCCGGTCAGCGTGGTATGACAGGGTATACGTTTGAAGAGATCACAAAAAAGACTCCTGAGCGTTCTTTGATTATTCCCTTGCGTAAAAGCGGTGGACGTAATGCTCATGGTCGTGTGACAGTTCGCCATCGTGGTGGTGGAGCTCGTCGTTTTATCCGCATTGTAGATTTCAAGCGCAATAAAATAGGTGTCCCCGCTCGTGTGGCGGCAATTGAGTACGATCCAAATCGAACTGCTCGTTTGGCATTGCTTTTTTATGCTGATGGCGCAAAACGATATATTATTGCCCCTCTGGGTGTTAAGGTGAATGATACTTTGATGTCTGGTCCTGAAGCTGAAATCAAAGCTGGAAACAGTTTGCCGATTGCTAATATCCCGGTTGGAACAATGATTCACAATATCGAGATGAAGGAAGGCAAGGGTGCGCAAATGGTGCGTTCAGCAGGTGCTTCAGCTCAGTTATTGGCAAGAGAAGGCGATTACGCTCAAATTCGTTTGCCATCTGGTGAAGTGCGTTTGATCCGACAGGTTTGTTACGCAACAATTGGGCAAGTTGGCAATGTAGATCACAGCAATATCAAATTAGGTAAAGCTGGGCGCAAACGTCATATGGGCATCCGCCCGACCGTTCGCGGTTCTGCAATGAACCCCAACGACCACCCTCATGGTGGTGGTGAAGGTCGCCAACCCATTGGTATGCCAAGTCCGAAAAGCCCTTGGGGCAAAAAGACTTTGGGCAAGAAAACCCGCCGAAACAAAGAATCAGATAAGTATATTGTACGTCGTCGCGGCAAGAAGCGTAAATAAACGAGGATATAAAATATGTCACGTTCATTAAAAAAGGGACCATTTATTGATCCCAAACTACTCGTAAAAATTGATGCCATGAACAAAAAGGGCGATAAGAAAGTCATTCGCACTTGGAGCAGGGCAAGCGTAATCTTCCCGCAGATGGTTGGGCATACGATCGCCGTCCATGATGGTCGCCGCCATGTCCCCATCTATATCACCGAGAATATGGTTGGTCATCGTTTGGGCGAATTTGCCCCCACGCGCACCTACCGCGGTCACTTAGTGAAGTAGGAATTTAAATATGGCTACTCAAGATATTCGCGCAAAATTAAGTCACCACTCAGTATCTGCCCAAAAGGCACGCCTTGTCATTGATTTGATTCGCGGTAAAGATGCTGTAGAAGCACTTGAAATGTTGCGCTTTGTACAAAAACGTTCGGCAGAACCCGTGCGTAAATTGCTGGTTTCTGCTGTTGCTAATGCCGAAGAAAACTTTGGGCTAAATCGGGATGATCTCTACATTGCCAAAGTTTATGCAGATGAAGCACCCACTCGCAAGTGGCGTCGCTTTGGGGCACGCGGTCGTTTGAAACCGCTATTGCGCCGCTCTTCGCATGTAACCATCATCTTGCGCGAGCGAGAAGCATAAGAAAAGGAGAGATTGGTTCTAAAAGTTTTTGTGGATGTAAAACCGCATCGAACGTGATTTGAACTTGCTTGCTGCACCCCAATCAGATTTGCGACGTGAACAGAAAAATGTTTGCATCGCAACAATGTTGGTCGAAGGCAAACAAGCAAAAATCAAGAGCGAGATGAGGCACAGCATCCTAATAAAGAACCATCCCAAAAGGACGCAAAGGAGATATTATGGGTCGTAAAGTTCATCCCGTTGGATTTCGCCTAAAAATAACACAACCGTGGAAAGCCCGTTGGTTTGCAAAAGGGTCACAATATCGTGATTTACTGCAACAAGATATTGCTATTCGTAGCTTATTAACAGGCGTTGCGGCAAAAGGCGGTTCGCCAACATTTAGAAAAGTTACAGAGCTACGCAAAGGGCTGGCAGAATCTGTGCTAACTCAGCGTGCTGGTGTTTCAGGCATTGAGATTGAACGTTTCCCTGGCAAAGTCAAGGTTTCTGTGCACACCGCAAAACCAGGTGTTTTGATCGGACGCAAAGGTGAGAGTGTAAAGAAAATACGTTCTGCCTTAGAAGAATTGGTTGGGCAAAAAGTTGATTTAGATGTAAAAGAAATCAAATCACCGGATATGGATGCTCACTTGATTGCTGTCAATATCGCTGATCAGTTGACTCGTCGTATTGCTTATCGCCGTGCTATGCAACGTGCGATGCAAAATGCAATGCGCCAAGGTGCTGAGGGCGTGAAAATCGAAGTTTCAGGTCGCTTAAGTGGTGCTGAAATGGCGCGTCGTGTATGGATGCGTGATGGACGTGTGCCACTGCAAACCCTAAGAGCTGATATTGATTTCTCTGTTACTAAGGCAGTTACTGCTTATGGAACAGTTGGTGTCAAGGTTTGGGTTTATAAAGGCGAAAAACTGCCGCAAGTAGAAGAGAAGGCTGAAGAAACTAAAGGTGTCTACGTTAGTCGGTAGGCAGCTGAAGGTGTAAAAGAAGAGAGGTTATTCTTATGTTGATGCCAAAACGTTTTAAATGGCGTAAACAAATGCGCGGTCGAATGCGCGGTAAAGCATCGCGAGGCGTTGAAGTTAGCTTTGGCGATTATGGTATTCAGGCTTTAGAGCCGGGCTGGATTTCAGCTCGACAAATTGAAGCCGCCCGCCGTGCGATGGTTCGCTCGATGAAACGCCATGGTAAGGTCTGGATCCGTATTTTCCCAGATAAGCCTTATACCAAACGTGCGGCTGAGTCTCGCATGGGTAAAGGTAAAGGGGCAGTGGAGTATTATGTTGCAGTCGTAAAACCTGGTCGAATTATGTTTGAGATCGGCGGTCTCCCAGACGATGTTGCTATAGAAGCTCTTAAGCTGGCGCAATATAAATTATCTATCAAAACCAAGATCGTTTCTAGCAATATAGGAGATGAATAGACATGAAAGCAGATGAATTACGTAAAATGTCTATCGGTGAAATTGAAGCTAAATTAGCAGATGCCCAAGAAGAGTTAATGAAATTTCGATTTCAGCAGGTAACTGGGCAGTTAACGGATACCAGCCTAATCCGCTTTGTGCGTCGCGATATTGCTCGGATGAACACAATTATGAACGAGCTTACGGCTGAAATGGAAGGTGAAGCATGAACGAGCGTCGTCGCTTGACTGGTTTTGTGACCAGTAACAAAATGATGAAAACCGTTGTAGTTGAGCTCACGCGAACTTATCGTCATCCTCTTTATCGCAAAGTTGTTCATAGCAACAAGCGCGTCAAGGCGCATGATGAACTGAATTGTAATATTGGTGATCAAGTTCGTATTGTAGAAAGCCGCCCAATTTCTAAACAGAAACATTGGGTTGTTGAGGAAATTGTCAAACGTGAAAAACGCACTGCTGATACAGGTGTAGGAGAAATAAGCAATGATACAGACTGAATCACGTTTGAAAGTAGCTGATAATACTGGTGCACGCGAAATTTTAGTAATCAATGTGCTGGGCGGTTCGGTGCGTAAATACGGCACCATTGGTGATGTTGTAGTTGGCACAGTCAAAGTCGCTACGCCACAAGGCTCTGTTAAGAAAAGCGAAATAGTACGAGCGGTTATTGTGCGTTGTTCTAAAGAATGGCGCCGTGATGACGGCTCACATATTCGTTTTGATGATAATGCCGCAGTCATTCTTGATGGTGATGGCAATAACCCTAAGGGCAGTCGTATCTTTGGACCTGTTGCACGTGAATTGCGTGAGCATGGCTATACAAAGATCGTTTCACTAGCCCCAGAAGCATTATAAGGTTTTGGGAGCAAAATAATGAAAAACAAAATCCGCAAAGGCGATACCGTTGAAATTATTAGCGGTCGTTTTGAAGATAAAGGAAGGCGCGGAGAGGTAATTAACGTCCTCCCTAAAGATAGTCGCGTTGTAGTGCAGGGAATTAACCTGCGTACTAAACACCAAGCTCAAGTGCAAACACAAGGGCGTACGATCAATCCTGGATTGATTAAGTTTGAAGGACCGATGCATATTTCTAACGTAATGCTTGTTTGCCCCAAATGCGATCAACCCACGCGTATCGCTGTGCAACGTGACGAAGAAGGTGCTCATCGCATTTGTAAAAAATGTGAAGCAGTGATCGAATAGGGTATCTGGAGCATTGATATGAACAAAATGAGAGAATTTTATCAAGAAGAAGCGGTGCCCTCGCTGACAAAAGACTTTGGGTTTACGAGTGTGATGCAAGTGCCGCGCATTGACAAAATAGTAGTGAATATTGGCCTTGGCGAAGCAAAAGATAACCCAAAAGTTATCGAAGCTGCTGCTGGTGATATTGCTACCATTACTGGGCAACGCCCTGTGTTGACAAAATCACGTAAAAGCATCGCAAATTTCAAATTGCGTGATGGAATTGTAATTGGCGCAAAAGTAACTTTGCGTGGTGAAAAAATGTGGGCATTCGCTGATCGTTTGATCAATGTTGCCTTGCCACGTGTTCGTGACTTTCGCGGTATTTCGCCCAACTCGTTTGATGGGCGTGGAAATTACACTTTGGGCCTTAAAGATCAGTTGATCTGGCCTGAAATTGATTACGACAAAATTGATAAACTGCGCGGGATGGAAATTACCATTGTTACTACCGCACAGAATGATGACCAAGCACGTTCTTTGTTGACACTGCTTGGAATGCCGTTCAAAAAGGAAGCATAATTATGGCAAAAAAATGTATGCAGTATCGTGAGATGCGACGGAAGTACCCAACCCGTGTCCGTAATCGCTGCCAACGTTGTGGTCGCCCTCGTGGCTATATTCGCCGCTTTGGCTTATGTCGAATTTGCTTTCGTGAGTTAGCGCTAGAAGGAAAGATTCCTGGCGTAACTAAAGCTTCTTGGTAGTTGGGTAGAGGTGAAATTATGAGTTTTTCTGATCCTATTGCTGATATGTTGACCCGCATTCGTAACGCGGTCATGATTGGTCAAGTAACCGTTGCGATGCCTAGTTCCAAGATGAAAGTAGAAATTGCCAACATCCTTAAGGATGAAGGATACTTGGAAAAAGTTGAGGTCATTAATGGGGAACGACCAAACCAGCCAGCGCTGCGCGTACAAGTAAAATATGTAGGTAAGCGTCGTGAACGTCAATCGGTTTTAACCGGTTTGGAACGAGTAAGCCGTCCTGGACGTCGTGTTTATACCAAAAAACGAAATATCCCTTGGGTTCTTTCTGGTATTGGTATTGCAATTTTGTCCACTCCTCAAGGAGTAATGACCGGGCAAAAGGCTCGTTCTTTAGGTGTTGGTGGCGAGCTCCTCTGTAAGATTTGGTAGCCGGAGGTTATTAACAATGTCTCGTATTGGACGAATGCCTGTCAGCATCCCAGATGGTGTGCAGGTTAATATTAAAGGCTCTTTTGTGAAAGTAAAGGGCAAAAAAGGTGAAATGCAGCGACAGTTTTCCCATTTGATGGAAATCGGAATGGAAGATGAGCAGGTTATCGTAAAAAGAAAATCTGACCATCCGACAGAACGAGCCCTTCATGGAACGACACGCGCATTGATTGCAAATATGGTGCAAGGTGTCAGCGCGGGTTTCGAGAAAACTCTTGAAATTCAGGGGGTTGGCTATCGTGCTGAAATAAAAGGCAAAAACCTTGTTTTGAATGTAGGCTATTCACATCCTGTTGAAATTGAACCAGTGGATGGCATTAGCTTTGAAGCAGATTCTAAAACCAAACAGATTAAGGTAATGGGCATTGATAAGGAAGTCGTTGGCAAAGTTGCCTCCGAAATCCGCAAAGTTCGCCCACCTGAGCCTTATCATGGCAAAGGAATCCGTTATCTCGGTGAATATGTCCGTCGTAAGGCTGGCAAAGCCGGGAAAGGAATGTTGTAATTATGGCTGTTAAAAATCGTGCTGCAGCGCGCATTCGACGTCATGCTCGTGTGCGCAAACATATTTCTGGAACCACCGTACGTCCGCGGTTGAGTGTTTTCCGAAGCCTTTCGGAAATTTATGCTCAAGTAATTGATGATGAGGCAGGTAAAACTCTTGCTTCTGCCTCCAGCATTGATTCCGAACTGCGTGTAAAAATGAAAGACCTAAAAAAGGTAGAGCAAGCCCGCTTGGTTGGAGAAGCCATTGCCGAGCGCGCAAAAAAAGCAGGAATTACCAGCATCGTTTTTGATCGTGGTGGTTTCCGTTATACAGGGCGAGTAAAAGCTTTGGCAGATGCCGCGCGCGAAGGTGGCTTACAGTTCTAGGACTGAGTGGAGAATACTATGGCAAAATTTAATAAAAAACAGAAGTTTGAAAAAGACGATCTTGACGAACGTATGATCGAGATTGCTCGCGTAGCAAAAGTGGTCAAAGGTGGACGCCGTTTTCGATTTCGGACAACTATTGTCGTTGGTGATGGGAAAGGAAAAATTGGTATGGGGATTGGCAAAGCCAATACTGTACCGGATGCCATTCGTAAAGCCTCTGATCGCGCGCGCCGTGACCTTCACTTTGTAAATTTATCCGATACGACCATTGCTCATAAAACGATTGGTCGTGTTGCGGGAGCAAAAGTTCTCTTGAAACCGGCTTCCCCTGGTACTGGAGTTATCGCGGCAGGTGGTGTTCGTGCAGTTTTAGAAGCCGCTGGTGTTAAAGATATTTTGACTAAATCTTTAGGAAGCAATAATGTGCTTAATGTTGTCAAAGCGACATTTGATGCGTTAGAGCAACTGAAATCACCAGCCGAAGAAGCCGCCCGACGTGGTAAAGATATAAAAGAATTAATTCCATTTTGGGAACGGAGGTAATTAATCATGGCAAAGAAAGCTGCTAAGAAAAAATTACGCGTTACTTTGGTAAAAAGCCCAATTGGTTATAGTAAACGGCAGAAAGCCACAGTACGCGCTTTGGGACTACGTCGTATGAATCATACGGTAGAACATGTGGATAACCCTGCTGTGCGAGGAATGCTTTTTAAAGTTAGTCACCTTGTCAAAGTAGAAGAGTAGGAATTTGATATGAAATTACATGAGCTTGCGCCGAATCCTGGTGCAAAGAAAAATAGAAAACGCGTCGGGCGTGGTATCGCTGCTGGTCAGGGGAAAACAGCAGGTCGCGGTACTAAGGGACAAAAATCCCGTTCGGGTAGCGGTGGCAAGTTATATCGCCAGGGCGGGAACCTGCCCTTCTTCCGTCGTTTACCATTTATGCGTGGTAAAGGGATGCATGTTCGGAATCGAGTCAAATATAACGAAATCAATATTGATCAATTGATTGAAGTATTCAAGGCAGATGCTGATGTGACACCTGAAAGCTTAAACGATGCCCGTCTAGTACGTGATATCCGCAATCCCATTGTTCTTTTGGGGCGCGGTGAAATAAAGACAGCCCTTAAGGTATGTGTTCATCGCGTAAGTAAAGGCGCGCAAGAAAAAATTGAAGCTGCCGGTGGCAGCATAGAATTGATTAGCTAACTTGTTGTAGGACAGGAGACTTTTTTATGAAGTCAACATTTTCTGGTTGGCGTTACTTATGGACTTCGGTTGATATTCGTCGTAAATTGCTTTTTACGCTGGGTTTCTTGGCTCTCTATCGAGTAGCTGCTAATGTCCCCGTTCCTGGCGTAGATTTTGCTGCGTTGGAACTATTCCGTTCTAGTGGTGCTGGTGGTACTATCTTGAACTTCCTTGACCTTTTGTCAGGTGGTACGGTCTCGCAATTTTCATTGTTATCAATGGGTGTGTATCCATATATTACCGCGCAAATTATTTTGCAATTGCTCACTCCGATCATCCCTGCTTTGCAACAGCGAATGGAAGATGATCCTCGTGAAGGGCAAAAATGGATGGAAAAATGGACCTATATCCTGGCAGTTCCGATGGCTATGCTTTCTGCAATTGGACAGGTTAACATTTTCAACTCATTTGCTACACAAGGTGGACTGGCTCAAATCGTTCCCTTTGGCTTTACAGGTGCCCTTTTGCTTCCTTCCATTACAGTTCTCTTAGCGATGACTGGTGGAACAATGTTCGCAATTTGGCTTGGAGAATTGATTTCTGAATACGGCATGCGTAAACAAGGCCTTTCCTTAATCATTTTTGCAGGTATCGTTGTGAACTTGCCTAGCAACCTTGTTCGAATGATGAGCGATGAACAAAGCCGTTGGCTTTTGCTCGCAGTGACAATTGTTGTTTTGATCGCAACTATCTATGCCGTTGTCTTCGTACAACAAGGACAACGTAACGTTCCTGTTATGTATCCTGGCCGTCGTATGGGAAACCGTATGTCTATGCCCGTCAAAGGCTCACTACCTTTGAAGGTCAATATGGCAGGTATGATCCCGCTCATCTTTGCTAGCGCGATCTTGCAATTCCCTGCTATTGTTTCCAGCTATTTCATAAACTCAGAAACAGCATGGATTGCAAACTTTGCACAAGGTACACAAACTACGTTTGATGGTTCAGGTGCCACATACTGGCTAATCTACTTTGTTATGGTTGTCGTCTTCACCTTTTTCTACACAGACGTTCTCTTTGCACAACAAAATTATGGTGAAAACTTAAAGCGAATGGGTGCGCAAATCCCCGGAGTCAGTCGAGGTGCTCCAACTCAACGCTACCTTACTAAAGTACAAAGACGTATCACCCTCCCAGGCGCACTATTTCTTGGTCTTGTTGCGGTGTTGCCCTTTTTGATGCAGCAAGTTATGCCAATTGGACCACAAGGTTCAGGCTTATTGCTTGTTTCCTCAGCTGGGTTGCTGATTGTTGTCGGCGTTGTTCGGGATGTCTTCCAAAATATTGACGCTGAACTCAAATTACACGGATACCAAGATTCAATTCTCGTTCGCTAAGGAGACATAGACATGGCTACCTACATTGTTTTGCTCGGTCCTCCAGGTGTTGGAAAAGGCACTCAAGCAAAAATTTTGGCAAAACAAATCGGGTTAGTCCATATCTCAACAGGCGATCTCTTTCGTGAAAACATTAAAAATCAAACAGAATTGGGACAGTTGTCGCAGCGTTACATCAATAAAGGCCAACTTGTCCCAGATGATGTAACAATAGGGATGCTAAAAGAGCGGATTTCTCGCTCGGATTGTGAGCTGGGTGCCGTTATGGATGGTTTTCCCCGCACATTAAAACAGGCGGAGGCCTTTAAAATCATCTTAGATAGTATGGGCGACGACGTGAGCATTGTCCCTTATATCAAAGCATCGGATAAAGTGCTAATTGAGCGTCTCTCTGGCCGTTGGACTTGCCGCAAGAATGGACATATTTTTCACTCTGTATTTAAGCCTCCTCAAGAAGAAGGTATTTGTGATAAAGATGGCTCAGAGTTGTATCAGCGTGATGACGATACAGTCGAAACTGCAAAAAAACGGCTTAAAGTCTATGTAGAACGAACATCACCTTTGATTGCGTATTATAAAAATCAAGGAATATTGGTAGAAGTACAAGGCGAGCAAGCTATTGAAGCTTTAGCAAAAGATATACTCGCCATTGTCAAAAAATAATGATGGATTGGGCAAGACAAATTCACGTAAAAAATCCTGCTGAAATTGAAATTATGCAAGAAGCAGGGCGTATTAATGCAACAGTTCACGCAACTGTTCGAGAACTTTTAAAACCAGGTGTTACCACAGCTGAACTCAACGCGGCTGCTGAGGAAGTGCTGAGGAAACACAACGCTGTATCGCCCTTTAAAAACTATCCTGGACCTTATCCATTTCCAGCGTCCATTACAGTTTGTATTAATGAAGAGTTGGTACACGGGATACCGAAAAAGAAACGTAAGTTAAAAGAAGGCGATATCGTTTCGATAGATTGCGGAACGCTTTTTGGTGGTTTCGTTGCAGATTCTGCGTTTTCTGCAGGGGTGGGTAAAATCTCATCTGCAGCACAGAAATTGCTTGACGTAACCAACGGCGCTCTAAAGGCAGGCATTGATAAAATGCGACCCGGCAATCGAACAGGCGATGTTTCTGCCGCGATCCAGCAATATGTTGAAAGCCGTGGCTTCTACGTTACGCGAGAATACACAGGTCATGGCGTAGGACGACAAATGCACGAGGGACCTCAAGTGCCAAATTATGGCAGTTCTGGTCGCGGAGTGCTACTTCGTCCAGGGGTTACCATTGCTTTAGAACCGATGGTACTTGTTGGTACAGCAAATACGAAAGTCTTGGCTGACCAATGGACGGTAATCTCTGCTGATAGGTCATTGACGGCACATTATGAACATTCGATTGCCGTAACCGAAGGAGACCCTTTAATCTTGACTGTCCTTTGACCGAAAGTAAAGAAACCGTTTGATGTAAAATCTTGAGCACTAGACGGAAAAGAAATGAACAAGTATAATCCAGTGCTTTGGCAGTAAAAGCTGTCAGCCGCTAAAAGTAGGAGAATAGAATGAAAGTATCACCATCTGTTCGCAAGCGTTGTGCGAAATGTAAAATTGTTCGGCGCAAAGGCAAGTTATATGTTATTTGCGAAAATCCTAGACATAAACAACGACAAGGTTAGTGTAAATTATGGCAAGAATCGAAGGTATTGATCTCCCCCGTAATAAACGGGTTGAAATTGGCTTGACCTATATATATGGGATCGGTCGGACGCGTGCGAAAAATATTTTAGCCGCGACAAATGTGAGCCCAGATCAGCGCATTCAGGATTTATCTGAAAGTGATTTGGCAGCACTGCGTGAATTCATCAATAAGAATTACAAACTCGAGGGCGATCTTCGCCGCGAGACGCAGATGAATATTAAGCGATTGATTGAGATCGGCTGTTATCGCGGTCTTCGACATCGTCGCGGTTTGCCTGTTCATGGGCAACGTACGCGTACCAACGCGCGCACTCGCAAGGGTCCCAAAAAGACTGTTGCTGGTCGCGGTCGCCGCCGTGGCGCAACAAAATAAAGTAAATATTATTTAGCGAGGATTTTATGGCTAAAGCAAAGAAAAAAAGTACTTCCGCTCGTCGTGGCGGTGCTAAGAAGAAAGCAAAGCGCACTTTATCTAAGGGGCAAGTGCACGTTATGGCTTCTTTCAATAATACAATTATTACAATTACTGACATGCAGGGTAATACAGTTGCATGGGGTAGTGCAGGCTCTGTTGGTTTCAAAGGATCTCGAAAGAGCACGCCTTTTGCTGCCCGTTTGGCATCTGAGCAAGCTGGTAAGGCAGCGCAGCAATTAGGCATTCAGGAAGTTGATATTTTTATCAAAGGTCCTGGCCCTGGGCGTGAAAATGCTATACGTGCTATCCAGGCCGTAGGCATTAAAGTGCGTTCCATTGCAGATATTACGCCGATTCCCCATAATGGTTGTCGGCCTCCAAAGAAACGCCGCGTCTAGTTTAAAATAAGGAAGAATAGTATGGCGAAATATATTGGGCCGGTATGTAAATTATGTCGGCGTGAAGGTGAAAAGTTATTTCTTAAAGGAGAGCGCTGTTTCTCTCCGAAATGTTCATTCGATAAACGAGATTATGCTCCTGGTCAACACGGGCGTAATATGAGCCGCCGAAGACGACGAGAGTCGGATTATGGTAAGCAATTGCGAGCCAAACAACGCGCCCGCCGCGTTTATGGTGTTTTTGAGCGTCAGTTTAGCCGTTACTATAAAGTTGCTTTGCAACGACGTGGATTAACTGGTTTAAACTTGCTTCAAATTCTCGAATCTCGTTTAGATAATGTTGTCTACCGCATGGGATTTGCCTCTAGCCGAGCAGAAGCTCGTCTAATGGTGACACACGGACACTATATTGTGAACGGGCGTCGTACAGATATCCCTTCTATGCTTCTTAAAGATGGTGATGAAATTTCGGTGCGCGAAGGCTCCCGAAAATTATCTTTCTTCAAAACTTTAGGTGAATTGGTAGAGAAACGCAATGCTCCGGCATGGTTAGACCGAGATGCAAAATCACTTGCTGGAAAAGTTGGGCGTTTACCCGAGCGTACTGAAATTGACGGTAGCTTGAACGAACAGCTCATCGTTGAATATTACTCACGCTAGCAAAAGACAATTGTCTTCTCAGAGCATTTTCTGCTTAGACAGGGAGAGGTAAACCGTGACTGGTATTACAAATATGGTTATACCTAAAATTGAGAGAGAAGCTGAATCTCGCAATTATGGGAAGTTTATTATCAGCCCGCTGGAACAAGGCTACGGAGCTACCATCGGTAACGCTATGCGACGTGCGCTTTTGTCATCGCTAGGTGGTGTTGCGATTACTTCTATGCGGATCGCTGATGTTTTACATGAATTTACAGATGTTCCTGGTGTACGCGAGGATGTTGTTCAGATCATGTTGCAGGTCAAAAAGATCCGCATGAAATTAGATGGCGTGGACAGTACTCGTATGCATTTGGAAGTTCGTGGTGAAGGCGTTGTAACAGCAGCCGATATTATTGCACCTCCTGAAGTAGAGGTTGTTAACCCAGAACTCTATTTATTCACAGTGGATAATAATAAAGCCAAGATGGATATCGAGTTCTCTGTCGAGCGTGGACGAGGTTATTCGCCCGCAAACGAGCGCAGTGGACATATGCCAATTGGTGAAATGCCTGTAGATGCCTTGTTCAGCCCAGTAAAACGAGTTAATTGGGATGTGGATTACGCACGTGTTGGGCAAAGCACCAATTATGATAAATTGATGCTCGAAATTTGGACAGATGGCTCAATTGCGCCAGAAAAAGCGTTGAGTATGTCTGGTAGAGTTTTGATTGAGCATTTACGCCATATTGCTGGCGTTAGCGAAGAATCGCTGATGGCGGTAATTGAAGAAGAAGAAGAAGAGAAGGGTGTTACCAGCGAAGTTGCTGAAACACCAATAGAAGCCCTTGATCTTTCTGTACGTGTCTTCAACTCTTTGAAACGTACAGGTATCACTACGGTGGGCGATGTCTTGGATTTACTTGAAAAAGGTGACCAGGCAATCATGTCCATTCGTAATTTTGGCGAGAAAAGTCTCACTGAACTACGCCAGAAGATGGGTGAGAAGGGCTTTCTCACTGACGATGATGAAGAAGAAAGCGAAGATAACGCGGAGTAATTAAGATGCGACATCAAATAGCAGGAAAGCGATTAAATCGCTCAACGGGCGCACGCACAGCCTTGCGCCGTACTCTGATCAAGCAGCTCTTTGAGCATGAGCGGATCAAAACCACAAAAGCAAAAGCGCAAGCAATACGTGGTGAAGCTGAAAAAATGATTACAATTGCACGCAATAGCATTGAAAAAGAAGATGCCCAAAAAGTACATGCACGTCGCTTGGTGGCGTCCCGCTTGGGTGGCAATAAAATTTTGCCCAAACTCTTTGATGATATTGCCCCTCGTTTTGTTAATCGTAATGGCGGATACACCCGCACATTGAAGCTCGGCCCTCGCAAAGGCGATGGCGCCGAAATGGTTCTTATTGAATTAGTAGAAGAATAAAAGCCAGTAATCAGCTTTGTAGTGATCGCTTAGCGGTTATTTGCTGAAAACTGAAAATGGTACGTTACCAGATTATCCTTGCTTACGACGGCACCGAGTTTTTCGGTAGCCAGCGGCAGGCAAAATCCCGAAGAACGGTGCAGGGCGAGTTGGAAAATGCGCTCCGCAAAATGGGATGGGCAGGAAACTCGGTTCTCATGGCTGGACGCACAGATGCTGGTGTCCACGCTTCGGGGCAGGTTGCAGCTTTTGATTTAGGCTGGAATCATAGTCTCGAAGATTTGAGAAACGCACTAAATGCCAATTTGCCCGCTGAAATGGCTGTGAGCCGAGTGCGAACTGCGCCAGCGGATTTTCACCCGCGATTTAATGCAACCGCTCGCTTATACCGTTATTGCATTTTTTGCCAAAGGAACCGCGATCCGCTTCGAGAACGTTATGCGTGGCGGGTTTATCCTGATGTAGATGGCGAAATACTCCACTCGTTGGCAGCTATGTTGCCTGGCAAATTTGACTTTGCAGCCTTTGGTTCCCCCCCCCGTCCCGGAGGCAGCACAGAACGTCATTTGATGCAGGCGAGTTGGCAAAAGCAAGAGGATGAGTGGATTTTTGAAGTGCAGGCGAATGCCTTTCTTTATCATATGGTGCGGAGACTGGTTCTCACGCAGGTTGTGATAGCACAGAAAAAAGTTCCAGCCGAGAAATTTGTTCGTGCTTTAGCCGAGCAAGTTGAGGTCACGAGCGGAATCGCTCCGTCCAATGGACTAACACTCGTAGAAGTGTCTTATCCTGATAATCTGAAATTTGAAATCTAAAGTCAGACATCTGAAGTCTGATGTCTAAAATGGAGAGACGAAGTGTATAAAACTTATTATCCGAAAAAAGAAGAAATCGAGAGCAGTTGGTATATTGTAGATGCCAATGGCGAGAATCTTGGGCGTTTGGCGACCAGAATTGCTACCGTGCTAATGGGTAAACACAAACCAACCTTTACGCCCGGCGTAGAGATGGGTGATTATGTAATCGTGACCAATGCGAGTGGCATAACGGTAACGGGCACGCGTACCAACTCTAAGTTGGATACGAAGAAGTATTATCGCCACTCAGGCTATCCTGGTGGTTTTAAGACGAGAACCTTGCGTCAATTGCTTGAAACCTATCCAGATCGTGTCATCCGCTCGGCTGTTTGGGGCATGTTGCCTCATAACAAAAGGGGACGAAGCCTGCTCAAACGTCTTAGAGTTTTTGCAACTGCTGAACATCCGCACAGTGCACAGAACCCTGAGCCGCTGAAATAGTAAAATAGGAAGGTATTATGTCTGAACGATATTTTGAAGGAATTGGTCGCCGTAAAGAAAGCACCGCTCGCGTGCGTATTTCAAATGGCTCTGGCAAGTTTATTGTCAACGAGAAAGAAATTGAAGCCTATTTCACTCGCCATGGCGATACAAATACAATTTTAGAACCATTTACGGCTGTTGGCGAAAAACGTGCATCTTATGATGTTAGCGTTCATGTCAAAGGTGGCGGCGTTACTGGGCAGACCGACGCAGTTTTGCTCGGTTTGGCACGTGCACTCGTTAAATCGAACCCTGAAATGCAACCCCCTTTACGCAAAGGTGGCTACCTGACCCGAAACCCATTGGTCAAGGAACGCAAGAAACCAGGTCTCAAAGGCGCTCGCAAGGCTCCGACCTACACAAAGCGTTAAACTTTTTACAAATAAAAACTCAAAAGCTAATGTTTTTGCATTAGCTTTTGCGCTTTAAGCCAGGATAATTCCATGTCCAATTTTCAAAAACTTTTTTCCATCTTTAGTATTGAAGCTCCTGAGAAACTCATTCTCCTGAGCACTGCTGAATTAAAAAATGCCCATGTCCCGCCTTTTCAACCAGATTTCCCCGTTCTTTTATGGGGGAATGCTCCGCTAGATTTGGATACAATCCGAATTGTTTTGCAGACCACTTATGCAGATTTTCATCCTCTGCGCATTGCCACCCAAAGCGGAGCCGTGACAGACGTGAATTTAGGCTTGCTCATTGCAAGTAAACAGGATGCCGAGGTCAACGCCATCTACATCTCGCCCCTTGACGTGGGAACTTCGTTGGCATCTTTCCACGAGATCGTTGCCCACCTCCGCGCCCCTGAAGATGGTTGCCCCTGGGATAAAAAGCAGACTCACCAGACCCTCCGTGCTCATCTTCTCGAAGAGACTTACGAGACTCTTGACGCGATGGATGCGAACGACCCCGCTGGCATGGCAGAAGAGTTTGGCGACTTACTTTTGCAAATTGTTCTGAACGCGCAAATAGCCACCGAAGCTGGCAACTTTAGATTGAGCGACATAACTAAAGGTATTTACGATAAGATCGTGCGCAGACATCCGCATGTTTTTGAAAGAGTAGAAGTCGATGGGGTTGGTGAGGTGCTGAAAAATTGGGAGCAGCTCAAAGAGCAGGAGCGTAAAGATAATGGCGATACCGAAAAGGGGATCTTAGATGGAGTCCCGCTTTCTTTCCCCGCGCTCAATCAATCACAAGAATACCAAGATCGTGCTGCCCGTGTTGGCTTTGACTGGCCCGAAATCAACGGTGTGCTGGATAAGCTGATGGAAGAAATTGAAGAAATTCGTCAAGCGACAAATGGGGATGAGCTCGCCTCCGAGATTGGTGATCTCTTCTTCGTGCTGGTCAACTTCGCCCGCTGGCAAAACGTGGATGCGGAATCTGCGCTGCGTGGAGCAAATATGCGCTTCAAGCGTCGTTTTGGCTATATAGAGAGGCATGCACGGGAGAATGGACATCCGATACCGGAGATGACTTTAAACGAAATGGAGGAGCTTTGGGGTGAGGCGAAGAAGATGGGATTGTAGGAAAGAAAAAACTTGCGCATTTCCGCAAGTTTTTTTGTGGGGAATAGATTTGGTGTTTATGATTTGTTTACCAAAAAAAAACTGGAATTACCAATTCTCGTATCGCACCAACTCATCGAGTGCTTTGCGCTCTTTGGGTTTTGATGGTGCATCTGGGTAACCCAGAGGAGTCATCACGATGGGGTCGACCCCTTCAGGTAATTTGAGAATCTCACGGGTAGCTTGAGGATCGAAAGCACCTATCCAGCATGTGCCCAGCCCGAGATTCGCCGCTGCCAAAATGATGTGATCCATAACAATAGCCACATCCACAACACCATAATTGGATTCATCTCGTCGCACCCATGCCTTGGATGGGATGCCACATGCCACGATTATCAAAGGGGCTTGCAGAAACCAGTCACGCTTATATATACGGCGCAATTCTTCTTTGCGGCCCTCCGTGTGTACGACAATCAGCTGGAATGGTTGCAGGTTGGCTGCTGTCGGAGCTAGGCGAGCGGCTTCGAGCACCTCAAGCAATTTCTCATCTTCAATGGGATCGGGTTTGTAGCCGCGTACACTGTAGCGTTCTTTGATAAGTTCGGTAAATTCCATTTTCATGCTCCTTTCTTTTATGAGTCTTGAAGTAGATCACCATTTAAGTTCATCTATGTCGAAGCCCAGCCTTTTTCATTGGGATTGTATCAGAATCCTGATCTAGAATAATAATGCTTGCTCGTTAAAATTAGCCTTCTCCAGCTTCAACAAGCGTTTCTTAACTGGCACCCCGCCTCCATAGCCAACCAATTTACCATCACTGCCAATGATGCGGTGACAAGGGATGATAACCCCAATCGCATTCGCCCCATTTGCATTGGCAACAGCGCGTACAGCTTTTTCGTTATTAATTTCTTTTGCGAGAGCCAAATAAGTGGATGTGGTCCCATAAGGCACTTTCATCAGCGCATCCCAAACACTTTTTTGAAAATCGGATCCGACCATCAAGAGGGGAATATCGAATTCTTTTCTCTCGCCATTTAAATATTCATCTAATTCTTTTCTGGTTTGTTCCAAGATGGGATCATCTTTTTCTATGAAATCGACGTTTAATCCATTTTTGATTCTGTTATCAACTCTTTTTCTCATTTTTCTGTACCTGAAATCAAGTAGGCAGAGTTTGTTGTCGAAAGAGCCAAGAATTAAGTCACCGATTTTGGTTTTGTGATATTGGATGTTGATTTGATTCATTTTAGATAAATCCTTATGGGCTAAGTAAAGAACAAAGAAGTAAGATTACCTTTCCTTTATTTTGCTTTAAACCCTGACATATTCATAAAGGCAGAAAGCAGAGTTGTAACCAGTGTTGCACCAAAAAATATGACCATTGGTTCTTGCGCACGTTCTAGGAAAACGAGTGAAATGAAGAAAACTAAGGCTCCTAAAGCACCTGTGATAATACTTGCATAGATATAGCGTTGTTTATCTTCATCAACTAAGTTGACTGTAGATGCCAGGAGCAATACGCTTGTGATGATGATGATAAAAGGAACACCTGATTGCCAAAGCTGAAGAAGCTCTGATTTCTTTTGGAGAAAATTCCAAGATATAGTTCCAGCGACAAAAGTTAGTGAAGCGAATAAAGCAAAAGAAATACTGGCTCTGACTCGATCAAGTGTTTTTTCACTAGCAGATGGGATGTCGAAAGAGATAATTTTCCCTAAACGTAAAACATCAAACTTCCAATGATTATCTGAAATAGATAAAGCGTTATAGCGCAATAAAGGCCTTAGTTTCTCTGGCAATTCTTCTTCGCGTGGCATGGGGGTGTTTTCTATCAGGACAGGAAATATAGGAATACCTGATTGTATAGCAATGCTAATCTCTTCTGCTACCCAATCATTGGGATCATCAAGCCGTCTGCGCCCTTCACTATCTGTGATAGAGAGCCAATTATGCCCCATTAATACAATAACAGCATCTGCGTTCGCCAAGTTTGCTTCAATCACATCCCCAAAATCAGCACCACCAGCGATAT
>JABGOQ010000158.1 GCA_018645405.1 Anaerolineae bacterium | reverse complement strand
TTCGATCAGCCAGTACTACCTTGGATAACTAATTCCAAAAATACTATTTGATTATGCACTAGTGAGCAATTTGAAGTATTTAAAAAGATTCTTGAAAACGGGCTATTGTTTAGCAAAGTAAATTTTGCTATCGAAGATATATCAATTAAAAACGATGCGGTTTGCTTCACCGATGTTCCTCTCAATATGATGGATGGGCATGTGAAAAATTATGGAAAATTTGCTATTGGTTTCAAAAAAGAGTTTGTAAAAAATAGTGGGGGAAACCCAGTCTTGTATTTTGTAGATCATACAACGATTAATGGCTTGCGAGGCATTATAAGCTCGAATTTAAAAACGATACTGAAATTTACGGTTAGTAACTATAAAATTCTAAAAGAAGATGGTAGCGAATATAATAGCAACGAATTAAAAGATAATCTTATGCAATTTTTATCCCATTGCAAAGAAATTGGGGATTTAGGGCCACCAAGTGATGGCTCAGAAAGGGTTGATGCTTATTTCGTTGAAAGGGAGTGGCGAATAGTAAGATACAATCGCCATAAAGACTTAGAAATGCTAACGACGATTGACGAACAGCATTATTTAAAAACTACAGTGGACGACATTAGGACTATTATTGTCCCAAATAAAGATATAGCAAGAATGGTTATTGAATACCTACAGGAAAGCGGGACTAAGAACATACCTATTATTATTGAGTATGATGAGCTTAAATATTTGTAAAAATGAAAATAGAATCCTTTGATCATATCCATATCTATAGTAAAGAACCCGAGAAAGTAGCTAAATTCTATATGCAATTTTTCGATGGCGAAGAGTTATATAGAAAAGAAAAGGATGGGAGATTAAGAGTGTTTTTATCGCTGGGTGGTCAAGTGCTTGTGATCGGGCCGCTTCCATCTGACAGAGATATTTCAGGTTCTGTTAATTTGGATGAGAATTCGCATCAGCATAAGCTCGGGTTGGATCATTTTGGGATTCGCGTCAAGGATTTGACTTCTGCCGTTGAAGAGCTAAAAGAGCAAGGTGTGCAGATTTTGGCAGAGCCAGTCAAGGGTTCGTCTGGGATCAGTTACGCATTCATCGCTGCTCCGGATGGTGTAATCATTGAGCTAACTCAATATGGGGTATTACCAAAAATCTTTTTGAAGCATAAGAAGATTTTATAAAGAACTTCTCTTTAAAAAACAGAATAAAAGCTGATTGTAATTGCAGTTTATTTATGCTATAGTGATTTCTATGAAAAATAATAGTTTTAATTTACTGGTAGTTTTATTCTTAGCTTTATTCATAAGTAGTTGCAATTTAGGAACGCATACCCCCACGGCTCCGCCTATAGTTGAACCGCCAGCGCCAATCCCACCTCCTACAATTGCGCCACCCCCGCCCCCGACAACCAATCCCTTCCCTGACCCGACTCTGAAAATCGTTGGTGATGAAGAAATCGTTTTTGATTGGGGGAATGATCGTTGTGCAGACCATAATATCCCGGATCTGGCCTTTCGCGCCTTTCGAGGTGCCGACGGACAGGTGCAGGCTATCCTCAGCCACGGCAGCAGCTATCGCATGCTTGGCCCAGACCTGAATAACCTGAAAATTGACTGCGATTCGGTCATGAAATCAGCGTATGATGCTGACCCTGCCAAATATACTGACGCAGAATGGATAGCAGCTCCTTATACGGAAGATGGAGAAACCGTCTACGCATTAGTTCACAATGAGTATCAAGGGCATTCACATCCCGGCCAGTGTCCGCAAAATGATTACTTCCCATGCTGGGATAATTCGATTACGCTCGCAATTTCAACTGATGGTGGCAAAAGCTATGATGAGGCGCTTTCTCCTCCATCTCATCTGGTTGCCAGATTTCCATATCCGTATAAGGCTGGGGCAGGGCCAGAAGGCTTCCGTGCTCCAAGCAATATCATCAAAGGGCAGGATGATTATTATTACAGCTTTTTCAATGTCAGTGAATACGGGACGCAGAAACAATGGGTTTGTTTAATGAGAACGGATGACTTAGGCGCGCCTGACTCATGGCGATTCTGGGACGGGACGAACTTTGATGGTCAGTTTGCTGACCCCTACACGGACGATATTATCGACCCCGAGGCGCATATTTGTCCTCATATTGACCAGGTCGGGAATACCAGTGAAACCTTGAGCGAGAGCATTACTTATAATACATACCTGAATCGATATGTATTGATTGGAATCAGCGCAGATTGGCTGGATGACCGTGAAGTTTGGGGATTCTATTATTCATTTTCTGATAATCTTGTAAATTGGACGCACAGAAAACTCTTGCTTGAAGTTGAGTTGCCCTGGACAGTTGAATCTTCAGGATCGGATATTTCGCATCTTTATCCCAGCTTACTTGATCCTGATAGCAGTTCGCGAAATTTTGAAACAACAGATAAGACAGCGTACGTCTATTTCACGCGCAATAATTTTGGTCATGGAAGCTTGGACAGGGATCTGATTCGAGTGCCCGTAGAATTCTTCCCATCTGAATAATAACGATGTTTTTTGAAAAAGAAGAAGTGTTTTTTCAACGCAAAGACATTGGGCGGCAAAATGGTTGATGTGATTGTGGTAGCGGGATTTGGGCAGGGGTAACCAATAACTTGTAGTGGCTATTCTGGAGATTAAGCCCGCTAAATTTTAGGATGCTTTCTGCGCTGCCTTCGGCGACAACCATAATGACAAAAAACCCCACTCACTTTTGAGTGGATTTCTTTATATATTCGTGTAATTCGCTTCATTTGCGAAATTCGTGTTAAAAATAACTACGGTGCATTACCTAACAGATTCCTTGCAATTTCTTCTGCCAAGGCAGGGTTGTTTTCTTCCAGTAAGACTGTCAATGCTAGCGGTGTCCCGCGCCAATCGGATGGCGTGCCAGCGAGGAGCCAAGTCAGGTTTTTCTCACTCTCTTGGATGGAGAGTATCTGCCAATAGGCTTCTTCTCCTGAAAAAGCGGTCACGAGTTGCGCAGCTTCTTCGGGCGCAAAAAGCGTTGCCTCTTCGCCGAGTGCGGGCAAAATAACCCATCCGCTTTGGGGCGTATCAATGGCTAGGGCCAGTCGCGGCGCGGGGGCAATCCCTTTGTTGCTTAGGGCAGCGGCGACCATCGCCATTTCAAGTGGGCTGGAATCTGTTGTAGGTAAACGGATTTCAAAATTCAGTGGCTCGCTGATCAAAGCATCAATCTCTGGGGGGAGGGCATATTTCCCTAGCGTGGCGCGATTGAGCAAGGGTGCATCTTCATCTGTGAGTAGGGATTCGCCGATCTCGTCGAGCAGATTCGCGTCAAATGTGGGATGTGATGACATCACCAGAATCTCACCACTTGCAGCATTGACGAGGACGACCGCACCCTGATGCTTGCTGAGGCTTCCATCAGCTTTTTTCTGAAGACCAAGATCGAGGCTTAAACGCAGATCTAAGCCTTCTGGGGGATGCCCGTAGAGAAGATGATTCCACCAAACTTGGGAAGCAGGGTTGCCTTTCAAACCGCGCAAGTAGTCATCCAACTCGGCTTCGATGCCCGCTTGCCCATAAAGCGTATGCGTGTAACCAGTAATAGGCGCGAGGGCAGGATATTGATATTCGCGCAGAAGATCTCCTGATTTTCCGCTTGTAAAATTGATAGGGGTGTTATTTCTGTCTAAAATTGCGCCGCGTGGGACGTATAGGTCTGCTTGAGAACGCCGAGGATTATCGGAGCGAGTTAGCAAATCGGGGCCACGAACGATTGCCCACCAGCCGTTGATCAGGGCGGAGGAGATTATTCCCAAGGTGAGGAGAGCACTCAAAATGTGATAAGGCTGAGGATGGGGCAGAGGGGCAGCTTCTTCGCTTTGGTTGCTGATTTTCAGGAGCAAAAGTAGCGCAATATACGAAGTTAGGAGTGATGAACCACCGTAAGAGATGAAGGGCAGAGTCACGCCTGTGAGGGGGAGTAGACGCAAATTCCCGCCAATGATGAGCAGACTCTGAATGCCGAGATAGGCAGTCAACCCTGCAGCGAGGAGACGCAAGAATCGGCTGGGCGCACGCAGGGCAACGACCATGCCTCGGGACAGAAAAATGCCAATAAGCGTGAGCAAGCCTAAAGTCCCCGTGAGTCCCGTTTCTTCCGCTAAAGAGGTAAAAATGAAGTCGGAGTGGGCAATCGGCACAAAAGCGGGCGACCCTATACCGATCCCACGTCCCCACAGGCCACCGTTTGCGATTGCCATTAAAGATTGAATAATTTGATAGCCGCGCCCGCTTGGATCATCCCAGGGAGAAATCCAAATCGAGAGACGAGTGTGGATAATGTCTACAAAATAATAGCCGAGAAAACCAACGAGGAGGAGTAGGGCGGCGTTGATGAGCAGGACGCGTTTGCGGTTGGTGGCGAGGTAGAGGATACTGGCGTAAAGCATGATGAAGATGGATGCTGCGCCGAGATCGCGCTGGACGAGGAGCAGGAGTAAAGCGACGCCAGCGAGAAAGAGAGTGGGAAAAATAAGTGGGAATACTTGTCCGCGACGAGGGGTTTTATCGGCAAGATAGGCGGCGAGATAAATGACGAGGAGCAGCTTGAGTGGTTCGGAGGGTTGAAGATAAATGCCGCCAAACCCCAGCCAGAGTCGAGGCCCTATGCCAAGCGGATTTGCGCCAAAAATAAGGGTTAGTGCGGTGAGGAATAGCCCAGTGGTGAGCAGAATATATTTATAGCGGCGCAAGGTAGGGAGTAGATCGCGCCAACGTAATCCGATCAGCAAAACGACGATACTGACCGTGAGCCAGATAGTTTGGCGCAATCCAAAGGTGGAGGTCAACCGCCAAATGCTGAGAAGACCCCATCCGCTGAGGAGGGATGCGAGGGGGAAAAGATAAGGATCTCTATCGGGGAGATATTTCTTAAGGAAGTTTTGTGCGAGGGTTGCTAGCCCTAACCATGTGAAAAATCCCAGCCAGTGAATGAAGATATAGTCCACGTCCCAACTGCGGGCGCGCAGAGCAGGGGAGAGGGTTAATATGAGGCTATAGAGGGTGAGGAAGAGGGCGGAAAGCCAATGGAGGGTGTTGAATTTAGAATGCAAGGTTTTGTTTCTACTATATTGTTTTTTATCCATCATTCATCGTTCTTAATTTATAAGTACTTCCTTACCAACAAATTCAACCGCTCCCGTGTCTCGGAGGGAATCACGCGTGGCTGGGTGATGAGTGCATCGGCAAGCGCATTTTCGCAAGTACAGTTTCGTTTGGAGCTCATTTCGCGTGCCAAATTGCGAATTGCATCTTGCGCAACCTCGGTATTTTTCATCAATGTTTTGATAACCATTTCAACGGTAACAGGTTCTTCGGTGAGATGCCAAACATCGTAATCGGTGACATGCGCCATCACGCCGTAGCAGATTTCCGCTTCACGGGCAAGAAAGGCTTCAGGAGAAGCAGTCATCCCGATGATGGACATCCCCCACGCTCGGAAAGTATTGGATTCGGCGCGAGTCGAAAAGCGCGGTCCCTCGATGGTGATGAAAGACCCGCCCGTGTGGACAGTTGCTCCCGTTTCTTGAACAGAGTCCAGAATTTGATCGGAGAGATCAGGGCAAAATGGATCCGCTACACTGACATGAGAGACCAATCCCTTCTCAAAGAAAGTCCGTTTACGGTCTTTGGTCATGTCGAAAATCTGGTCGGGGATAACGATCTCACCGGGGGCATAATCTTCGCGCAAAGAGCCACATGCGCTCACGCTGACAATCTTCTCTACGCCGAGAGATTTAAGGGCATAGATGTTTGCTCGATAATTTATCTCGCTGGGGTTGAGATGATGTCCAATTCCGTGCCGTGCTAAAAACGCGACGCGCTGACCTTCCAGAGTACCTATGATTATGGGCGCGCTCGGTTCTCCAAAAGGCGTTGAGATGGTGCGCTCTTCGGTATCTTCAAGTCCCTGCATAGCGTAAAGCCCGGAACCGCCAATGATAGCAAGTGAAATATTT
>JABGOQ010000179.1 GCA_018645405.1 Anaerolineae bacterium | reverse complement strand
ATCCGCATCTCTCTTTGTAAATATTTATGAAACTGTCTGGTGGCTAGGTTTTTTTTTACAATCCAGATTATTAGATTGGGATAACAAAGTACATTTTCAAGGCACAAAATGAAACTAAAGCAAAGCAATAATCCGCTTATTGTATCGAATTACACGCTCATTCATCCTACTATGCAAAGGGGAATAATTAGCTATTCATTCCCCATAAAATACTTTGCTGTTGCCTCCCCCTCCTGATTGATATCTTCTCTCTTAAAAACCTTCCAGAGTGTTAGCCAGAGTATTTTTATGTCCAACCAAAAAGACCAATTATCTATATACCATAGATCTAATTTAAATTTTTCATCCCATGAGATATTATTGCGCCCGTTGATTTGCGCCCAGCCGGTGATACCGGGGAGCATATCGTGGCGGCGCATTTGCTCATCATTATAGAGAGGGAGATACTGCATGAGGAGTGGGCGGGGTCCGACCAAGCTCATTTCGCCGCGTAAAATATTGAAGAGTTCGGGTAACTCGTCGAGGCTGGTTGCGCGGAGCAAACGTCCAAAGCGCGTCATCCGTTCGGCGTCTGGGAGCAGGCTTCCATCAAGAGCGGTGCGGCTCGTCATCGTCCTAAATTTATAAATAAAAAATAATTTCCCTTTATATCCTGGCCTTTTCTGTTTGAAGAGAATTGGTGCTCCGTGAAAAATGCGCACAAATAATGCTACGATGAATAATATCGGAGAAAAAAGTAAGAGACCAAGAAAAGCTGCCATCAAATCGAAAAGGCGTTTGTCGAGTAGGGAGGAAAGAGTTTGCATACGTTGATTTTACCAAAAAAGATGGTATAGTTTTAACAGGAGAAAAATATGAGTGAACGAATTTTAGTAATCGAAGATGACCCTGCTATTTTGAAATTATTGCAGCGTGGGCTTGCCTACGAGGGATATCTTGTGGATACAGCAGTGGATGGACGCAGCGGATTGCTGATGGCGCGAGATAATCACCCTGATTTGGTTGTGCTGGATTGGATGTTGCCGGGCATGGACGGACTTGAAGTTTGCCACCGTTTAAGAACAGGTGGTGAGGTCCCGATCGTCATGCTCACGGCGAAAGATACCATCCAAGACCGCGTACAAGGGCTGGATGCGGGAGCAGACGATTATTTGGTAAAACCCTTTAATCTGGATGAGCTTTTAGCCCGAATTCGTGCCTTACTACGGCGAACGCAGGTGAAACGCATTCCGATTTTAGAGTTTCTTGACCTTAAGTTGGATACTGGCTCACGACAGGCTTCACGCGAAGAGCGAGTTATTTCACTCACGGCAAAAGAGTACGAATTGCTCGATCTCTTTATGCGGCATCCCCGCCAGGTTTTGACGCGTGAAGTGATTTTTGACCGCGTTTGGGGTTATGATTTTGGTGGCGAAAGTAATGTGCTCGAGGTTTATATCCGCTATTTGCGTCAGAAATTAGAGGATGGGGGCGAAGTACGTTTGATTCAAACCGTGCGTGGTGTTGGTTACGTGATGCGTGAAGCTCCATAAAAGGATATTGCGTAATGCTTTGCTCAATACGCAGTACATCATAACCCACTAATGCTACGCGCCAGATTAACCTTATTTTATTCCACATTATTGGGGGGAGTTTTACTTCTCTTTGGCATGGCTGTCTATACCCTTGTCAATGTAACACTTATTCGTCAAGTAGATGAGCTGCTCAATAACACAGCAAGCGAAATCCTTGAAGTTACCCATGTCGATTCTGTTGGTGAGATAAATACTCTCCGTCTCCCTCCGCTGGATATGGCAACCAATATGTATGTTCAGGTCTGGAATCGCCAAGGGATTCTTCTTTCTTCTTCGTTGGATCGCAATCAATTCCCCGAAGCACTCAACATCAAAGGGTTGACGGCAATTGAGACAAATTTTCGCGATATCGATTATCACGGTGTTCATATGCGCGTTCTCAGTGTACCACTCAGTGTGGGCGGGCGGAGCGCCGGGACAATGCAAGTCGCGACCAGCCTGGCTGTAATAGATTCCGTTCGTGAAGATTTGCTCTATATTTTAATTATGACCGCGATCTTTGCCATCATCATAGCGGGAATTGGGTCATGGCTCACGATCGAACGCTCTCTTGCCCCCCTCGATACTATCGTTGCCACAACCAGACAGATCAATCGTGCAGACGATCTTTCCCGCCGTATCCCTTATAAGCATCTCCCCAACGATGAAGTGGGGCAACTTGTGCTGGCTTTTAATCAAACACTTGAGCGGCTGGAAACAATATTTACCTCTCAACAGCGTTTTTTGGCAGACATTAGCCATGAACTTCGCACGCCCTTAACAGTCATTAAGGGGAATGTTGGCCTGATGCGACGGATGAATACGGTGGATGAAGAAACCCTTCTCAGCATTGATGAGGAAGCAAATCGCCTGACCCGTCTTGTTGGCGATCTTTTACTGCTTGCAAAAGCTGAAACGGGCAAACTCCCTCTCCAAAAAGAAACTCTCGAACTGGATACTCTGCTCTTTGAAGTACTACAGCAAATGCACGTCTTAGCGGGAGATAAACTGACAATCAAATTGGCTGAGATCGATCAGATTTTGATTCTCGGTGATCGTGACCGCCTCAAGCAAGTTTTGTTGAATCTCATCTCCAATGCAATCCAATATACACCTGAGGGAGGCGAGATTATTCTGAGCCTGTCAAAAATGGATGGAAAAGCCCGTTTCATTGTGCAGGATACTGGGCCTGGTATTCCTGCAGAAGATTTACCTCATATTTTTGAACGATTCTACCGCACCGAAAAATCCCGTACGCGATCAAAAACACCAGGCTTTGGCTTGGGGCTTTCGATTGCATATTGGATCATTACAAAACATAATGGGGAAATTGATGTAGAAAGCGAAGAGGGGAAAGGGACGATCTTTAAGATTTTCTTGCCACTTCTTGATCCAGAGAAAAACAAACCTACCGCAACCCTTTCTTAATCTCTGATTTACTGACTAGCACGTGCCTGTGCGCATAAACTTGTCCCACCGTGGCTGAGCCATTCATCCAGCCGTGCGCTTTGCGAGGCTCCCTGTAAGGCATCGGCATAGATTCCACTCCCCCAATAAGCGTAACGTTGCGTCTCGTTAGCCCAAGATGATTCTGCTTTTGAGATGATGCTAATCCCGCCGTTATAGCCTGCGAAGGCGAGACGCGCATTTCCGCTAGCAGTGTCTAGTGAGCTCTTGAGGTAGCCTAATCCGCGGAGGGCATTTGTATCTGGGTAATAGGCGTTTTCTCCGCTTTCAAAATGATAAGGCATGACCTGAAAAAGTCCCATTGCCCCTGCGCCAGAGGTTGCACGCGAATCACCACAGGATTCGATTTGCATCACGGTGGCGATCAGATTTGGGTCCAATCCTGTTTCAGATGCCCATCCCATAATTTTTTCACCCCAAAAGTGGATTTCCGGGGTAAATAGCGGTGACAAGCCTGGATGATAGGTATATTCTCCACTAGCGGAAGCAAGCCCATCATCCGCGCGTACCGATGTACTTAATCCGCTAAAAAAAATAACCAGAAAAACCCCTACGATCAAGATCGCAATGGGCGGAAGTAAGGAAAGAGGAGAGGGATTATCATAATCTTCATCCAACTCCTCTGTCTCCCAGTATTCGTCTTCCGGATAATAATCGTCTTCATCCTCGTAGACTTCGTCTTCTTCAAAATATTCATCGTACATTTTTTTACATAGCTCATCTTTCTTCTAAAATTCACGCTGACGTTGTTGCTCTCGACGCTCAAAACTTTGCTTCCGTGTGCTGGATGCTGAAAGATTATGGTAGGTCGGCTCTGCACCACTACTGAAGCTTGCCTGAGGGGAGGGGCGGGGTTTAGGAGCAGGGCGGCGCGTAGAGGGTTTGCGACGTGTGTTAAATGTGGTATTTCTATTCTTTGAATAGGTTCTTTTTTGTGTATCTTGGCTGAATAAGCGGTCTCCTGCAACAGAGAATGTGCCGATAATCAGGACGCGGATCAACCAAACCATGACAGCGACAAATATAGGCACAACCTTGATCATGGTTGCAGAACTGACAACTGCGTTACCTACATGACCATTATTGGTAATTGCAATGGATACGCCCCACCACGTAAGCATGGCGTTCATTACAGCTGCTAAAAGCCAAGCTCCAAAAAGATACCAGACTTCTGCTGGTTCGTCAGCCCCCTGTTCGGGAGTGAAGAGGCGCGCAACGCCAGCAAAATCTATTCCGCAAAAAGCAATCGCTAAAATTGTTGCCCAGCGGAAGCCCATAAAGCTTAGGCCGCCTAATACGTCTTCCAAAGCAAATGCTGTGGAACTAAAGTTAAAAACTTCAAAAGCAAGTAGTGCTGCAATAATCATCATTCCCCAAGCTGCACCGCGTTCCAATGTGCGTCCACCAAAAAATGTTGGTGATTTGAATTTTCCAGAATTGGTTTTCATTTCGACCTCCTTAGTGCCGAATGGATTAGTAAACGTATTATAGAACAATTGTTCTAATTTTGTCAATAGCAATGCTAAACTCGTGAAAAGTATGTGCAAAACAAAAAATCCCTTGCGTTTTTTCAAACGTAAGGGATTTTTTATTTTCTTCTTCACATATCATCTGGCTCATCATCCAGAAAACTTTTTAACTTATTGATAAACAAATTCGGCTCATCCAACATAATAAAATGCCCAGCATTATCAAATCTTTCAATACGCGTAGTAGGAATCCCCTGCTGCATGGGTTCCCATTCACTGGGACTCACGATATTATCCAAATCTCCATACATCCCCATTGTGGGAATATTGATCTCTGAAAGCATCGGGGTTAGATCTGTCCGATGTAAAGAAGCAATACTAAGCAGGAAGGATTCAAGCGTTGTTCGGGAAAGGTCTTTATCCATCATCTCAGGGAAGCGCGGGTCACGGCTAATAAATGGCGATGCAACACGCATTGCCATTCGAAACATGCCCATTGCATTAAAAAGCATAAAAGCAATCGCGCGATTTCCGGATAGTTTTAGAGGCCAAGCCAATGAAGAACCAACTATCGGTGAGCCAATCACAACAACTTTGCTAACTCGTTCAGGATGTGTAAGCGCAACAGAAAGGCTCACTGTGCCCCCCATACTGTGCCCCACTAAGGGTGCCTGCACAATACCCAAATGTTCCATAAATTGATCTACTAAACTAACAAAATCTTGTACTGCATACGTTTCTCGTTTTTTTCCTGATTCCCCAAACCCCCAAAAATCTAGCGCATAAGTGCGATAATGTCGCCCCAAATATGCCATCGTTTCCTGCCATAGCCCCCATGAACCCAGCCAGCCATGTAATAAAATTACTGGGCGGCCACGTCCATAAACTTCATAATGAACAATTCCTTGATCTGTAGTAATTGATGACACAAAATTCCAATCAACAGGAGGGGTTTACCCGCCCGCTTCCATTTCAGCTAAAATGCTGTATAGTAATTCCAAAAGAACAGATTTGACCGACTTCAAATCGGTAGCCACACAGGGTAATAATTTGACTTTCGGATCCAAACGCAGTGCGTTACGCATATCTTCGATTTCCCATGCGTCTTCTACATCTTGTTTGTTTGCAGCAACTACATAGGGCGTGGGGGCATAAGCTCTAAAGGTTTGCAAAATGCTACGGGCTTCACGGAAGGTTTCAGGGCGAGCACTATCGATCATAACAATAAAGCCTAACATACCCTCAGAAAGAATCTCCCACATAAAATCAAAGCGTTTTTGCCCAGGCGTCCCAAAAAGATAAAGTACCAAATCTTCATCTACGGTGATACGTCCAAAATCCATCGCGACTGTGGTTGCATCTTTCACTTCTTTTTCGCCTTCTCCAGTAATTTTGCGCTCTGTTGCGACAACGTCAATCTCGCTCACAGAGCCGATAAACTGGGTTTTCCCTGAACTAAAGGGACCTGTAACCACCATTTTGACTGTTTGCATAAGCTCTTCCTCAATGAAAAATAAAAATTAC
>JABGOQ010000064.1 GCA_018645405.1 Anaerolineae bacterium | reverse complement strand
GACTAACTCACTAGGCTCTTTTTATTACCTGTCCACCTTTTGGGGGGCAGTTCAATATCTCGCTCTTTAATCTTCTTCTGCGCTCATCTCTCCTATATACGCACTAAGTGCCTCGTCTCCTTTTTTGTTATAAGCCTCTACAATATAAGCATAAATCAAATACCCAATCACGGCATCCATTAAAAGAGCGGGGATTGCAAAAAACACTCGCCCAAGAATTTCATTGACTGGGCCATCATAAGACAAAAATGGGATAGAAATGCTCATGCTGAACTCACGTTCTCCCGATCCAAATGCCACCCAATTAAAGAGTAAGGGGAAAATCAAGAAAATAGATAGTATCGCCAGCATATGAGCATAAGAAAAGATTTTGCCCTCTCGAAAGCGATTAAAAACAGAATCCATATAGCCAACAGTAACCCCCGCATTAAAGAAGAGCAGCCCAAAAATAATACCCATCCAGCGTGGCGTGGATTCATCTGCCATCCCAACCTTAATAGCCTGCCAAATAATTGCACCACCGGCAAACATAAAAATCAAACCGATCCACAGCATACCTTTTACAAAGGGGGTATTTTTCTCAGGCATATCGGATGGAGAGCATCACACAGACAACAGCATAATGACTGGCAAAGTCTAAATTCATAGAGATAGCACCTATTCGTCTTTCGGGTACGCTTGACCTGCGTCTTGATTGATCGCTGCCGCTGATGCGTGCCGATGAATCCAAAGCCAACGCCCTTTCTCTTTCTTTAAGACAACTGTCCAGCGCAAAGGGATTTTAAGTTCTTCACCCATATATTCCAGATGAATAATAAAGGTAACCGAGACCACAGCGTGATCACCTGATATTCTTATATCCATCCAATCCCATTCAAATTTCTTTGCAGTAGCTTCATCAAAGTTTCTCTGAAATAAATCTTTTACTTCCCCTCTCCCAACACATAACTCATCCGCGCCAGTTCCTATGACCGAGATATTCTCAGAATCATCAAAAACCAGCATCAGTGCGTCAATATCTTTTGCGCAATATGCTTTTGCATAATCATCGAGAGTTGCCTGAATAGCTTCTTTAGTCATAATTTTATCCTCGATTTTTCATAAAGCTTACTTTTCTATTACCACTCGTATTCGCTCTCAACTTAGGTGCCTATCTATACAACACAAAAGCTTAGGTAATTGATGCAGGCGCTCGAGAGAGTTCGTTTCTTTCGCGCCAAACGCCATTGATAAACCAATTGATGCCAAAAATGAACATAAGCGTGCCCATTAGCAGAATTAGATTTTGCAAAGACATATTGAAGGCATCAAGAAACCAGCCGCCGAGACCAGAGCCAATTGCACCAGCAAGCGTCAAGAGGGCAAATTCTGTCCCAAACACACGCCCGCGTACCTTGTTGGGTAATTTTTTGAGCAATAAAGTAGTGGAGAAGACCCATATAATGGCAACCCCAAATCCACGAAAAAATCCGCCAGCAAGTACTAATTCCAAACTCGTTATGGGATACATGAGCATTAGCCCTATCAGAGTGATTCCGTACCCGGCTGTGATAGCGTGGCGTAATCCTCGTTCACGATCGCCTGTAATCCAACGAGCAAGAATTGGGCTAACCCCTGTGCCAACTCCGACGATGGCGTAAAGCCATCCCAAGCCCGTACTCCCTCCTTCTCCAATGATAAAAACTTTACTAGAGAGTTCAACTTGAAGAACTTCATTAAAACCAGAAACAGCCAACATCAGCGATGCTTTCTGAGTGGCGAGGATTAAAATCGCTTTATGCTCAGATAAATAACCGAATCCCTGAAAAGATAGCTTGAACACAGAAGTCGCTCGAAGAGGCTCTTCGCTCTTTTCAGTCGTCTGCGTATAAGATATTTTCGCAATGAAATAGGCAGAAAGCAGATAAGAAAAGGCATCCAGCCAAATAGCGGGCGCGATACCCCATGTACCCGCAACCTGTCCTCCTAAAAACGCGCCTAAAGCCAGCATCGTTGACCATGTCGTTGCAGTGAGCGCGTTGGCTGTACCAATCTCATCTTCTGAGACCACATCAGGAAGAATTGCATCCTTGGTCGGAAAAAAGATGCCGCTGATACCGAGTTGTAAAGCTGTTAGGGTATAGAGTAACCAGATTTGGCTTGCGTCTTTGACCAACAAAAATCCCAACACAATGAAGAAGCGTAAAATATCTGACCAAATTAGGATTTTTTTACGGTTAAATCTATCTGCCAAGACACCGCCAAAAGGACTACTAACAAACTGAGCTAATGAGCGAATAACGAATAACCCGCCAACTGCCAGCCCAGAACCTGTCAGATTTGCAGTTAGGATGGCCGTAGCGATTAAATTGAACCAATCCCCCATCAAGCTAATAATTTGCCCAAGCCAGAGATTGCGAAAATTCTTATTCCCGCTGATAAGCTCTCTGTAGCTGACCGAGCGTATTTCTGCTGTCAAAAGGTTTCTCCTGTGAAAAAAATGATCTTAGCGGGCTAGTATAGCATATTGACAGATAAGAAAAATCTCATTTACTCGTTCAGAAACGTACCGATTAACTCATTGACACGCTCCGCTTCTTCATGCTGCACCCAATGCGTTGCTTCTTCGATAAAAACCAAACGCCCATCATTACATAGCTCAATACTCGATTGTGCCATTTCTCTTCCCAGAAACTTATCTTTCGCACCCCAAATCAGCAAGGTCGGCACCGTGATACGAGAACTGGCTGGCGGCTTGGGCGGTTTTTGCAACATCGCCCTATACCAATTGAGCATAGATTTATACGCTTTTGGTTGAGACCAAGCCTGTCGATATTGCTCCAAATCACTCTCGCTAAAAGTTCCTCGACGGCTAGTTTTCGTGAGCGATTCGACAACCATTTTCCAGTTTTGCCATTTTGCCAAAAATTCTGGCAACCACGGGATTTGGAAAAAGAACATATACCAACTCTTTCGCATTTGAGCAAAACTACTCCGTAAATGCTTCTGCATCACCGCCCCATGTGGCACATTCATATTCACCAATTTAGCAATTCTATCTGGATATTTTGCCGCCACCCACCAGGCGACTGCCGCGCCCCAATCATGCCCGACTAAAAAGGCTTGCTTCTCACCAGCCGCATCTATTAGCCCGATAACATCCTTTGCCAATTCGTCAAGAGAGTATGCTGCAAGTCCATCTGGTTTATCGCTGAGATTATATCCACGCTGATCAGGTACCCAAACGCGGTAGCCAGCTTCGACCAAATAAGGAATCTGCTTTCTCCACCCATAAGAGAATTCCGGAAATCCATGCAATAAAATCACGAGCTGAGCATCAGGCAAACCAGCTTGGGCGATATTTAAACGAATTCCGTTTGTTTCTACGCATTGATAATCCATAATAGATATTGTTCCTTTTCTAAACAAGATAAATATGAGCAAGTATAGCATCTTTATTCTTAGAAACGATAAAAATACAAACTTAAATCTGGGATAAAAAAGACTTCCTAAGTTTTAGAAACTTCGAAAGTCTTGTCTATGCTTAATCTTCCCGCGCCGCAAGAATGAGTTTTTTTGCATTTTCCCCCGTCAACTGCCATGTCAAACAACGCACACTTCCACCCATCGGGCAAACGCCCTCTGCATTAAATGTGATCACTTTCTTAGTCGTATTTTCACGGATAATATCTACCGCACTCTGATCATGCGCCATATCAAAAACAGGCACATAGATATTCTCAAAGGTCAAAGTCGAATTCAAATTTACCCCACACGCCGATTCAAAACCTTCCCATTCTCCAGCTTTATTTTGCCCATATTCTACAGGCACTTCAATAAGTGTAACAGCGGGAAAAGATGCCTCTAATTCATCCAATATTAATTCTCTGAATTCAGGATAGTCAGAATAATCATTTACCAAGAGCATATTTGCATCTATCCACATCACCATGCCATCTGAATGTGCCAAGACTTCTTCATCAGGCTCAAGGATGGCAACTTCTGTTGCGCCTAGTAAATCTATTAACGCTTCTTTGGCTTCTGAATAACTCAACTCATTATCTTCCATAAATCTTGTTGTCGTAATCACGCCGCCAGCATAATTATCAACGAGGTTTCCACCATCCAACAAGAGCGGTGTTTTGCCTCGTTGAATATCATATTTATCAGCAAATGCGGCGAAACTTCTTTGAACTTGGCGGCTTTCTCTCTTTGTCATCGAAGCCCAAGTATATTGAAATTGAACAGGCTTTAGCGGATTTACAAGCGTAAAATCCCGCATCCAAATATCATAAACTTCTGCTTCTATCAATATATCTTCGGGCAAATCCTCTTCATAATAAGGCTTTGTATCTGCATCAACGATGATGACAACATTATCATTCCCCATAATTACTTTTGCATACTCTATCTGAAACTCAACGATCAAATCAAACACAGGCTGATAATAAGACTCGTGAATAGAAGGCGCAGATAAAACTAGCAACATTCGATCGTCTGAAATTTGGTTAGAGAAATTCTCCGTCATTTTTCCCTCTTCACCAGCACAAGCGGATAAGGTGATTAACAACATAAAAATGAATGTAATCTTTTTCATTTTTCTATATTCTTTTTTTCGGATGAAAAGCCGCTCCGTACTTGTTTTGAGCTTAATACCCTTTACCAAATATTTTCTACCGACTAGCATCATCGGCAAAATTCACCCAACGTGATTTTTAATGACAAAATTTATTTCTTCTTCTTTACAGAATTACTTACTTCTTCATTAACGATTAACTGAAAAATATCGGGGCGGGCATAATGACCAACCACATCAAAATCGACTTTGGCTCTCACAACTTCCCCCAAATCAAGTTCAGCATATAAAATCCCTTCTTCATCATAAAGCGGACCCGTAATCACGTCTCCCAAAGGCGAAATTGTCACACTTTCGCCTCTTATTTATCTTCAAAAAAATTAAGCTTTCTGAAAACGAGTATAAACAAAAGGTCGAAAATTACCAGATGGCATCTGATAGCTATACTCCAAACTCTCAACAAGTTTAAACCTGTCTCCAAGAAAATCGCTTAGGCTTTCGGCACTATATCGTTGTACGGGTAAACCGCTACACTTGCTTGCCCCATCCAATGCAAAGGTAGCCATTACAAGAAAACCATCCAGCATAAGCAGTTCTTTTAAAACCGAGCGGTATTTTTGCCGATCATCTTCATCTGTCAGAAAATGAAAAACAGCGCGATCATGCCAAAGGGCGACATTTTGAAGCCCCAATACCGCATCAGGGTTAGTAATATCGTCAACAATCCAATTTACTTGAGTTGCTTGTTCTTGCCCTAAAAATTCTTTCGCCTTTTTCAGCGCAACATTGCTAATATCAACGGCATAAACATTTTGATAATTGGATTCTATTAGATGAGAAATAAGCGTTGACCTGCCTGAACCAAGGTCTACAATCGGGGAATGTTTCGGCACTGCGCAACGTTCAATCAACGCACTAGAGGGGAATGATTTAGGCTCGTACCAGCCAAGTTGTGTAGCAGAGCCATCTGTATATATTTTGTCCCAATGCTCTTTTTTCGATATAGCCATGATGAAATCCTTCTTGCGTCCTACACTATTTTCATTCCTCTTCTACGCTAATTATCCGACGCCTGATAAAAACGAATTGCGTCTTTAATCTCCTGTGCATCACCTTTCGCCAGCCCATTGATAAAAATCGGCTGCGAACCACCAGTTGTTTCGATGGTCATATCTGCAAAAAGAATACCCGATTTCACTTTAACGGAGGCTATTTTCTGATAAGTAATGATTTCCTCGTCCGAGCCAAACATCCGTCGTTTGACGAAATAAATTCCATCTTCGGCAACAGTAACTTCATCGGGAAAAAGCGAATTACCAGCAGTTAATCTATTTGACTTATAGTGTTTATCCATTTTCATCTCCTTTCTATTTGTTTTTCTTCTTCTTTGTTTTTTCTTTTATCTTTTCGACGAAACGTTCCAGATCCCAGATTGTTGTCAGCCCAATAATAGCATCACCCAATTTGACTTCCTGAACCAAGCCTCCTCGAACAGTAGCACGTTTACGCAAGGGCGCATCATCCAATCGTGCAGATTTAGCGGCTGCCCTGAGCAAATGCAGGGTAACTCCCTGAGTCTCCTTGCCAACTGCCAATCCCGCCAATCGTTCTCCATCTGGTAATTTCCAAAGAATGACACCTTTGCCATAACGCCCTTGAATAGGGAAATCTTTCGGCATAATCCGTTTGCCTTTGCCATCTGAAGTGATAATAAAGATATTATCCCATTTCTGGGGCAAAACTTCTGCGCCAACGACTAAATCGCCAACACCTAATTTAACACCATTTACGCCAGCTGCGACAAGCCCCATCGGGCGGACATCATCTTCGCTGAAACGAATGCCCATTCCACTGGCTGTCGCAAGGAGAATATCTTTCTTGCCATCTGTCAAAACAATCCATCCGAGTACATCACCATCGTTGACACGTACTATTGTAAAGGATTGCGCAGAAGGACCAGGCAACTCGCTAATTGCACTCTTTTTAACCATGCCGCCGCGCGTTACCGCGAGCACATAGGTTTCTTCGGCTAGCTCACTTTTTCTGGCAGGTAGTGCAAAAATCGTTGCCAACTTATCGCTTGGCTTAAGCGGCGAGATTTTATGCCAAATAGTTCCATCTGAGAGTTTCTCAGTTTCAGGCAGTGTATGAACGGCTACTGCCGCTGTCTTACCCTTTTCTGAAACCAGATAGAGCGTATCATTCGTTGAGACTTTGACCAGCCAGTTGGGGGCTTCTTTTCCACTTGGTCTTGGAGATTTGGTATCGCGTGTACGCGAGATAATACCAACGCGTGTCACGCCCACCCAGACGGTTTTTTCAGGCAGTAGATCAGCTGAAGTTAACAAAGCCTTCTGCCCACCTTCACCATCCACGCTAATAATTTTTGTGCGGCGGCGATCACCATAGGCTTCTTTTACCTTGAGCAACTCCCCTGTCACGAGCGCGCGCATCTTTTTCGGTGACTTGAGCAAAGCCATCAAATCTTTGATTATCTTTTTTAGCTCTTTATATTCTTGATCGATTTTCTTCCGCTCCAACGCAGCTAAACGACGCAATTGCATTTCCAAAATTGCCTGCGCCTGGATTTCACTCAACTTAAATTTCTTCATCAAGCGCTTCCGTGCTGTTGGCACATCAGGTGAACGGCGAATGAGAGCGATCACTTCATCCAGATTTTTTATTGCAATTAAATATCCTTCCAAAATATGAGCGCGCTCTTTTGCTTTACGCAGATCATATTCTGTGCGGCGGCGGATCACTTCCAGCCGATGCTCCACATAAACACGCAAGGCCTGTTTCAGCGAGAGCGTACGCGGCTCACCATCCACCAATGCAAGCATGATAATGCTAAATGTGGATTGCATCGGCGTACTTTTATAGAGCTTTGCTAAAATATCTTCTGGTTCAACATTTTTTGTCAACTCAATGACTATCCGCATGCCCTGACGATCTGATTCGTCGCGTAAATCGGTAATGCCATCGAGTTTTCCATCACGTACCAAATTGGCAATACGACTGATCAAATTAGATTTATTGACCGCATAAGGAAGTTCAGTGACGATAAGCCGATTCTTGTTCCGTCCCATTTCTTCGACGTGAACTCTAGCCTGAATTTGGACACGTCCGCGCCCGCCCCCGTAAGCTGCTTCCAACGATTCGGCATCTTTCTTCTGGACAATAATTCCGCCTGTCGGGAAATCTGGTCCCTGAATAAACTCCATTAACTGCCCAACAGAAATATCGTCGAGTTTTGTCCAATTTTCAAGCATATAGATCAACGCATTCACAACTTCAGAGAGGTTATGCGGCGGTATAGAAGTAGACATACCCACTGCAATACCCGTACCTCCGTTTACCAGCAAGTTGGGGATTGACGCAGGCAGAACACTTGGCTCGACTAAGGTATCATCAAAATTAGGTGAGAAATCTACTGTATCTTTACCGATCTCCTTCAACATATCCAAAGCGGGTAAAGCAAGGCGAGCTTCTGTATAACGCATTGCGGCAGGCGGATCGCCATCAACCGAGCCAAAGTTGCCTTGCCCATCCACAAGCATATAGCGCATACTAAAATCCTGTGCCTGACGCGCCATTGCCTCGTAAACAGATGAATCTCCATGCGGATGATATTTACCCAGCACTTCGCCAACAATACGAGCAGATTTTTTATGCGAGCTATTTGCGCGCAAGCCCATATCATACATGGCATATAAAATGCGCCGCTGAACGGGCTTTAATCCATCCCGCGCATCTGGCAGGGCGCGCGAAACAATTACGCTCATTGCATAATCGAGATAAGATTGCTGCATTTCTTCGTTGATGTCAATTTTTTGTACTAATCCAAGTTCCATTGAAAACTCCTAACTATTTCGTAGTGCGACATTTATATCGCCCTTTTCACAGATGCAAGATAAATTTTGCCTTATATTTTTAGTGGGATGAAAAACCGAATCACGCATGAACTTAGGTTTGCTTCCCTTTAAAAAGAATTTTCTCGAAGAAAAAATATACCGTTAAAATATCTGGTTTCGGCACATTTATATTACCACGAAAATTTGTTCTATTTAAGCGATTTATAAAATTAAAGATGGAATTTAACAAAAAAAGACGTCACCATATTCGGTGACGTCTCAAATTTTGAACGATTTTCTTTATTCTGCTGAGGCGTCGCTGGAGGGTTCTTCTTCCTCAGCAACTTCTTCGCCAGACTCAGGCTCACTTGCTGATTCTGTTTCCAGAACGGGAGCAAGCTCAGGGTCAAGTTCGGCTTCCGTTTCTTCATCCACCTCTTCTTCACTTTCTGGATCAAAACGTCCCGGCACAAATCCAGAACCGGCTGGGATCAGCTTCCCGATGATGACGTTTTCTTTCAAGCCATAGAGCGGGTCTTCTTCTGAGCCAATGGCAGCTTTTGCCAAGACCTTGATGGTGTGTTGGAAGGAGGCTGCGGAAAGGAAGGAATCTGTGTTAAGAGATGCCTTGGTGATACCCAATAGAATATTATCAAAGCGAGCGGGCTGTTTGCCTTCTTCGAGCAAGGCTTCGTTTTCACGTTGAACATCGAGGCGATCAAGCATATCACCCGGGAGGTAATTGCTGTCGTGCGGGTGCGTAATTTGTACTTTTGAAAGCATCTTACGAATGATGACTTCAAAATGCTTGTCGTGAATATTTTGGCCTTGCGAACGATAAACCTGCTGAACTTCTGCCATCATATATAGCTGGCAAGCTTCAGAGCCTTGAATGCTAAGAATACGATGCGGATTTAGTGAGCCTTCGGTTAGCGGCTGCCCTGCTTCAACATAATCTCCATCTACGACAAGAAGACGGGCTGTGGTTGGAATATCATATTCACTTACTTCATTTTGCTCATAAGAAACGATAATCGTCTGTTCTTCAATCCGGACTTTGCCATCGTTTTGAGCAGTGATAGTCGCTTCTTCGTGTGTTGCCAAGATCGTATTTGCCTTTATCTCATCTTCTTCGCTGACTACAATCTCCCATTCTTCGGGGATTTCGTAGCGATCGCTGATTATTTCACTTTCTTCAACAGATACAAGACGCAGGTCAGAATATTTTTCAGATTGAGAAATACGAACCTTGCCAGCGATTTCAGACATTACCGCTTCACCCTTGGGGGCTTTGCGGGCTTCAAAAAGTTCTTCCACACGCGGGAGACCTGTTGTAATATCGCTTCCGGCGGCAACACCACCAGTATGGAATGTTCGTAAAGTTAATTGCGTACCAGGCTCACCAATAGATTGCGCGGCTACGATTCCAACTGCTGAGCCAAGCTCAACAAGTTTACCGCGTCCAAGATCATTTCCGTAGCATTTAGAGCAAACACCGTGCTGTAGAGAACAAGTTAGAGGTGAGCGAACAAAAACATCTGGTAAATCAGCTTTCATAATCTTGCGCGCCATATCCTGAGTAATTGTATCGTCGCGCTCACCAATTACTTCACCTGTTTTCGGATCAATAAGGCGATCTGCCAAAAGGCGGCTATGAATACGTACACTAAGAGCTTGTCCTGCAATATCATCGTCTCTGCGAATGGTTATACCATTGGTCGTCTCGCAGTCGTGTTCGTTAACAATTAAGTCCTGCGCAACATCCACAAGGCGGCGAGTGAGGTAACCGGCATCTGCCGTACGAAGAGCAGTATCTGCCAAACCTTTACGCGCACCGTGTGAAGAAATAAAATATTCCAAAGCCGTCAACCCTTCGCGGAAATTTGAGCGAATCGGAAGCGGGATAATACGTCCTGCAGGGTCTGCCATTAGACCACGCATCCCAGCCAACTGGGAGATTGGGCCATAGCCACCTTTGGTTGCGCCAGAATTTGCCATCGTAGCAAGGTTTCCATTCGGATCCATTACTTTACGGACTTCAGTAGCAACATTGGCGGTGGTATCTTGCCAAATTTGGATAATGCGCTCATCTTGCTCTTGCGAGGTGAGCAAACCACGACGGAAATCACGCTGAATAACTTCCACGTCCTGAAGCGATTGCTGAATGATCTCTTTTTTCGAATCTGGAACAGTGATATCAGAAATTGCGACTGTAACCCCAGAACGCATTGCATATTCAAAGCCGATGGTCTTGATACCATCAGCAACGCCTGTTGTCACATCCTGCCCACAGATTTCATAAACATCTGCAATTAGGTCTTTCACTCCGCCTTTATCCAGTGTTTCATTTACAAACTGAATTTCAGGTGGCAAAATATTATTAAAAATCGCGCGTCCCACTAAAGTATCTATCATCCGTGTTTCAGGCTCTGCAAGGCGAGTATTTTCGTCATCGTACCAAGTTTCCACTTGCAAGCGGATATTGGTGTGCACTTCAACCTTCCCTAGCTCATAAGCCAAAATGACTTCATCAATTGAGCCAAAAACACTCCCTTCGCCCTTATATTCGAAGGGGTCCTCCATTGTTAGATAATAAACACCTAAGACCATATCTTTGGAGGGACTGATAATTGGTTCACCATCTGCTGGTTTAAGCAAATTTTTGGATGAGAGCATGAGTCGTCGCGCCTCTTCAACAGATTTCTGCGAGAGCGGGAGGTGAACTGCCATTTGGTCGCCGTCAAAATCGGCGTTGAACGCGGTCGTGACTAGAGGATGCAATTGAATTGCACTGCCTTCAACGACAATCGGCTCAAAAGCCTGAATACCAAGACGATGCAAGGTTGGGGCACGGTTCAAAAGCACAGGGCGTTCTTTGATCACATCATCGAGCACTTCCCAGATTTCTGGACGATTGCGCTCAATCATCCGACGAGCACCTTTAACGTTTGCAGCGTAATTTCGTTGAACCAAGCCACCAATCACAAAGGGGCGGAAGAGTTCCAAGGCCATTTTTTTAGGAAGACCGCATTGATATAGTTTCAACTTTGGTCCAACAACGATCACTGAGCGACCAGAATAATCGACGCGTTTACCCAAGAGGTTACGGCGGAAACGACCTTTCTTGCCTTTAAGCATGTCACTAAGTGATTTGAGTTCACGACGTCCACGCCTTGAGAGAGCTTTGCCACGCTGGCTATTATCGATTAAAGAATCGACAGACTCTTGCAACATCCGTTTTTCGTTGCGAATAATTACATCAGGCGCACCCAATTCCAAAAGGCGTTTGAGACGGTTATTTCGATTGATAACACGCCGATACAAGTCGTTCAGATCAGATGTTGCGAAACGACCGCCATCCAATTGCACCATTGGGCGCAAATCGGGTGGGATGACGGGCAAAAAGTTCATGATCATCCATTCTGGTTTATTCCCAGAACGGCGGAAAGCTTCGACCACCTTCAAACGGCTAGTTGCTTTTTTACGTTTCTGCTTGCTCTTTGTGGTGCGGACCTCATGCCACAATTCTTCAGACAGCGCATCAAGATCAATACGTTCGAGGATATCTAAAAAGGCTTCAGCACCCATATCCGCACGGAAGATCTTACCCCAACGAGCTCTATAATCTCGATAGCGGACTTCACTAAGAAAATCGAAAATTTGTAAACTCGCCAGTTCTTTGCGAATTTGCTTATTTTTCTCACGTGTTTCGGCTGTTTGATCTGCGAGGCGATCATGTAAAAGCGTTAGTTCTTCTTCTGTTGTTGCCTTCAGGGTTTCAATTTCTTGATCAATTACAGCCAGATTTTCTGCTTTTTGCTCATGCAAATCACTTTCAATCTTGTGTAAATGTTCTCGAACGATATCTTGTACTCTACTGATATGTTGAGCGCCAATTGTAATGCCCGCCTCAACAACAATATCTTCCGTTGTGCTAAAGAGAATCGCTTTCTTGGCTACCTTCCCCATTTTTTCCTGAAGGTCTTCATCCAATCGTCGTCCTTCTTTCATGACTGGATCAAGCAAGTCTGCGGTCTGTTCGTCAAAATCCTGTTCCATCGCGGCACGACCTTGCTCAAGTGCAGTTAATGCTGTATTGCTACGTTCTTTGATTTCAGCCGTTTTTTCTTTCGTTAGAGAATCCTGCTGATTATCAAAAGCTGCGATTTCTTCATCAAGTTTATTTAGCTCTTTTTCACGGTTATCTTCATCAACATAAGTGATAATATACTGCGCAAAGTAAAGAACACGATCAAGATTTTTACGAGAGACATTCAGCAACAGACCCAAATAAGAAGGGATACGGCGCGAATACCAAATATGCGCGACAGGTGTCGCCAATTGGATATGCCCCATCCGCTCACGACGTACAGCTGAACGCGTAATTTCAACACCGCATTTATCACAAGTAATACCCTTGTAGCGCGGGTTTTTATATTTTCCACAATAACATTGCCAGTCACGCTGTGGACCAAAAATTGCCTCGCAGAAGAGACCATCTTTTTCTGGGCGCAAACGACGATAATTAATCGTTTCCGGTTTTAAAACCTCGCCATAGGACCAACTACGAATTGTTTCTGGTGAAGCAAGACTGATACGAAGTGCTTTAAGCCCCTTAGTTTCCACTAGTACTCTCCTCGTCGTCTATAAGTTCTGCAAATTTCAGAACTTTTCAGATAAGTTGTTTTACGCCGAATAAGCGCAAGAGACACACAAAAGCAAGCACTTAGAAATATTATTTCAAGTGCTCGCTGATTACCAACTTTTCAGGAATATGATTTTCATCCAAGTCGTGAATTATACTAACGATTTGCTGAATCCGTCAAGGAAGATTTCACTCAAATTTCAACATTTCCAGAATATCCCCCATCCCAACGGCAAAGAGATCATCCATTATTTTTGTATCTGCCTGATAGGGTCCCCCGAAAGATCCGTCACCATAAACCTCTCGTGTTTTCTCTGCGTTGATTATTCCGCTGGGGACATAAGGCGGAGTTTTTGGTGCATCAGGCATTTCGCTGACGAGGGTAAAGGGAAATGCCTCTAACCAATTGGCGTGACCAGGTTTTAGTTCATTCTTGAGCGCAATCGCTTCTACGCCATGTGATTGCCACCATGAATACCAATTCATTCTTAATTCCGGCAATTCATTTGCCAATTCACTCAAACGTGCGCGCACACCTACGTTGCCACCGTGACCGTTCAAGACTAAAATTCGTCTAAATCCCTGCCCGTAGACAGAGCGGATAATATCTTCTGTCGCATCTAAGAGCGTGCTCAGGCGAAAGGAAATTGTGCCCGGATACTCAAGAAAATAAGGCGAACTCCCAAAGTTAAGCGGTGGGGCAACCAAGACCCCACTCTGCTGGGATGCGGCATCTGCCAAGGCGAGTGGGATTTTGATATCGGTCAACAAACTTAGGTAACCGTGCTGCTCGGTCGCACCGAGGACGATGATTAAACGATCATCTTTTGATAGATAAGACTCGATATCCATCCAATTTAGTTCTTCAAAGCGCATAAGATTTTCTCCGCAAGAAAGAATAACAAGGCTCGGGGTGAGTGTCAAGGATGTCGAGCAAGTATCCATGTTGTGAAATAGTGGGGGGAAAAAAATGTTAATTACGGAGGTTGATCTGATATGAAACTTAAATCTCTCTCTCTGATTATTGCAGCGATAACGCTGACTTGCATCACAGCTTGCTCCTCATCCACAACATCACCTACTGAAACTCCACAGGTGATGACTGGCACACTGCCCGCCACATCTACCTCGGTGCCTGACATCTCCACGACCCCAAGCGAAATCCCGCCAACGCAAGACCCAAATTGCATTAACAAGGCTCTCTTTATTGCCGATATGACCATCCCCGACGAGACGGTTCTTTCTGCTGGCGAAGCTTTTGTGAAAACGTGGAAAGTCCGCAATGTGGGCACTTGTACATGGAACGAAAGCTATCGCCTAACTTTTGCCAATGGCGACCAAATGAGCAGTCCGCTTTCGATCTCCTTAAGCGAAACTGCGCCCGAAGAAACTTTGCAAATTTCGGTCAACTTGATTGCGCCAGCGACAAATGGAAGCTATACGGGCATCTATCAATTCAAAAATGCACAGGGGGAGGTTTTCAATATCGGTGCGCTGGATCATATTTGGCTAAAGATTATTGTAGGAAATGGAGCTATTATCCCATCGCAAACACCGGGAGGCCCCACCGCAACGGCTGCTCCCGCGGGCGTTTGCACCCCAGATCGGAATGCATCCTATGAGAGCGAAATCTTGACGCTAATTAATAACGCTCGTGCCAGCAACAGCCTGCCTGCACTAAGCCTAAACACCCAACTCCAAGCGGCAGCCGATGCACATAGCACAGATATGGCGTGCAATAGTTTGCTCAGCCATACTGGCCCAGATGGGTCTTCTGCTTCGTCACGGGTTGCAGAGCAGGGCTATGTCTCTTCCTATACAGTTGAAAATATTTACGCAGGTGGCACAGCTCAAGATGCGGTTACTTGGTGGATGAATGACCAAATCCATAAAGATGCTATTCTTGAAACACGGGTTACCGAAATCGGTATTGGCTATGCTTATTTAGGTAGTAGCACTTATGGTGGTTATTTCGCGATCGATTTTGCCAGCCCTTAGTCAAGCACAGCGGCAAGTGGAGCGGGGGCATTGACTTGTGTTGAGTGTGCTTTTTCGGCATCCCGCGCCCAGAGGTAGAGGCAGGTGTGATAAGCGGTTTTTGTGTAGGTGCTGATGACGGTTGCAATCATCGTGAAAGTGAAGAAGACCAGCAACCCGGCTACAATGCCAATGACCAAGCCGAGGGTCACGGTCGTGCCGCCAAAGAGGGATATGATGCCCAGGCCAAGCGCGGACCCTAATCCTGCTCCCGTTAAAAAGAGAACGACGCTAATCAATCCTGTGACCGCCTTCACGCCGACTGTGCTGATGCCCACCAAAAGGAGATTATCCTGCACGATTTGCGTGGCGCGTTTAATCCCGTCTGCGAGATTGATGTCTTCGATGACCATCGCGGGGAGAATGAGATAGGAGGCTTCTGTCCAGAGATTTTGAATGAGGCTGGCGAGCAGATTTCGCCCCGCTTTTTGCCCCTGCCCCTTGACGAGTTTCTGGAGCGCGTTGACCGCAGTCGATGCCGCGGCGAGAGTGGCGAGATCGAGCAGATCGCGCTTGACGATTGCCCAAGCCTTATCCATGCGCCCGTCACCTTCGGAGAGGTAGCCGTAAATGAGATAAACGGTCATCGCCGAGAAGATATAGCTAATAATGAAGTTGCCAAAAACAAGCAGCGCACCGCCAAGATAGAGAAAAACTTGACCAAATGCGCTATTGCTAAAGAGAAGGGTGGCGATAACAATGGGGATAATGCCAATCACCGCGACTATCACGCCCGTAAAGAGGGTGTAGATGGAGGGTTTGATGAGGTCTTTGTCGGCAGATGCCATCTGCCAAGCCTGTTTGAGAAATTGCCAACCGCGTGAGAATGACTGCATGAGGGGACTCCTTTTTTATCTACAAATCACGAAGATTTTGCAGATCTTTCTGGTAAGTGAGATTATAGCAAACTTATACAGAAAGTCTTCGTGCAATAATCTTTCGTTTTTCAACACAAATGTTCGCGAACATTCGCATCAGGAAATTGTGCTCCACGATACCCAACCAAAAACCATCCTATGAGATTATAATTTTTGCATTCAGTTTAGATCCATTAAATCTCTAAAAAGGAAAACCAATGAACAATAATTTCTCATGGCTAATTCTACTCTCCGCTATACTTTTTCTAACAGGCTGCGCTACAGAAACAAATTCTGTAGCAAGTAGCAAAAAAATAGCCGACACCGTTCTCACAGATGGCGAAATCTACACAGTGGACGAAAAGAATAGCTGGGTAGAATCTATCGCTGTTAAAGATGGTGAAATTATCTATGCCGGTTCAATGGAAGGAGTTGATTCCTATATTGGCAAAAACTCAAAAGTGATTGACCTTGACGGGAAATTTGCCATGCTCTCATTTGTAGATAGTCACTTACATCCGCTATCAAATGCCTATGCTTATAATTTTCAGGCAGCTTTGATTGATTTCAATACCCACGAAGAATATATAGCGGCAATTAGAGAATTTTCAGAAAAGAATCCCGACCTAGATGGTTTCATGGGCGAGGGATATGACCGTTATATTTACGATGAACTCGGACCAAAAAAAGAGTGGCTCGATGCTATTGATTCAGAACGACCGATTGTGATTATAGATAAAGATATTCACACCGCATGGGTAAACTCCAAAGTATTTGAAATTCTCGGCTGGGATAAAAACACCCCTGATCCACAAGGCGGCGTTATCGTCAAAGACCCAGCCACTGGCGAACTGACAGGATTATTGCTAGAAATGCCCGCCATAGACCCCGCTTAGGTACTTTTCCCATATCCCACAAAAGAAGAATATAAAACATCCCTGCAATGGATTTCAACTTGGCTAAACCGCGAAGGAATCACCACCGCACACGATGCCTGGATGGAAATGGACCCCAGTTTTTATAACGCCTACAACGAACTCGCCGAGGATGAAAAACTAACTATCCGCTACAGAGGCTCATGGTATCTAGATGAAGCCAGTGACTATCTGGGCGAGATTGACTACGCAATTGGACTCTCAGAAAAATTTACCCACCCACACTTTCAAGTCCATTCCTTTAAATTTATGGCAGATGGCGCGGGCGAAACAGCCCTCCTGCTTGAGAGAAATCCTGAAGGCATCAAAGTCTGGGAAGATGATGCACTGGTTGAGGCGATGACTGCGGTCGATAAAGCAGAATACCAAATTCACGTTCACACCATTGGCGATGGCGCAGTCAAATATACGATAGAAGCTCTCGAAAAAACCCAAGATGCAACTGGTGAACGCGATTCCAAGCACTCCATAGTGCATGTTGAAAGCGCAAGACCAGAAGATATCATCAAAGCCGGCGAACTGGGGCTTTACGCACATATGACACCACGCCTGATTTCTCGAGACAGCTCGTTCAAAAGCCTTTTTGACGCAGATGTAAAAGTAACCATCGGAAGCGACTGGACAACCTCCCAATTTGATGTTCTAACCGATATCTATCGCGGCATGAAAACGAACGTCAACCTCGAAGAAATGATAAAAGCGGCAACCATTAATGGCGCATCTGCCAATTTTCTCGAAGATGAAATCGGCTCACTCGAAATTGGCAAAAAAGCGGATATTATTGTCCTGAGCCAAAATCTATTTGAAATTCAGCCAAATGAGATTCCCAATGTGGATATTCTGATGACCTTCTTTGAAGGGGATTTAGTCTACGAAATGAAACCTTAAACGGGTCGGCCCTACAGGATCATAACAAACTCACCGGCTCCACCTCCACCCTCCACCCCCGCAACTCTTTTCCCCTCAATAAGCTCGCTGGCTCTGGCCCTCGCAAAACAATCTGCCAACGATAGGTGCCATCTACCTTAGCAAAAAAGCAAGGTACGGGACCAATCAGCGTGGTCTGTTTTCGATTTTCAGTAATCAGCAAGTTCTTGATTTCTGCGGCAAGTTTATTCGCTTCTTCTTCGGCGGTGATGGGGTCACGATGACGGTATTCTAGCCGCACCAAGTTGGCGAAGGGCGGATATCCCAGTTTGCGGCGATGTTCGAGTTCATGCAAGTAGAAATTGGTGTAATCATGCCCCGATGCGTGCTGAATGACGTAATTTTCTGGGGAAAAAGTTTGCAAGACCACGCGTCCACCACGCGCGGAGCGACCTGCTCGTCCGGCAACTTGCGTCAGCGTCTGAAAAACTCGTTCGGCGGCAAAAGGGTCGGGCAGGCTCAATCCCACATCCGCCAAAACGACACCAACGAGCGTCACGAGCGGTAAATCCAAGCCCTTGGCGAGCATCTGCGTGCCAACCAATACATCGGCGCGGTGGGCGGTGAAATGGCTCAAAATCAGCTCGTGGGCATCCTTCGTGCGGGTCGTATCCCAATCCCAGCGCAGGGTGCGGGCAGCGGGAAAAAGCGCGTTGACCTCATCTTCGACCTTCTCGCTCCCCAGCCCATAGGCACGAATTTTGGTACTTTTGCAAGTGGGGCAAGTCTTCGGCATTTGGCGCGAATATCCGCAACGATGGCATTGCAAATTTGCCGTCGCCACATGCTGCGTGAGCGGGGTGTCGCAGCGGGGGCAATCGAGACTTTCGCCACATTCACGACAAAAAACGTAGGTCGCCGTGCCGCGCCGATTGAGAAATAGGATCGCCTGTTCGCCGCGCGCCAATGTTTGGGATAGCGCATCTCGCAGCGCACGGCTGAAAACGCCGCGATTGCCGGATTTTAGTTCGACTCGCATGTCGATCACGTCAACGGGCGGAAGTTGCCGCTGACCGATTCTCCCCGGGAGTTCGACAAGGCAGAACGCTCTTGTTTCAGCTTGATACCGGTATTCTATGGGCGGAGTTGCCGACCCCAAAACACAGACCGCGCCGCAAATCTCGGCATAGCTTTGCGCGGCTCGGAGGGCATTATAAAATGGCGGCTGATTTTGATGATATGAGCCATCGTGGAATTCGTCTAAAACGATCAATTTGATATTCGGAAGCGGCGCAAAAAGAGCCGAACGTGCGCCAATAATTACTTTGAGTTGTCCCGCGCGTGCCCGCCGCCAAGTATCGTAGTTTTCGCCTTGCGAGAGTTTCGAGTGGATTAATCCCACTTGCCCTGGAAAACGTGCTAAAAAGCGACGTACCGTCTGCGGCGTGAGCGCGATTTCTGGGACAAGAATCAACGCCTGTCCCCCACACTTAATCGCCTCTTGCGCGGCACGGATATAAATCTCGGTTTTCCCAGACCCCGTCACACCGTGTAAAAGAATTGGCTTAGGCGACGAATTTGCGAAAGATTGATGCACAACCTTCATCGCACTCTCTTGTGCAATTGTCAATTCCCAATTATCAGTTCCTAACTCGTCGGTCTCTACTCTCTGAACAGGATCGCGCCAAATCTCCGTCTCTCGCAGAGCGATCAAATCTTTTTCTGCCAAAATCTTCAAATCAGCTAAATTGCATCCGCTCTCGGCATAGACCCACGTCACGGCGATGGCATCTTTTTCTTTTAGCAGGAATTGGAAAGCGGCAGAGCGACGTTTTTGGGTCGCATCCGTTGAGCCGAGCGTAGGCATCGCTTCTTCGGCGATATTTGGGGAAACAGCCAATTGCGCTGTCCGAACAAATTTTGCGCGTACCTTTGGCGCGGGCAAAACCGATTTGCTCGATAAAATACCGCGTCTCACCAAATTCCCCGCCGATTTGCGCCACTCTACATACTTAAAATGCGTATCAATTTGCCGACCGCGCAAATCTCCACGTTTTTGGAGAATGCCAATAATTCTCTTCTGTGTTTGACTTAATTCTTCACTGATAACTGAAGACTGCTCACTGATTAGCGAATAGAGTACATCCGCCCGTTGACTTAACCCGCTCGGCAACATCATTCCCACCATCGCCGCGAGGGGATTTAGAGTCTGCACTGCCATTTTCTCTGCAAGCGCAATTTGTTCAGAAGTAAGCACAGGGAGAGAATCAAGTAAATCAATAACTGACTTTGTTTTCTCTACATCAGGAGTCTCGATAAAACGTAAAATTACCCCCTGCACAACTTGTTTCCCAAATGGAACGGTTACCAAACTCCCAACGCCAACTTTCCCTTCCAAATTTTCAGAAAGGTGATAATCAAAAACGCCACTGATAGCGGGGATATTTACAGAGATTTGGACAAAAATGAGCATGGATTTATTTTATGTTCGTATTGCTTAATTATCTGTGATTCTATATTTGGTACAACTCAACCAAAACTCCACCTGTTGATTTGGGATGAATGAAAGCGTAGCGTTTACCATCTGCGCCAGTACGTGGAGATTCGTTAATCAGCTTCACACCTTTTTCTTTGAGCTGTGCCATCATAGCTACAATATCATCCGTTTCTAGGCAGAGATGGTGCATCCCTTGCCCGCGTTTTTCTATATATTTCGCCAATCCAGAATCACCCGTCGTTGGGCGGACGAGTTCAACTTCTGTGCCATCAACTGGCAAAAAGGCGATTTGAGCAGATTCGGCAGGAACATCGCGTAGTTCGGCGAGTTCTAATCCAAGGGCATCACGCCAAAAACTGAGGGAATTTTCAATGTCTGTAACAGCTAGGGCGATATGGTTGATTTTAGTAATAGAAGCCATCTTTTCCTTATTTACCACAAAGAGCACAAAGCTCACAGAGTCTTTTTAAGAAAAAAGAGAAAAAGCCTTTCTCTGTGATCTCCGTGTGCTCTGTGGTGAAAAATTTTATTTCCGTTTTGTTGAAATAACACGCGTGCCAACCAACTTCCCAAATCGCTCCCAATCGGCATCGCTTTTGAAGAAGTGACGAGGAAAGATGAGCAGCATCCCGCCGAGAGTGATGAGAGTAATCAGATTTGGCATTTTGCGGAGGCGGTTGAAATCTGCCCACGTGTAAGCTTTATCCCCTTTCGGGAAATTATAGGTGATTCCATTTTTGCTAATTATTCCGCTGAAAATACGTTGTTCCAATTCTACAGTCCACATTTTGCGTGCACCAAGATAAGGCGGAATATAGGCTTGGTATAGAACAAGCCCCATCAGCAAAATAAGGGCTATTTCGATAATCTGCCCTGCAAAATCGCTTGTTTTGATGATTTCATTGATTGTGGTGATCGTAATCACGCCGAAGACCATCCCTACAAAGATATACATGAGGCGCGAGGTACGCCCCGGCTCGTTGGCGAGACGGACGGCGTTGAAAAAGAGTTTTTTATTGTATTTTCCGTTGAATTTTATTTGCATAATTTTATAAGTTTGCGAGTTAAAGGTTGAGGGTTTGAACATAATTACTCAGCACAGAACAGGTGAAACAAGAGTAGTATACAACAAAAATATCTACATAATGTTAAAAAAACAGAACGCGGATTTTAGACGCGTTCTATAAGGGGTAAAAATATTTTTCTAATCGAAAATAAAGCGGTCTGAGCAATCGTATTCTCTGCCACCAGGAGCGGTGACATGCCAATACCAATCATCACTATTAACAGTGTAACCTTCGATAGGGTTGATCTCGGCGTATATTCGGGTCGCCTCCGAATGTGAAAGGTGGAAAGATTGCCAGGGGCGAGTCTCTTTTAAACGAGATTCGTTTTGGTACCAATGACAAATTATCGAAACGGTAACAGATTCACGGGTCACGTGTGAGACGCTTGTTTTATCCATTGCAGCATCTAACGCCGGAACTGCATCATTTGAAAGAGAGGCGAGGTATGCCATATCCAATTTCGCCCCGCCTGCCGAACGCGCAACATTTTGCTGAACAATAAAAGCATCCACATTCAAGAAGTTGAGTGTAGCGGCAAATCCAACAATCGCAATTGTCATGGCAAGGGCAAATGCACGCTGTTTACGCAAAATTTCGAGCACAACTACGGTGATGAGCAAGGCGCCAAGCCAAATCATGAAAATGTGCGGGTAGGTACGCAGGCGAGAAAACCCGTAAATAGTTTCATAAAGCGTGAGCCGCTGGAAGGCTGAAACGAGCATCACCAAGACAAGCAAAACGAGAAAAATACCCAAGCCTGAGAAAGTTTTACGCTCTTTTTCGCTGCGCCGCGTGATCGAACTCAACCCCAAAAAGAGAAAAAGACTAAAAACCGCTACTGTAACCAACTCGCCAAATCCGCGTCGTGCGTACTCGGCGTAGGTATAGCCTTCAATATTTATATTCGCATTGCCACCGAAAAAGTACTGAAACTGGATGGTGACAAAGGCGGCAAAAAGAAGCAAAACGCTCCCTAAAACAATGCTGGATTCTGTGAAACCAAGAAATGGCGCAAGGAGAGATTTTTCTTCGCCAATCAATTTTTCATCTCCGCTTTTACGCGCGGCGTGGAGCAAAATCCCAAGCAAAATATAGGCGATGATGAAAATAAGAATGCCGCGAAAGATATATTCGGGGAGATCTTCGAGTTTGAAGATTTTGATAAAGTCATCCATGCGTTGGGCAAAAACCACGTCGGCGGAGGAGAGAAGGGATGCGAAAATAGCGACAATGGGGAGAGCGATAAGAAGTCCGCGCAGAATGGGAATAAGCCGAGACGGAGCGCGCGTAGTTTGGGCTTGGTCACGTTTTTTACGCGTTTCATTGATAAAAGAAAGTGGACCGCCAAGTGCGCTCCCTGCCAATTTAAAGAGTCCTGCTACATAATCGCTGAGACTGTATGAAAACCAGCGTCCACCTGTGTAACTGAGAGCAAAGAATGCCATAAAGACAAAGGTGAGCGAATAGTTAAGAAAAGTCGTTAGCGGCTCGGCACGAACAAAAGTCATCGTTGCGAAAAAGCCGATGGGCAAGATCAAGCCCAATGCACGCTTGTTCGGGCGGATGCCAGAATCCGATAAAACGAGGATGCCCGCTAAAAGGATCAACGCGATAAAGATGGGAAATGAAATCCCGGGGACTTTATCCCAGAAGAGAATATCGAAGGCTAAGCCGAGGAGGAGAGTGGTTCTCCAGAGTTTTTTTGAGTTGAGCATAATTGGTTCCTTTTTTGTCTACGAAGTCAGACGAGGTTTTTTGATGCATGAAGGGTGATTTAAAATTCACACATCAAATTTCACGTTTTCACTACAAATCGTGGAGTAAAAATACATCCTATATTCTAGCAGAAGGTCTCAAAAGCTATCAAATTTCAGATTTTATCGGGTAAAATATAATGGTAAGAACCGATGTGCAGCGCATCTTGGAGATGCAACGCACATCTATTATTTAATTTCTCGGAGGCTCATATATGGACTGGATCACTAACCCATCCGCTTGGATCGCATTACTCACGTTAACTACATTAGAAATTGTACTCGGCATTGATAATATCATTTTTATCTCTATTTTAAGCGGAAAATTGCCCGAATCAGAACAAAACAAAGCTCGTCAAACCGGCTTGATCGTGGCGATGCTGATGCGCATTATATTATTATTCTCCATCGCATGGGTGGTTCAATTAACAACTCCACTTTTTGAAATACTTGGCTTTGGTCTCTCTGGGCGTGATTTAATTCTTCTAGGCGGTGGTTTATTTCTACTCTGGAAAGCCACGCATGAAATTCACGATAATCTGGAAGGACACGAAGAAAAAGAAAATGGAAATACCGAAGCAAAGGTATCTTTTTGGAATGTAATTGGTCAAATCGCCTTGCTGGATATCGTCTTCTCGCTCGATTCCGTCATCACTGCTGTTGGCATGGCAGATGATTTAGCTGTTATGATTATTGCAGTCGTCATCTCGGTCGGGATTATGCTTTTTGCTGCCGAACCACTCAGCAACTACGTCAACGAGCATCCCACGCTGAAAATTCTCGCACTGAGCTTCCTATTACTCATTGGCCTTAGCCTTATGATGGAAGGACTGCATCAGCATATTTCAAAAGGCTATATCTACTTTGCGATGGGTTTCTCCGTCTTCGTCGAAATCCTTAATTTACGAATGAAGAAAAACAGCTCCGAGCCAGTCAAATTGCGAACGCGCTATGTAAAAAAGAAGAAAAAAGAGAAAGTAAAAGCGACTTCATAAAGGATAAGAATTAAATAATTTGTACATTTGTTTTAAAGAATCCACGTTCCTCAAATACAATCGGGATGCTACGCAAAAGTCACACGAAGAAGCACAAAGTTTTTATTTTTGAAATAAGCATATAGGTTCGAGAATCAAAAAAGCCAGATAAAATCTGGCTTTTTTGATTCTAAGTTTATTTTTATTTTGCAAGTGCGTGCATAAATTCTGGCACCCAGAAGCCCCCCGCATCAAAACCCCAGTTGAGAATAAGGCTCCCAATGAAGATTGCTGCGCCAAGCCCTATCCACATATAATCACGCTGGCGATAGGTCAATTTTTCAATCCACGTGCGCTCTTCCTGTCCGAAGCAACGTAAATCCATGGCGTTGGTGATGTCTTCGCCGTTGATGATTGAATTCATCACAATAGGCACAATCAGGGGAGCGATACGGCGAATCATCTGGAAGGGATTGCCTTCGATGCTTTCAATCCCGTATCCTCGAGCACGCTGAGCATCGAGAGTAACACCAAAATCACGCGCTAGAGAAGGAACAAATCGGAAGGATAAATCCATGGAAAAGGCAAAACGATAGGGTAAGCCCATCCCGCCAAAGGTGACTCCGTAAAGACGCGGATCCATTGTCCAGGGGATGATAAAGAAGAGAACTGCCGAGGATAACATGCGGAAAATCTGGGTAATAGCAAAAGTCAACTTCCCTACAGTTATATTCGGATGAAACGCCCAGTTAACAAGCGGAATAGTGAAATTTGTATCCCAAACTATTCCTTCGCCACTAGTTTGTACTTCACTAGGACCACCGCGCCCGGAAAGGATAGCATTCAGCCCAACGATAACAACAACAAGGATGAGAATAAATGTCCACACACGTTTAGTTTCCACCCATTTGAGACCGGTCATAAAATATTGCACCATAGCAAGCCCAAAGAAGAAGAGCATGTAGCGCAAATCCCAAAATTGAATAATTGAAAATAATACAAAAAACGATGTGATCCAACGCGCGCGCGGATCCAAGGTGTCTAAAAATTTTTCTCTATCTCGATATTTCCAGGTTACTAGCATAATTTCACCAGAGCGACAAAACGGGAGTATAGGAGGAGAGTGTCTCCACTCTCCTCCTATTAAATCTTCCTAGCTAACGACCAGACCGTGATGCAACAGCATCATAGGCGACCATTAGAATGGGTACGAGAATCGCACCGTTAACTGCATTGGAAAGGAATGCAGGGAACCAATAACCGACAATGGCTGTATTGAAATCAATTCCGCTCAAGGGGATTTCAAGCAGGGAGGGAACCAATATACCAACAGCTGCGCCGATGATCGAATAAATAACGGCTTTGACCAAGGTGCCGCGGTCTTTGAAGCTGACCACAGAGGCAGCCATAAGACCGGGGATCAAGCCCATAAGGCCGTTACCCAAATCCCAGTGCCACCAGAAGCCCCAGCCAGACATAAAGTCGCCGAGAACGTTGCCAATTGCGCCAGCCAAAAAGCCAACGACAGGACCAAAAGCGACACCGAAGAACATAGGGATCGCGACAGCCGGGCGCAGGGAAATATTCCCAGCAGCAGGCAATGCCAAAGCATTAGACGCCCATGACAATACGCCGTAAAGCGCAGCGCCAATGGCGGCATATACAACTTCTTTTGTACCGAACTTCCAAAGGTTATCTTTCATTATTATCTCCTCGTGAAAAAAGTGAATAAAATAACACGGTTTTTTCAAATAGGACCGTGTTCGGATTAAAGCACGTGAGCTAATTCCTCAGCGCGCATAAAACGACCTGTTTGGGAAAAACGTTCTTGGTTAATTTCAAGCAAAGATGTGGGCAGAACTCTGCAAGCCTTGAGGGCTTCTTCATCACCCAAAACTTCTTGCGGGCTACCATCTGCCATTACTTTACCATCAGAGAGCAAGAGAATACGATTAGCGTACACAACGGCTAAATCAACATCATGGGTAATAAAAACGATAGAATCAAACCCGGGCATTTCAAGAATGGAATCCATAAAAGAACGATAATTCCAATAATCCTGCCCAGCGGTTGGCTCGTCCATAACAAGAACTCGAGAACGCATGGATAAAATTGCGGCAATACTCACTCGTTTTTGCTGTCCATAGGATAATGCCAAAGGTGGAGAATCCGCATATTCTTCGAGATTAACTGTTTTTATCGCCCAATCTACATTTTCTTTAATAATTTCTTCTGCAAATTTTAGGTTTTCAGGACCAAAAGATAATTCTTCTTCTACAGTTGGCGCAAAAAGCATATGGCCGGGACTTTGAAAAACATAGCCCACTGTTTCTGCGGCATGCGCGACGGTATCTTCTTTCGAGGATAGCCCTTGCAAAAGGACATCGCCTTCAGTTGGTTTTAATAAACCCAGCGCATGCTTGACCAAAGTTGATTTGCCTGCACCATTATGCCCCAAAACAGCAATCACGTCGCCTTTATTAATATCAAAGCTAATATTATGCAAAACATCTGGTAAAGATGAATCATAGCTAAAGGTGACATCTTTAAATTCAAGCAATTTATCTTCTTGCTTAATCTTCGATAATTTCTTGATCACGGGATCAAAACTAATTGGCTCATCTTTTTTAGCCCGTTCGAGAATTACCTTTGCGGGAAGTTTAATGCGATGATAATCTGCGGTATCCATCAAACCTGCGGGATTGCCACTGTAAATTTCTCTACCCTCGTCAAGATAAAAAACACTATCGGGTTTAATGCCCAGAACTTCGTCCACGCGATGTTCCACGAGCATAATAGAAATCCCATCATCAGCCAACCTTCGAAACAGTTCCAATGCTTCACGGGCAGAGGCTGGATCTAAGCTGGCAAGAGGCTCATCGAGAATCAATACTTTGGGGTGCATTGCCAAAATCCCCGCTAAGGCAACCTTTTGGCGTTCTCCACCAGAAAGGGTAAAAGTTTCTCGATCTCTCAAAAAGGAAATATTTAGAAAATCTAAAGTTTCATCTACCCGTTCAATAATTCTCTCGCGTTCCCAAGCCAAATTCTCTAAACCAAAAGCAACTTCGTTCATCACATGGCTCGAAACAATCTGACGCTCCGGATCTTGCAATAAAGTCCCCACTTGTTGCGAAAGATCGGACATCTCCATCTCTGTAATTGGCGTTCCGAAAAGTTTAATTTCACCCTCAAGCACCCCTCTATAGCTGCGTGGAATTAACCCATTAATACAACGCATTAGCGTCGTTTTTCCACTACCACTAGCCCCAGCAACGAGCATCAGCTCACCGGATTTAATAGATAAATTGATATTGTTAATCGCGGGGGTCGTACGAATACGATAGGTAAAATTTAAGTTCGTAATTTCAAGAGGAAGTGCATCAACAGAATTTGTCATAAATGATCCAGCTTGTATTTTATTAGAACAGAACTTATTATAATATAAGTTCTACATTAAAAACACTACTAACTCTAAAAAGTTTCCTTATTTCAGGAGAATTATCATGGTTTTCTATTGGGCTTTAGCATATCTTGCAGGTTCGCTCCCCTTTGCTTTGTGGATTACACGTCTCGTCAAAAATATTGATGTACGAGATGGTGGCTCTGGTCACGTTGGTGCGACCAATACAATTAGACAAGCGGGATTTGGAGCAGGATTCGCCGTTTTGATTCTCGACATCTCCAAAGGTTTTCTCCCCACCTGGCTTGCGATGCGCGCGGGACATCCGGCTTGGTCGGTGGCCATTGTCGCTGCTCTCGTCGTAATCGGACACTGTTGGCCCATCTTCGCCAACTTCCGTGGTGGAATGGGACTCGCTGTAGCAGGCGGAGCAATGCTTGCAGCTTCTCTCCCGGCAATGTTGAGCGTTCTTGCCTTGCTGATTCTTCTTGTGTTAATCATCCGCCATGCAGCGCGTGCTACACTAATTGCTGCGTTACTTGCCCCCTTTTTGCTGTGGGCACTCCAATTTCGAGGGCTTGAGCTATGGGTGCTAATTGCCGCCGCAGTAGTGATCGCCTTTCGCTTCACTGTGGATTGGAACAGGCAGTACCGTGAGTTATGGCTAGATCGCAAAGAAGCTATTGAGTAAATAATAGCTCGCTTATTTTTTTAGTGACACATCGTAAGAAAAAGCATCCCCAAAGAATATGATATCTACTTCTTATATTCTTTGGGGATGTTCCACAATATTTTGCAATGCAATCTCAGAGGGTTTTGAGCTTATCAATTATATAGAGTTATTCTCAAACAAATCTAAGAGTCAAGAAACTCGTTTTTTTATTATCTGCATATAGCATTTGTACGAAAACTAACGATATTTGACCAAAAAGATCTTGAGAGAAAAAGAAAAACCGAGTTTCTGCTATTCAGGGACAACTCTAGTCTATTGCTCCACTACTGAAAGCACTTCCTGATCATGCACTAGATCACCAAAGACCGTTTCAGTTTTGCTCACCAGCTCAGCGAATATTGGCTCATCGCGAATAAAATCAAAATCGGCATCGCTCTGAATTTGCTCAATACTCGTTTGCTCTTGATCTAAGGCCGTGCGCAACAATTCAACCGAGCGAACTACATTGCCACAAATTGCTTCGAAGCAGGCTTGGTTATAGATTTTTTCATACTCGATAACTGGTGCAACCAGGTCTATATGCTCTTGCGCTTTTTCATCCATTTCCAAATGGCGGTAAGTGCTCGCCAATATGCAATGCGCAATAATATTTTTATCGTTGAGTGCTACAACTTTTTCCAATTCTATGGCCGCATTATCAAATTGACGCAGGGAGATATAAACTTGCCCCAGTTCATGATGATAATCAAAGATATTTGGGGCAAGATGAATTGCTTCTAAATACGCTTCAATGGCACTTTCTTTTTCATCCAAATGGAAATAATATTTGCCTAATTTACTCCAGGCTTTATCGTTTTTGGGGTTAACTTCGGTAACTCGTTTGAAAGCACCAAGTCTACTGCGCATCTGCTCCTCTGTTAGAACTGCTTCATGGGATTCAAAATTAGCCGTCTGCGGCAATGAGGGGATTGGCAGGGTATCCTCCGCCAAATCCTCTTCTAAATCTTCGGGTGCGATTTCTGGAGCTTCATCTTCCGGGAGAGAATCTTTGGGCTGCTCTTGGTTGTCGTCAAGTGAAACAGCTTCTTCTACGGCATCCAATTCTACAGCTTGCTCATCATTATCTTCTTCCAAATCTTCATCATCAGGTATGGGGGTAAGCGCCACAACTTCTGTTTCTATGACGCTCTCCTCCATATCCTCAGCAACTTCTGCCAAAGCTGCTGTATCTAAATCTGACTTGATAACTTCTTCCACAAACACAGGTTCGTCTACTTCAGGATCAGGCTGATTGCTATCTTCAAGAACCTGAACGAGCAATTTACGGACCAACCCTTCTGTTTTACGCACAGATAGATCTTCAATTAAAATGCGGTCTAATATTTTTGTCTGCATTTTTTGATCTTTCAGCAAAAACAAAGCGCGTGCATGCTCTTCGTTAATCCGATTTGAATCGAGCGCACGCTTTATCTTTTCTGGTAACTCTAGTAGCCGAAGCAAATTGCTTATTGCAACACTGCTTTTGCCCATCCGCTTGGCAATCTGGTCAGAAGATAAACCAAATTCGTTTTTCAGTTGAGCATAGGCATCTGCTTGTTCCAGCAATGAGAGATTCTGCCGCTGTACATTTTCTACCAGAGCTATTTCCAGGCGTTGGTGTTCGCTAATTTTACGAACGATTGCAGGAACTGTATTCAGCCCAACCTGGCGCGCTGCTTGTAGACGTCTCTCACCAGAAACGAGAATATAGCGATGAGGCTCTTCATCACAAGGAGTGACGATTAACGGCTGGATGATGCCGTATTCACGAATAGATTCGACAAGGTCTTGGACATTTACACGCAGACGAGGCTGAACCGGGTTAGCGAAAATCTGCTCAATATTCAGATGATAGAGCCGCCCCTCTGCAGGATGGGAATCTGCCGTTTTAACGGTAGCAAGTTCCTCGTCCTCGGGCGGAGTCGGCTCTTCATCCACATTTTGAAGTTCTTCTGGATTGAGAGGTTCGGTGTCTCCGATTATTTCCTCGGCAAGATCCAAAACTGAAACGGGGGAAGGTTGCGAAGGCAAATCTTGCTCGAGAGATTCATCCTGATTTCTTTCTAGCTCAGCAGCTATTTTGGTTGCATAGAGAGCATTTTCGTGATCTTCTAATTGCTCATAAATCTCGCCAAGCTGATACCAGAGGGCGGCTTTGTCTTTGTTTTCAGAGATAAGCTCGAGGGCTTCTTTGTAAATTGGAACGGCTTTAGCTAACTCTCCTTCTTGCACATAGGTCAAAGCCAAGTTCTGCATGGCGGTGTTAAAATCTTCGCCCAATTCTATGGCGCGCTGATATGCTTTTGATGCTTGAGTATAAGCACCCGCATTAAAATGCAGGGTGCCTATCTCGTTCCAGATGATATGTTCACTCATTGGCGTCTCTCTTTTTTATGCTATGAATTTTGGGTGTTTAGCAAACCGTAGCGCGTCCAGTTTTCTACTGTGATGTTTCCTGTATCCAACTCATCGGCTTTGCGGTAGGCTTTCTCTGCCTGATCATATTCTTTCAGCACACGATAGGTATTGCCCAGATTATTCCAGGAAACTGCCTGAGAGGCACTATCGTCGAGAAGATCAATACTTTTGCGGCATAGCTCAACAGCCTGAAGATACTTTCCATTGCGAACGTGCAGCAAGGCCAGGTTATTCAAAATCAAACCAGAGTCAGAATCCAGATCGATGGCTTTTTCGTAGGCAAAAAGCGCGCCGTCAAAAACGCCTACCGAGAAGAAGACGTTGCCCAATTCTCCCCAGACCTTGGCGGTGCTCAGGCTAAAGTCTTTGCCGTTGCCATTTCCATTTCCATTGCCGTTGCCATTTCCGTTTCCAGAGCCTTTTTGGTCATTGCTGGCGAAGAATTCTTCGGCTGACAAGAGAGCGGCTGTTGCTTCTTCTTTTTTGAGTTCGAAAAGGATGCGTTCATCTTCTTTGTCATCCTCATCTTCGTCTTCATCGCCTTCAAGGTCGAGTTCATCTTCTTCAACTTCGTCTTCAAAGCCTTCTTCTTCGATTTCTTCCTCGTCTAATGCGACAGGCTCGAATTCGGCTTCATCTTCAAAGTCTTCTTCAAGATCTTTCTCATCAAACACTTCATCTTCGATCTCATCATCTTCCATCATCAATAATGCAGCCTGATCAATCTCATCGTCAACCTCTTCATCTTCGGCGAGGTCTATTTCTTTTGACAACTCATTCATCAGATTATCAACATTGGCATCCAATTCTTCGTCTTCGACGCTGTCCAAAAGAGGAATAAGATCTTTAGCTATTGCAGCCGGCACAGGAGGGATTTTTTCCTCTTCAATTTTTTGCTCTTCAAGAGCATCGTCTGCTTCTTGAACTTCTTCTACAACCTCAGCTATTGCTTCTGTAGGCAATATTTTTTCTACAGACTCATCTGCGTCTTCTGATTCTGCTTCTGCAACAGCTTCGAGTTCATCTTCCACAATTGGCTCGATCTCCTCCAGAATTTCTGGCTCAGATTCATCTTGAGCAACAGCTTCAACTTTCTCTTCGCTCTCATCCGCAATTTCTTGCTCGAGTTCAGAATCAACTTCTTCTTCAAGAACAGGCTCTGCTTCTCTTGCGTGCTCTTCAACCACAGCCATTAACTCAGCAACAACATCCTCTGGGGCGACGCCTTCAGGGAAAACGATTGGCACATCTTCAAAAGCAGCAGTTTTTTTCTCAAAAGACTTATTACTAAGTTTTTCAATGGTTTGCTCAAGCCAAGATGCGAAATCACTTTTCATGGAGACACCTTCCTCTTCGACATCGGGGATCTCTTCCGTTATTTCGGTAGAATCCTCTTCTTCGACTTCGGAGCTTACTTCAGCTTCTTCGAGGACATCTTCGATCTCAACCTCAGGGGTTGCTTCCACTATATCAGCTTCCTCTGCTAGAGGAACATCATCGGCAATTTCTACCGCCTCAGCTTCTTCCTGCTCTTCATCTGTCTCATAGGTATATTCAGCCATCGCAACAGCCAGATCATTCCGGTAAACGGTATTATCTAAATCCAAATCTACGGCACGTTGGAAGGCAAGAATCGCATTCTTGGTATCATCCATCACCTGATATGAATTGCCCAAACGATGCCATGCAATCGCTTTGTCTCTAAAATCACTTAGCAACTCAATGCTTCTTTGATAAAGGGGAATCGATTTCTCAGATTCACCCAGACGCATATAAGCCAAAGCTTTGTTGTTATAAGCCCAGCCAAATTCAGCATCAGATTCAATCGCTTTATCATAAGCCTTGATCGCTTGTTCAAACGCTCCTGAATTAATATAAATATTTCCTAGTTCGTTCCACAGTTGGTGCTCACTCATTTTTATCTCCTTTTCTAAAACAAATTTTGTTGTTGACTAAACAGACTGAACGCTCGTTTACATAGGTATATTGTTTTTTCATAAACTCCCTTCTGGGTATATTGCAAACTTTACAAATGAGCACCCAAAGTTAACATCTACCGCAACAAATTCACGATAGGCGTTCAGAATTTCTTTATATAGCCCCTGATAAAGGCTGATATTTCCACGTTTTTGTAGAGGTCTTTTATTTTGCATAGCAATTACTCATCAAGCTCAATCGGGCACGAGAAACGATCGAGGATTTTGGAGGAGGATCAAGGACGCGCGCGTTCTCGTAAGCTGCTACTGCTAAAGAAGGTTCGTTCAGCCGACGATAAACATTTCCCAATTGATTCCATGACAAAGCTTTATCCTTTCTTTCATCAAACAAACGGATGCTTTTTTCGTATAGAGGAACTGCATCCTTATAGAGTCCATTGACCGTATTTGCCAGTGCCAAGTTGTAATAAGTCCATCCATTATGAGGGTCAAGTTCAGCCGCAATCATGAATGCATCTTCTGCAAATTCGTACATCCGGCTGCGCACATAATGTGAGCCAAGCTCCAACCAATAGTTCACTTTGGCGGCTTTTTTATTTGTCGACAAGATTTTACGTAGCATGGCATTTTTAGTGGATTTTTTCAATTGTGCATCGGTATTAAGTTGAATTGGGGCAGATGTTTCAGTCTCCTCAGCAAGTTCCTCGTCACGTTTGTCTTCCACGGGAGGATTCTTATCGTCCACAGAGGCTGAATCCCAATCCCTAAATGGACCTGGGGCAAGAAGATTTTTATCCAACAAACTGCCTCCTCGATTAAGTTTTGCGGCTTCTCGATATAGCCCTATAGCATTACTATATTTCCCTGAGTCACGATAAGCATTTCCCTGCTTGTACAAGACATTGGATTTTTCGAGATTATTTTGAAAAAGATGGCTGCTTTTGATATAGAGCAGAATTGCATTTTCATATTGCTTTCGGTCGGTATAGATCAGTGCCATATTGGCATAGGGCCAACCGAAATCTTTTTTGAGTTGAATTGCTTTGTAATAGGCTCTAATAGCTTTATTAAAGTTTTCAGAGCGATAATAAATATTGCCAAGCAAGTTCCACGCAAATGCTTTTGTTTGATCCAATTCAAGTGCATATTGGAGAGCTCGTTGCGCAATATCATCCTCTGCAAGGCGCCCCACCTCAAGCCAAACATCAGATTGTCGATAATCAATCTCAAGAGATTTTGTATACGCTTCTACGGCTTTGGGACGATTGCCAGCGGTTGTATAAGCCTTTCCCAGCCCTTTCCAGGCACAGGCAAAATTAGGTGCCACCTGAACCGATTTATGGAGAGCTTCAGTTGCCTTATCGAGTTGTCCAAATTGTAAATAGACTTCGCCAAGGCCTTGCCAGCTAATGGGGTTTTCACGAGAAATCGAAAGTGCAGATTGATATGCTAAAAATGCTTCGTCGAACATGAAAAGGGCAAAATATAGGTTGCCAAGATTGTTCCAAACATCATTGCTCTTGGGATAAGCTGATGCGATTTTCGCTTGGATTGAAACCGCACCTTCATATTGATCTAATTCCGTTTGAACTAATGCAAATGCAACATTACTTGCAATAGAAAATCCTTCATTTTCTATAATTTCTGCAATTTCTACTGCCTTACCCAAAAACTCTAATGACTGTGCATAATCTTTTTGGCGAAAATAGAAGATACCTAGCTTAATAAGAATCTGAACACGTTTAAGTAAACCATCCAGATCATCACGGATATCCAAAGAAAGCAATTCGGTTAGAGGAATATCTTCCAATTTTTGACTTTGTTTTGATTCGATATGCTCAAAATTTCGCCAAGTTCGTTTTACCAAGTGAGGCAAAACATGCTCCCACCCAGAAGCCGAAAGTTCAATGAGCTTGTGTTGAGCAAACCAATGCTCAGATAAGTTCTGAACATAAGAAATTAAATCTTGTTTTGTTAGCCAATAAACAACACGAATCTGATTGTTGATAAAAAAATCACTATGCGCATTCAGCGTATCGTAGATATTTTCTTCTGTGCTGCGACCCAAGTGCATAACAAAGAAAACTGTCTCGCCCCAATGCTTATTGCGCGTGACTTCATCAATAATGGTGTTCTTTCCTTCAATATCTGGTGTGATATGACAAACATATTGTCCTTGCCGCGTCAGGCGTGCTTCCAGATTAGAGACAGCCTTGGCACCATCAAAAGTATTTTCATATACTGCCAATAATATTGAAGGTTTTCCCCAGCGTGAAGATAGATTGATCTCTTTGGAGAGTTTATCTAAGTGCATTTTAAAAGACGCTGAGGCTATAGGTTGTTTACCCATCAATCAGTTTCCTTAAGACTGGGTGAATATCACACCAATTATCAACATCACGATATTCAAGAATGGCTAATAATTGTAATAAAGGGCGTAAGCGGTCAACATATTCCAATCGTTTTGTCTTGTTAATTAGCCGCAAAAGTTTGATATCTTCTCTATCAAGAATGCGGCGATATTCATTACGAATCTCAGCTGCAGACCACTCAATATCTTCAACCTCGATTAGCGAGGCTTTGCGGCGACGAGCACGCCCAATAGATGTTCGCATAATACGAGCCATTTCTCTAAAAACACCACCGCTATACTCTATTGCTAGACGAAGTGCTTTGCCATCAATCAGGGAAGAGGACATACGTAAATCGATAAACTTTTTGAGCGTTCTATGCCCTGGCTGAGAAATGTCTTCATCTGATAATCGGTTATAAAATCGACTAAAAAGATTGATGTTTGGCAAGAAAATAGCCTGGTCGCGAATAGCATCAAACTCTTTGCTATAAAATAAAGCACTAGAAACCGTATAAACGATAGCGCAACTCGGTTGCGTCATGATTTCGCGATGATCGTGGAATATTGCGCGAGCTTTTTCTAATTCAGGTTTATCCAAGTCATCGATCAAGACTAGGGGGTATCGCCCTTCCTTGGCATAGATTGCAGAGGAAATCGCGTTGATAACCGCTATCAATCCTGTAATATCTTTCTCAAAAGTCTGGCGGATCTCCACTCGTGTTGCAGGTTCCAATTTCATGCGTAATCCTGCATTCACAAAAAATGCATCTACATCCGCTCCAATTGATGTTGAAATGCGTCCCTCTTTTATTGTTTCAATCTCTTGCTCAATCTTTCCTTTCCAGCCATCAAGTTCTTTGAGTAGATGGTCTGGCAACTCCCCACCGGCCTGTCTATATTCACGGAATAGGCGTCCGCCAATAGCGAGCAAAACATCTCGAAAATCCAGATCAATGATGTCCGCATCCTGACGGATACTGAAATTGATGGGCCAATATTTCTTTTGAATTTCTTGATCTCCTAATAGATGCAATAATTCTGTTGATTTGCCACACCCTCGATGTCCTGAAAAGAAAAATTTAGGAGGTTTATAAAACGGAGCTAATAGAGCATCCTTTAATTCTGAAAGTGGATTTTCGGGGCGATTCACATAAAAAGGATTCGCTTTTCCATCAGAGGTTGGTCGCAAAGGAAGATCCAATTCAAAGTTAAGCCAAGCCCTGTCAAAATCGTTTGCACGTTCATAATGAAGTTTGTCCATGGGGTCCATTCCTTCTAAAACCGTAAATCGAGTGAAGCAAAACGATGTGCATTTATGCTCGCATCTTGCAAATCAACATTCTGCTTCTCCCAATAAGTTTGTGACCAAATTTCAATGTGATCTCCCTGGCCAACTAAAACAGCTGCGCTCTCATCTGAAAGCTCTGCATAGGCATATAAATGTTCAGATAATTGCATTTTTTGTAATCCGTCTAGTTGTGAAAGGATGGCATTTCCTAAAAATAAGCGAAGCAATAACCTTGCTGAAGGTTCTGCCATATTAAGACTAATCACACGCTGATATAGTTCCGTAAAGGAATTTTCTGGCATGATGACCAAGTTGCGGTCAATGCCCTTGGTAATAAAAACATTGCCAGAAAGTTTTTCTGAAAAATACTCAGGGAAAGTGAGGGCTTTATCATGATCAAGCTGAATTGTGTACTGTCCATAAAACATAGTCTCTGATTATCCTTACTTCGTCTCGTCGTATTTTCTTTGCTGGTGAAGTCAGTATAGTAACGCCCACTTTTACTTTAGTACCCTTTTGTAAATATGATGCAGCAGGCTTTATCCCAAATTCAGGATGTAGTAGTGTCAGCAGTATTCTAGACAATCTTATTAAATACGAACATAGAATTAAGTGGGTTTTTCAAAATCGTCTTTTTGAAGGAAAAAAGTACATAAAAATATTCTTTTTTAGGCTTTTATAACAACCTTATTTTCCCCCGTTCACATATCGCAAAACTACCCATCAATATATATATTTTACCTGGTCATTTATACAACTTTTTAACCTGGTTATTTTCATGGCGAAAACACACCACTCCAACCTTATGCAAAAAAAATGCTCTGGAATGTGTCCCAGAGCATTAAGAGCATTAAAAGATGTGTCTTGTCATTTTATTCTTCATCAAGTTCTGACAACCCTGTGCGCAATGCATATAAAGCAGCTTGCGTACGGTTGGCCAAGTGTAATTTGCTGAGAATATTACTCACATATTTGGCAATCGTACGTTCATGTACAACCAGTTTTTTAGAAATTTCCAGATTTGTTAACCCTTGTGCAATATACCGTAATGTTTCCAACTCTCTTTTTGTTAATGGACTCTGCTTATCTGAGGAAGCAGAGAGGCCATCCATCTCACGAATCATTCGCAATGCCATTGAAGGTGGGATAAATGCCTTGCCTCGATAAACATCATGTATGGCACTAACCAGTTTCTCATGTGATGAATCTTTGAGCAAATATCCCAACGCACCTGATTTTATTGCGTTAAAGACCTTATCTGCTTCGCCAAATCCGGTCACAACGAGAATACGAGAAGCCGGTGCTATCTCCAAAATTTTAGGGATCGTCTCCAATCCATCCTGAACAGGCATAATCAAATCCAAAAGAATTACATCGGGCTTGAGTTTTTTAACCAACTTCACAGCTTCGACACCATTTTCAGCCTCCCCAACCACTTCAATATCATCACGATAAGATAGAATCGCTATTAGCCCTTGTCTAACTACAGCCTGATCTTCCACAACGATAACATTAATTGATGTTTTCATTTTACACCTACACCCTTTTTTGACTTTATATGTCGAATTAGTACAACAATTTTTGTTCCATTTTCTGATGACGAGCTTACTCTTATTTTAGCTCCAATCTGTTTTGCACGCGTACGCATATTCTTCAGCCCAAGACCAAATCGATTTACTTTTTTAGAATTAAAACCATGACCGTTATCATTAATCTCAAGCCTATAATTAACTCTGTTTTTTTTGAATTTAACTTTTATAGCACTGGCATCAGCGTGTTTAATAATATTATTCAATGCCTCTTGGGCAATAAAAAATAAAGCAAGTTCTTCTTCAGGTCCAAGGGCAATATCTTCATCAATATCTAACTCTCTTTCCAGCCAAGCACGACCTTCAACAGCCTCCAAGCGATGCAATAATACAACCGCAAATCCATCCCGTGCAAGGTCAATAGGTTGAAGTTTGTGCAAAAACAGACGCATTTCTCTTAATGCCTGGCGAGCATGAAAACCAAGTTTCGTGATTATATCTCCTGGTTGTGCCAGTTTTCCAGATTTCAAGCCCAGTTGGGCAGCTTCAGTTGTCATGACAAGAGCGTATAGGCGTTGGGTAACAGAATCGTGTAAGTCCCGAATTAATCGTTGACGTTCAGCCAAAGTGCTAGCAATATCTCGGCGACGATCATTCTGTACAAAGGCACCAATCTGTTCTGCCGCTATTTCAAGGCGAGTAATTTCATCGTTGCTATATGTTTTCTTCTCACGCGTCAGAAGAATAAAACCAACAAATTCTTCATCAGTAATGATTGGAATCATGAGCAATCTTCCGACAAAAACTCTGCGAAGAAAAAGTGGGATTCGTGCATCGGTTTGAATATCACCTACCAAAAGAGATGTTCGTGATTTAAGGATTTGTGAAACTAGTTTATTTTTTTTGTCAAGAAAAGCTAAGCTTTCTATGTGTTCAGCCTTGATTCCTTGGTGTGAAACGAGCAAAAAAAGATCATCATTGGTTTCTCCATCGTTTAAAAAAATCGCTATTATTTGGCTTTCGAAAGAATATGCCAATTGAAATGTCGAGGCTGTAATAAATTCAGTCATATTTTCGGAACGGCTGGCTGCACCCGAAATTGAGTGTAGTAGACTAAACATTTCATCTCGTGCTTGCTGACGTGCCAATTCGGCTATACGCCTTTCCGTATAATCCCTTAGAAGTATCTGCCACCCTATCATTAATCCCATAGAATCTTTTATATGAGATATTCTAATATGCAAGTATAAAACTTCTCCGTATGCATTAGAAGATGTTTTGAAATCTGCTTCTTTGCCATCAATCAAGGAATTGATAATGTTTGGCCAAGAAGAAAAAATTGTGTTGGCATCTTTTCCATAGACTTCCTTTTTTGAAAAAGTTAGTATTTTCTCAGCATATATATTTGCGTCAACAATACGATTTTTGCTATCCAAAAGCAGCCACCCTTCACGCATTTGCTCCACTACGCGATTACGCGAAAAAGGCATTAAGTCAATAGAGTTTGATTCGGATAAAGTTAGGCTAAGAATTAACCCGCTAAGGGTAAAAGCAAACATCTGGAAAGAAAAAGGTTCGAAAAGAGCACCTAACCCTAACCCTATAGGAACTATCGGAACTAAAATTGCTCCTAATGTAGCAATTACTTTTCGCCGCAAGGTACCAATCCCTAAAAATATACTTGGGGCAATAATAACGCTAGCAGCCAATAAAATTATAATAATATAAAAATTATGAATATAATCCCAAGCCCAAAACAGAGATGATGGTCCGGGATAAATTTGCCCTAGTGTGTAAGCATTTGCGGGTAAGTTCAAAATAACATATGTGAAAAATATTGGTTCCAGGAAAAAAAACAGAATATTTGAAAATTTTAGCCAATACTGCTGACCTGCATAATGCAATGAAAAAAAAAGTAACGATGTTGCAGAAGCTGATCCTCCCAAAAAGAGTGCAAATAATACTATTCTAGATTCACGTATTATTTGAATTGAATAGAGAAAAACTATTAAGTAGGTAAATAGGAGGGCGGAAACCAAAAACAAAAAACTCTGTCTTCCAACAAGCTTTCGTTTCGTGAAAATAATACCTGAAAGAAAAAGTGCTAAAATAATGCCCCCAAAAAAAATCGAGAGTAATTCTGGCTTATTAGCATTCAATATAAAATAGTCTAATAGATTTTTTTTCATTTTATTTTTACTAAAAATTCAAAGCCCCGCATTTTATAAACCTTTCTTAAGACGATTCTTTGTTCTCTTTGAATGGTATCTAATAATTTTAGCGCTTCATCCAAACGGTTTTCTGATGCCAGAATAGCACTTTTATTTACCAAGGAAAGCACATCTTTTGGCGACAAATCAAAGGCTTTTTGATAAGCGTCTATTGCTTTTTTGTTTCTACCCAAATCCGCATAAATATTACCACATTCATTCCATACGAATGCATGCTCTGGGCGTAAACGGATTGCTTTTTGAACATATGCAAGGGCTTCGGAACGTCGCCCTTCAAGCCTGCTCACTTGCGCAAGGAGAGTTAGATAATCACCATTTTCAGAGTTTAAAAATCCTGCTTTTTGAAGAGCGGCCTGAGCCTGAGTGTACTCTTCCAGTTGAATATATATAATCGCTAAGCCAACCAATAATCTTGCTTCAAGTTCTGGGATCATCATTACAAACACGCCATCTAAACCTTGCTTGATTATCTCCAATGCCTGCGCCCAGTTTTCATCCAGAAGATATAGACCAGCTATTTCTGCATATAAATTGATCCGCATGAGCATCGTTTCAGGCTCATCTGGCAGTTCCCCCAATAATTGCTCACGATATGTTATAGCTGCTCCAGAATCATCTTCAAAAAGATGCCAAGGCCATTCTATCCACACAAGTCCTTGAAATGAAGCTGATCGAAGCGGTGTGGCACGTTCTCCAAGAAAATCAATCACACGATGACGAAAAGCCCAAAAATCTGGGGCAACTAGAGAAAGTTGCCTGGCTTCTTCGTTTGTTAGCCAAAGCACACAGCGGATATTTTTCTCAATAAAATATTCTCGATGTAAATTCAAAGTCCGATAGGCATCAGCTTGACCTGTCCCTCCACCTTGATCAAGATCAGCAATAGAAAAAACCTTGTTTTCTCGATTTTCTATCCCCGCGATAGTTTCGACAATATTGGACGAATCGCTTCGCACGCGGACCGAAACTAGCTCCTGTTTCAATAGCGTTAGTTCTGCTGACAGGCTAGCTTCAGCATCATCTAATACATGAGATGAGCGGTAGATGACAAGCAAAATAATCGGTCCCTGCCACCGAAGCGCAAATTCTATTTCGGTAGTGAGCTGATCTATTTGTTGTTTAAAATACTTACCTTCTCTCATAAGATTCCCTATCTACATTCCAATCAAGGTAATTATACTAAAAAATATGAAGGCGTTCAGGGGGATTCCCTATGCGGCGGGATATAAATCGTAATCTATTGAAACGTCTGACTATATACTACTTTATTCGTTCATCAATACCTTCGCCAATTATGGCGAAGCAAGCGGCAGTTTGGCAGAGTGAA
>JABGOQ010000028.1 GCA_018645405.1 Anaerolineae bacterium | reverse complement strand
TTAAGTGCTAAAAAACTAAACCTACAACACCTTTGCCGATAATTCCACACAAAGGGTCTGAATATAAAAATATCCAGACTTTTTTCAAAATCTATCTTCTCTACAATCGTTTGCGGAATTAAATTAAAAGCCTATGCAAGAAAAAAAAGAAATTATGCGACGCCACCGTCTTATTGTTTTGATTGGCTTCCCTCTGGGGGTTATTATAGCCTTTCTATTCGCTATTGATACGATAAAAGACGGTATCCAAGGACAAAGCGGCCTGACCTTTTTATTTAGCATTGAACTATTTATCCTCGCGGTAATAGTTTTTTTCAAGCCAGATTTTATCCCCAATCTTAGTTTGATTTTTTCTTACTCTACCGTCATCTTTCTTTTCTGGCTCACTATTTCTAATATAAATATTGCCTATCACGATAGTACCTACGGCAGACATTTTATTGGCGACTCGTTGAATGGGCTAATGGGGTGGATAACTATTATTTTTATTTTCACCTATTTATCTTTATCCCGCAAGAAAAATTTTATTTTTACCATTGCAACATTTGGTGGGTTATTGGCAATCGCAACATACCATTTTATGTATCTGGGCACATTTGAGATAAGTTATTATATTTCCCGCTGGCTAAATACTATTATTGGCGTAGGCACCGCCATCTTATTGATAAACCGCATAGGAAATCTGCAAACTCACTATGCAACCTACGATAGCTTGACAGGGCTACTGAATCGCAAAGCTATAACTCAATTACTAGAACAGGAGATGGGCAGATCTGAGCGATACAATCGCCCCCTATCCATCATCATTTATGACATTGATCATTTCAAGAATATTAACGATACATATGGACATCCTTCAGGGGACGAAGTTCTAAAAAGCATGTCCGATCTTGTTAATAAAACAATCCGTAAAGAAGATTTTTTAGGACGCTGGGGCGGAGAAGAGTTTCTAATCCTTTTGCCTGATACGGGCAAGGAATCTGCCAAGTTTCTTGCCGAACGAGTTCGGGTTGCGATCGAAGAATATCAATTTGAAAAAGTCAAACATCTAACGGCAAGTTTTGGGGTAGCTACAAACCAGATTGGGTGGACGCAGGAAAATCTTTTGCTGTACACGGACAACGCTTTATACGAGGCTAAACATTCTGGTCGCAATCGGGTCACTAGTTATTGCGCAAATCAAAAACTATAAAAAGGTCAGAATATAAACATAACCAGATCTTTTTCAAAAATAATCTTCTCAGAATTTAAGGAAAACTTATGTCAACAAATCAAGAACGCGTCACAATGATCACCGACGGGAATAGTGGAATAGGCTTTGCCACAGTCAAGAAGTTAGCGGATAAAGGCTAAGCCGTACCCCCCGCGTGAACTCCACTAAAAAGGTCTAAATATAAAAATATCCAGACCTTTTTCACCCACATTGGGAGTGAGCGGGGCTAAAGCCACCTGCTCAGTACATGAAAGTCCGTTGGACTGGATTCTAGCCCACAGGGCTTCCACGAACTGAGCAGGGAATTAATCCCCGTGCGATGTTAAAACAAAAAAACATGCTCGCTCTCGGGTACAATCGCTTAGAAAACAGAACTAAAGGAAAATTTATGACAACAAGTGAATTATTACAAAAGACTGTCTATGGCTATTGGGCATCTCGTTTTGATTGTGATATAGACTTTTTTTCACAAAAAGGGATCTACATTTTTGCAAATAATAAACTAAGTGATAAAAAGAAGCTTGTTACTTACCAAATTGGCAAGTTAACAGTGGTCTGGATCTTAACAGAATTGGCGAAAGAGCTTGATTGCAAATTGGGATTTCAAGCATACAACGAGCCAGTGTCATCCAAAATCTTATCTTCCATTCTCGGGATCAATCGCGATTTTGAACTGAAGAGCACATTGCTCGATCATTTTCTTGCCTCACCTGATTTCATTCCGCAACCCATTCCTGAGAAATTTGCGTTAAAACGCCTTGACCCAAAAGATGACAAAGAACTTCTATCAAAGCTTTTCAACGCATGCACAGCAGAAGAACTCGATGATGCAGATATTATCCTCGATGAGCCAGACCCAGTCATTATAGGGTTGATCTACAAGGGAGAATTGGCAGCTTACGCAAGTCACCGTTATTGGGGAGATGAGGAGATCGCGGATATCGGCGTTCTCATACATCCTAATTATCGTGGGCAGGGTCTTGGCAAAGCGATCGTATCCAGTTTATGTGCGTGGTGCATCAAGCATAATGTTACCCCGATGTATCGGGTTTTTGACGATAATGCAATCTCGAAAAAAATTCCTACCAAACTTGGGTTTGGCGAATTGGTAACGATCTCTACTTACGACATCAAAAAGAAATAAAGAAAAAGACTGATTGCTGACGGAAAGGAAATTGGAATTGTTTTTTCCAAGTTTCTATATAGCACGACTATCTAAAAATAAAAATTAGGAGCCAGATTTTGAATTCGCACATAAAAGGAGAGTGCCTTTGTGGCACTTCAAGCTATGAATGGAGAAATGAGTCAAAAGAAGTTGTCTATTGTCATTGCAATGACTGCAAAAAAGCAACAGGAAGTGCCTACAGCCTAACAATAGAGGCCGATATTGAAACACTAAGCATTCTTTCAGGAGACCTTAATGAATATAAAAAAGTATCAGATAGTGGCAATATAATATCCCGTGAATTCTGTCCAGAATGTGGCTCAATCTTATTTATAAAGATAGACAGCTATCCAGATCTCGTCTGGATCAACGCAGGCAATCTGATCGAATCTGAAATGATCAAACCAACCCAAGAGATTTGGACCAAGCGTAAGGTTTCATGGGCGCATATTGATGATACCCTGCCATCCAAAGTCGAAGAGTAGAAATACAAGTTCAATCTAATTCGTCAATGTAGAAAAGAAAATGCAAGGAAAACTCATGTCAAAAAATCAAGAATGCGTCGCAATGATCACCGGCGGGAACAGCGGGATAGGTTTTGCCACAGTCAAGAAATTGGCGGCACAGGGCTATACCATCATTCTCGCATCGCGTAATCAAGATGCGAGCAAAAAAGCCATTGAAGAAATTCATTCGAGCATTTCAAATGCCAAGGTCGAGTCAATTCCGCTTGATTTGGCATCGTTTGAGTCGGTGCGAGCGTGTGCGTCCGCTTTTCAGGCGAAGGGCTACCCTCTGCATCTTTTAATCAATAATGCTGGGCAAATGTTTGACAGCAAAGAAGGCAGATTCACCGCCGATGGTTTTGAAATGACTTTTGGGGTCAATCATCTCGGACATTTTTTGCTGACGAACTTATTGCTTGAAAACTTAAAAGCATCTGCACCTGCGCGGGTGATTACGGTTTCGTCATCGTTGCATGATCCCGATCTTAAACAGGGCCCAGCAACCGATTTTGATTACGATAATCTGAAAGCAGAAAAATACTATGATGCCCAAATTTTCTATAAAAACTCCAAGTTGGCAAATATCTGGTTTGCCTACGAGTTGAACCGTCTGCTTGCAGGGACGGGGGTGACATCGAATGCCGTTTGTCCGGGATTTGTCCCGGCGGCAATTGGCGCGCGGAGGAAGTCTCCTTTTTCCAAATTTTTCTTTACGCAAATCCTGGCACGGATGCCTTTTGCGCGGTCGTTGGAACAGGCATCCGATTCGTATATCGTCGCGGCAACCAGGCCCAAATTCGCGAGCGTCGGCGGGAAATTTATCGTAGATGGTGAAGAAAAAGAATCCAGCGAAGAATCCTATAACGAAGAAAAGGCACGGATTTTGTGGGAAAAGAGTTTGGAATGGTGTAAGTTAACTTGATATAAAAAAGGTCTGGATCTAAAAACATCCAGACCTTTTTTATTTGCCTACAAAGCAAATTCACCCTATACTCCAAGATGAAGTCAAAGACCATCAAGTGATTTTGAATCTAAAGCTGGAGGAAAATATAAAATGCCTGAAAATATTGACGTTCTCATCACTCATGCTCATCTATTCACCATGCAGGGGAAAGGTGTGGGCTATATCCCCGATGGGGCCGTCGCCATTCAAGGAAAGCACATCAGCGCGGTTGGCTCTACATCTGAATTAAAGGCTCGTTTCCAAGCTACAGAAACTGTTGATGCCAGCGGTTGCGCCGTCTTGCCAGGTTTAATCGACGCGCATATGCACACATCCTGGGCCATTGTACGGGGTGTCGCGCAAGATGTACGCAATTGGATGCAATCGGCTCTAGCTCCCTACGCGCGCCATCTCACGCCCGCAGCGGCTTTGGCGGGAACTCGTCTCGACATCCTCGAAGCCCTCAAAGCTGGCACGACCACATTGGGCGACTTCACCAAACCCTTCCCCGGGTGGGCAGAGGCTTTTGAAGAGGCAGGCGTCCGCGCCCGACTCACACCCACGATCAACGCCATGCCGCCAGGAGGGATGGTTGGATGGAAAGTCGGTGATCTCTATCCTCTGGATTCGGAAGTGGGTCAGCAATCCATTGATGCAGCACTCGACTTCGCCCGTGATTGGAATGGCTCGGCGAGTGGACGCATCACTGCTATGTTCGGACCACAAGCCCCAGACATGCTCTCCCGTGAACAATTGCTCGAGGTGAAACGCATCGCAACGCGTGAGGGATTGATGATCCACATGCACGTCGCTCAAGGAGATAGAGAAATCCACCAGATGCTCAAGCGCTTTGGAAAGCGTACCTCCGAATATTTGGATAAACTAGGCTACCTGGATGAGCAATTATTAGCTGTCCATCTCACAGAAGCCACCGATGAAGAAGCAGCTCTTATTGCTCAAAGTGGTACAAAAATGGCATTATGCTCTGGCTCCATCGGCATCATCGACGGCATCGTGCCGCCAATGCGCGCCTTCCGAGAAGCTGGAGGCTTGGTCGCATTAGGGTCAGATCAAGCAGCTGGCAACAACTGCAATAATATCTTCAACGAGATGAAGCTGACGGCCTTGTTCAACAAAATCAAAGCCCGTGACCCCGAAGCGATGCCCTCCTGGGAAGTGCTACGCATGGCAACCATCGAAGGCGCACAAGCAATTGGCTTGGGCGATGAGATCGGATCGCTGGAAGCCGGCAAGGAAGCCGATATAATTCTGGTAGACCTAAACGCTCCCAACCTGATGCCCGTGCTGGATGCGCCAATCCGTACGATCGTGCCAAATCTGGTCTACGCCGCCAGTGGACACGAAGTCAAAACCGTGTTGGTCGCTGGGCAAATTCTTATGCGTGACAGGCAAATGCTGACAATTGATGAGGCTGCTATTCTCACCGAAGCCCAATCACAAGCAGAGGCGATTGCTCAAAGAGTTGCGGCTGACCCTATACATAAAAATATGGCATTGCTCTCAGCTATGCAAGCAGGTCAAATGTAAATACTCAAACAGAAAGATGCTTTCCTGTAGCAAAGATACCCCTTTTCACTACTCGACGACATGTTATACTGAAATCACAAACTCAAAAGTCTAGGAAAACTCATGCGTATTGCAAGAAAATTAAATGCTGATCTAGAAATAATCAAACGCTTCATCGATCTACTTGGTAGCGGAATGGTCGAACTCAGCGGCAACCAATATGCCCGCCCTGAATTCTTTATACGAGCACATACCTTCATCAATGAATATATCGAGGGAGGCTTTTTCAAAAAAGAAGAGATGCTCATCAAGACCCTGGAAGAACTCGGGTTTCCCTCTGATGATGGAGCGATAAAATATTTGCGAGCTGAAAAAAAGAAGAGTCACGAAGCTGCAGAGCAACTACTAGGCGCTACAAAAGAATGGCAAGAGGGAGATGAAAAAGCGCGTGTTGACGTGAGTTGGGCAGCCAGCGAATACACATCTACGCTCCGTCAACATCTTGATCGTCTCAAAAACTTGGTGTTCCCGCTGCTTGAACAGAATTTATCCATCGAAGATGAGCATGAAATCGCTATGGGGTTTAATGCCATTCTTTTTGATGGTGAGCCAGATAAATTTGACAAATTGCTCGAAAGACTTGAAGAGGAATTGTTCGACTGGCGATAATTTCTTCTTTTCTCTTTTTATCTTCAACAAAAATTTCTCCTGAATTTTGCCAAATTTCGAAGTTCTAAAAAAGGTCTGGGTATTTTCACGTCCAGACCTTTTTGTTTCCATAAAGATGAAAAAGCGGATGAGTTTCTCATCCATTTTTTCATCTCCGCGCATCCCCGTTTATCTCTGGTCAATTATTATCTGGCGCAAGATAAATCATCGGCAAACTAAGTAAAGTAACAAGATACTTTACAATCAAATTAAAAGTGAAAATCTGCCAAACAACTGCCCAAGGGAGAGTCAAAAAGTGATTTTCCAACCCCGGCAAGGCACCAAAAGCACCAAAAGCAAAAATCAAATTATCTATCGGCACGCTAATGCTATTGCTTGTTAACACTCGCGCCCATTGATGTTTTTTGGTTATCTTCGTCACAAACCAATGATAAACTTCGGTGTCCACCAGTTCGCTAACCACTTCGGCTAAAATCGAGACGATTACGATTCGCCAGAGGGGACCCAAAATTGCAGAAAATTCAGCAGTCAATCCCCAATCTGCATCGCCAGGGACGCTGGCTGCCCACATCAAATATCCGGCCATAAATAAGTTGATCGTGCCAGCTGAAAGAATGAGTATTTGCGTATTCTTTTTCCCTAAAACTTTATGCACTACATCACGCAAAGTGAACGTGATTGGATAAATGAAAGTCCCCATATCTACAGCAAAGCCAGCCACAACACCAATCTTCAAACTTGCAATATCAGAAAGCATTTGCGCAGCAATATAAGATGCTACTAAAACAACCGCCAACCGAGAAATAGTAGGCGCAAGCGTTTCTTCTTTTAATTTTGTCATTTTCTTCTCCGTTTTTAAAGACTTCAGACTTTAGATATCAGTTCTCAGCTTTTTCTGAAGCCTGATGTCTAAGGTCAAAAGTCTTTCATCAAAATTCGCCGCTATCATAACACGAGAAAAGTGATAGAATCTTTTTTGTAAAAAACCTAAAACAACGAGGCTCATTTATGACCGTCCCCTACTGGGTGCAAGACGCAATCTTTTACCAAATTTTCCCCGACCGTTTCGCCAATGGCGACCCTGCCACAAATCCCGATAATGTCGCCGAGTGGGATGCAGAACCCACCCTCTATAATTTTATGGGCGGAGATTTGCGCGGCATCACCCAAAAACTCGATTATCTCCTCGACCTTGGCGTGAACGCCCTCTATCTCAACCCCATTTTTCTCTCCCCCTCCAATCACCGCTACAATACCAGCGATTATTACACCATCGACCCCAAACTTGGCAAACGCAAAGATTTCGACACCCTGCTCAACGCCGCTCACAGCAACGGGATGCGCGTTGTTATTGACGGCGTTTTTAACCACTGCTCACGCGGGTTTTTCGCCTTTGCCGACCTACTCGAAAATGGTGAACACTCTGCTTATAAAGATTGGTTTCATGTTAAAGGCTTCCCACTCAACGCCTACACGCATGGCGATGCAGAGAATTATTCTGCTTGGTGGAACTTCAAATCGCTCCCCAAATTTAACACCGATAACCCTGTAGTGCGGGATTATATCTACGACATCGCCAAATATTGGATGGAAGCTGGCGCAGATGGTTGGCGACTCGATGTTCCCAACGAAATCGATTCGGACGCGTTTTGGGCTGGGTTCCGTCAAATAGTCAGAGGTGCCAACCCAGATGCCTATATCCTCGGCGAAATCTGGGAAGTGGACCCCCGCTGGGTAGACGACAATCACTTTGACGGGCTAATGCACTACCCCGTTCGCGACGCGCTGATCGAGACTCTCAACAGTCAAATCAACGCCACGCAATTTGGGGACAAGGTCGAATCGCTTTTTAATGCCTATCCGCAAGAGAATGTGCGGGCGATGTACGTCCCACTTGGCTCGCACGATACCAAACGAATCCATCATAAATTAGGCGGGGATTTAGATAAAATCAAATTAGCCTTTCTCTTCCAGTTTGCCTATCCCGGCGCACCTGCCATTTATTATGGCGATGAAGTTGGTGTAGATGGCGATAAAGACCCAGATTGCCGGCGCGCTTTTCCTTGGGATAAAAGTGAGTGGAAAGGAAATTTGCGTGATTGGGTGCAAGAGCTAATTGGTTTGAGAAAACGTATCCCTGCCATGCGGCGCGGGGAATATATTCGCTTGCTGGCGGAAGAAAAAGGCTACGCATTTGCCCGAAAATTGGGTACAGAAAAAGTTGTAGTTGCGATGAATCTCTCTGAAAATGCAGAGACTTTGCGAATTCCCGTTGGCAATTTACTCAAAGATGGTGATGAACTACGCTCTTTGCTCAACCACAATAGATTTGGCGTGCGAGAGGGTTTTGTTGAGATAAAACTTGATGCGTGGAGTGGCGTTTGGCTTAAGTAAAGCGTTTCACAAAAACAATGCCGAAAACGGCAACTAGCGCATTTTTAAAGGAAAAACCATGAAATTAACCGTGCTTGTAGATAATAATACGATTATTGACCGCTATTTTTTAGCGGAACCAGGGTTATCTTTTCTGATTGAAGATGATGAAACAGCCCTTCTCTTCGATACTGGTTATTCAGGCATTTTTCTTGATAACGCTCAAAAAATGGGGCTTGATTTGAGAAATCTTGATTATCTGGCTTTCTCACACGGCCATCTTGACCATACTTGGGGATTAGATAGATTGCTCAAATACTATATAGAATTGAAAATCGAAAAACTTCCTTTCAAGAAGCCAACACTCATTGCCCACCCGGAAACATTTACAAGTGTGATATCAGAAGATTTTGACGAATTTGGCTCACTTCTCTCTAAGCGCAAACTGGAAAAGCACTTCAAAATGCAATTGAGCAAAGAGCCGCAGAAACTTAGCAAAAAACTGACCTTTCTAGGAGAAATCCCTAGAAAGAATTCTTTTGAATCTATCGCTACTTATGGCCGCAAAGAGGGTGCAAAGGAAGATGATTATGTTGTAGAAGATTCTGCTTTAGTCTACAACTCATCCGAGGGATTGGTTATTATCACAGGTTGCTCACACGCGGGGATTTGCAATATCATCGAATATGCCAAAGAAGTTTGTGAAAATGATAAAGTCGCCGATATTATCGGTGGATTGCATCTACAAAACCCTCCGGAGAAACAAATCGAGGGGACTCTGGATTATATGAAAGCTCTTCAACCAAAAACTCTTTGGGCTTGTCATTGCACGGATTTAAACTCGAAAATTGCGCTATCTACAGTGGCGAATCTAGAAGAAGTAGGGGTGGGCCTGTCTGTGGTTTACGATTAAGGGCACGCTTTAAAATATGTAGCGTCATTCGTGTTTTGTGATTCTTTAAACACGCAACATGAAACACGGTTTTTTCTCTCAATTAATTTAAATTACAAAAAGGAGCAACATGTCTCAATCTGGCTTGTTTGGAGGGTCGCAATCTGTAAAATTTGACACGCTTGATGCACTTATCAAAGCAATGACAAATATGAATGACGATTTGCTCGCAGATGCTGGAACGCGAGTCGTTATCAGTCGAGGCAATCCCAACGCGAAGATTTTGCTGGTTGGCGAGGCTCCGGGTCCACAGGAAAATATAGATGGCGTGCCATTTATTGGACGAGCGGGGAAAATGCTAGATAAAATTCTTGAAGCAGCTGATTTCGATTCGCAGAATGATATATACATCACCAATTCTGTTTTCAGAATGCCACCGGGCGAGAATGGGAAAAATTTTAGAAAACCGACTACGCAAGAAATTGAGTATTACCGCCCTTATACACTTGAGATTATTCGTCTGGTGAGTGCACCCATCGTCTTGTTGATGGGGAATGTGGCTTGCCAATCAATTCTTGGGAAGACAGGGATTACTCGTTTACGCGGACAGTGGATAGAGATGGATGGTCGCTGGATTATGCCGATTTTTCATCCATCTTATTTGTTGAGAAATCCCTCTAAAAAGCCGGGGGCACCTAAATCACTAATGTGGGATGATATACGTGAAGTCCGTCAAAAGTATGATGTTTTGAAATAACGGTAGCAAGTCAAATGTCACGTGCGATGCAGATTTCGTCATCTCAAAAAGTTGACAGGTTATATCATCCCCCCGTATAATAAAAGACGGTGTTTTAACACCGCTTCTATTTTATGGCGTAAGCAGAAAGCTTATGCCTCTACTCACCAAATCTCCATTTTATGGAGAAGGAGAAAGAATGAAGAAGAGTAAAATCCTGTACACTTTGTTTGCAATGCTATTGCTTACAAGCATGGTGTTGGTAGCCTGCCAGCCTGCCGCACCTGAAGCCCCCGCAGTAGAAGAACCTGCCGCTGAAGAGCCAGTAGCAGAAGAACCTGCAGAAGAACCTGCCGCCGAAGAGCCTATGGCTGAGTTTGAAGGCAAAATGGTTGAAGCAGCTGACTGCGAATATGGTGGAAAGATTAAATCCATCTCTGCCTCAGATGCACACACCGTTGAATTCACCATGTGTAGCCCTGATCCTGCGTTCCCACAGAAAGCAGCTTTCACCCCGTTCGGCATTTATCCTGAAGAGTGGTTGGACGCCAATGCTAATGAAGCAAACCAAGAAACTCTGCTTCGCTCCCCTGTCGGCACCGGTCCCTTCGCTCTCGAAAACTGGGCTAGTGGCGAAAGCGTCACCTTCAAAGCCTACGATGGCTACTGGGGTGACAAACCCGCTTATGACACTTTGGTCTTCCGCTGGGCAACTGAAGGTGCACAACGCTTGCTTGAGCTTCAATCTGGCACCGTTGATCAAATCACCAACCTCAGCCCCGATGACTACGAAGTTGTGAAAGAAGACGAAAATCTAACCTTCTTGCCTGTTGCCAACCCCAACGTTCTTTATTTGGCAATGACCAACACCTTTGCCCCCTTCGACAATATTGATGTCCGCAAGGCTATCGCTATGGGCATTGATCGCCAACGTATTGTAGATAACTTCTATGCAGAAGGCGCAACTGTTCCTTCCCACTTCACTCCTTGCAGCCTCCCCAACGGTTGTACCGGTGATGCATGGTACGATTTTGACGCCGCCGCCGCCAAACAAGCACTTGCTGATGCTGGCTATCCTGATGGCTTCGAGACCACCATTTATTATCGTGATGTTTTCCGTGGTTACCTTCCTGAGCCTGGCTTGGTTGCTGTAGAAGTTCAAGCCCAATTGGAAGCAAACCTGGGCATTACAGCTGAAGTTGTTGTCATGGAATCTGGTGAGTTCATTGATGAATCCACCAACGGCCGCCTGGACGGTTTCTACCTCCTTGGTTGGGGTGCTGACTATCCTCACGTAACCAACTTCCTTGATTATCACTTTGCTGAAACCAACCCGCAATACGGCGAGACGCATCCTGAGATCTACGAAGTACTGCAAACAGCCTCCCAGATCGGTGATCCCGCTGCAGCAGAAGCTCTCTATGTTGAAGCCAACAATGCTATTCGCGAACTCGTACCTATGATTCCGATCGCCAACGGTGCATCTGCATCTGCTGCTTTAGCAACAGTTGACAATGCTCACTTCCGCCCCTTCGGCGCCCCGTTGATGGCGCAAGTTGATCCCGGCAAAGACACCTTCGTCTTCATGCAAAACGCTGAACCTATCAGCCTCTTCTGCCAAGACGAATCTGACGGCGAATCACTGGCTCCTTGCCAGCAGGTTACAGAAACTCTCTTAGCCTATGCAATCGACTCCGGCGAAGTTGTTCCTGAATTGGCCACTGGTTGTACCGCCAACGAAGATTCAACCGTCTGGACCTGCGCCCTCCGCGAAGGCGTCACCTTCCACGATGGCTCCACCTTCGATGCGAACGATGTCATTGCATCCTGGTCAGCTGGTATCGACGCAGCAAACGCAAATCACATTGGTAACACTGGTGCTTTCACGTACTATGGCTACCTTTGGGATGGCTTGATGAACGCAGCAGAGTAATCTTCTGCCATCTAGCTTTTAATTAAGATCAATGCGAGATGGTGCTAAGCCCGACAAAGGCGGCACTGTCTCGCATTGTTTTTCTCTTGTACGAACTAGGCTGGTTTATTTATGACACAATACGCTTTTCGCCGCATCCTATATTCAATTCCTGTTATTTTTGGAATTCTTCTTGTCACCTTTGTTATGGCGCGTTCCATTCCTGGAGACCCTTGCACAGCAATGCTTGGAGAAAAAGCATCCCAAGAAGCATGTGAGCGCTTTGCTGAGCAGTATGGTCTTAATAAACCCATTGCTGTTCAATTTGGGATTTATATGAAGGATATATTTTCAGGTGATTTTGGAGATTCAATTCGCTATAGTCGCCCAGTAACAACAATCCTTCTCGAGCGCCTCCCAACCACTATAGAACTCGGTCTTATTGCACTTTTTCTTGCCGTTTTAGTCGGCATTCCTGCGGGGATAATTTCTGCCGTAAAACGAAACTCTTTCATAGATGTTGGGGTCATGATTGGCGCAAACACAGGGGTTTCTATGCCTGTATACTGGCTAGGCTTAGTTCTTGCCTATGTTTTTGCGCTCCTTCTCAAAGACACCCCTTTCTGGTTACCCCCCTCAGGTCGTATTTCGGCTGGTGTATCCGCAATTCCCTTTTATGAAGTTTTTCAATGGGAAGTGATAGAAGGGACGACAAAATACGCCTTCATGGAATTTTTTGCGAATATGTATGTCTTCAACTCCATTATTACGCGAGATTGGGAAGTTTTAAGCGACATCATTAAACATATCATTCTTCCCTCTGTCGCCCTGAGTACAATCCCTCTCGCTATTATCGCCCGTATGACACGCTCTAGCATGCTTGAAGTGCTGCGCCAAGATTATATTCGTACAGCGCGGGCAAAAGGTCTGTTCGAACGCTTTGTCATCATGAAACACGCCCTTCGAAATGCCCTATTGCCAGTGATTACCATCATCGGCTTACAAGTGGGCACGCTCTTTGCGGGGGCGGTTCTTACTGAAACGATTTTCGGTTTTGCAGGTGTAGGGCGAATGCTTTTCGAAGCAATAACCGCACGCGATTTCCCCATCGTACAGGGATTTACAATCGTCATTGCCGTAGGCTATGTGGCTGTCAATCTTTTGGTTGATCTCTCCTACGTCTTCATTGACCCCCGCATTAGGTTGGACTAAAACATGACTAATAAAACAGAATCTAAACTCTCAAGTCTTGTCGAAAATGACGTCCAAGACGAAAGCTACCAATCAGACAGTCTGCTAAAACTCACCATGCGCCGCATCTTTCGGCAACGATCGGCAGTTATTGGCGGCTCAATTCTCCTCTTCCTTATTCTGGTCGCCACTTTCGCCCCTGCCATCGCTCCTTTTGACCCAAACTTTGTCCTCATCGGTCATGAAGATATTAAAAGACGCTCAGACCCATGTATCCATCTCTTAGGGTGTGACGAGAGTCAACCGCAGCATATTCTCGGCACAGACGGGAACGTCCGCGATGTCTTCAGTCGCGTCGTTTTCGGCACACGCGTTTCGCTTATGGTCGGCTTCACGACCGTCGGCTTTGCCATCATCATCGGCACATTACTCGGCGCATTAGGCGGTTTTCTCGGCGGCTGGATAGACAACCTTATCATGCGTGTCATGGACGTTCTCCTCGCCTTCCCCTCGCTTCTTCTCGCCATCGCCATCGTCGCCGTGTTAGGGCACGGCTTACAAAATGCGCTCCTCGCCATCGCCATCGTATCCATCCCCATTTACGCTCGCGTCGTACGCGCCAGCGTTCTCTCCGTCAAGGAGCAGGAATACGTCGCAGCTTCACGTGCGCTGGGTGGCAGCAAAATGCACATCTTATTTAGACGGATTTTGCCAAACGCGGTACCGCCCCTCATCGTGCAGGGGACTCTGGGAATCGCTACCGCTATCTTGGACGCTGCTGCGCTTTCCTTCTTAGGCTTGGGAGCCCAACCCCCAACAGCAGAATGGGGGACGATGCTTGGTACCGAACGAAACCAAATCTTCACCGCGCCCCATCTGGTCTTCTTCCCCGGTTTAGCCATTATGATAACCGTATTAGCCTTCAATCTTTTAGGTGATGGTCTTCGCGATGCGATTGATCCCCGCCTAAAAAACTAATCGGACGGAGACTAAAAAATGACTAATCATACAAACGAAGCTTTACTAAAAGTCCGAAATCTAAAAACCTACTTTTTCACTGATGATGGCGTTGTCAAAGCTGTAGACGGCGTTGACTTCGACGTTGAATCGGGTGAAATCCTGGGTTTGGTAGGAGAATCAGGTTGTGGCAAGAGCGTCACGTCATTCTCCATCCTACAACTCATAGATGACCCCGGTCGCATTGTTGATGGCGAAATCCACTTCAAAGGCAAAGACCTCCTAAAACTTTCAGAAGCTGAAATGGTCGGGATGCGCGGCAACTTGATTTCAATGATTTTTCAACAACCGCAAAGTAGCCTTAATCCTGTTTTTACGGTTGGCGCACAAATTGCCGAAGTTTTTGAGATCCACAAAGATATCAAAAAAGCAGAAGCTTGGGATGAAGCTGTAAAATTGCTCAAATTAGTGGGCATCCCCGATGCTAGGAAGAAGGCAAAATCTTATCCACATGAGATGTCCGGAGGACAAGCCCAGCGTGTAATGATTGCGATGGCTCTTGCTCTCAAGCCGAAACTACTCATTGCAGACGAGCCAACCACCGCTTTAGATGTAACTATTCAAGCCCAAATTCTAGACTTAATTATAGACTTGCGCGATAAAATGGGTACATCAGTTATTCTGATTACCCACGATCTTGGGCTCATTGCAGAAAGCGCAGATCGAGTAGCTGTCATGTATGCAGGGCAAATCATCGAAGAAGCCGATATTGAAGCTGTCTTCGAGACCCCCATGCACCCCTACACAAAGGGATTGATCGCTTCTGTCCCTATACTAGGGCAAGTGCAAGAAGAACTCGAAGTTATCCCCGGTGCTGTTCCGAATTTGGTCGATATGCCCCCCGGATGCCGTTTTGCTCCCCGCTGCCGCGCTCGTGAAGAATACAATCTTGATGAAATATGTAATCATAGCGAACCGCTACTAGATAAATACGCCGACGGACACACTGTGCGTTGCTGGCTTTATCAAAATGGCGAAAATCATACCGCTCCACTAAAAGTAGAGAAATAATTATGAGCGAAAATATTAAAAAAAATAATGACCTTGTCCGTGTAGACAATCTTGTTAAATACTATTCAGTCAAAGGTGGTCTTTTCCGAAAAGAAATTGCCCAAGTCAAGGCAGTAGATGATGTTAGTTTTTCCATCGCAAAAGGTGAGACTCTCGGTCTTGTTGGCGAATCTGGATGTGGAAAAACAACTGTTGGGCATACTATGCTCCAGCTACGCCCCCACACCAGCGGTTCAGTTACCTTTGAAGGCAAGGATATACTTAATCTAAAAGGTGCTGAGCTAAAAGAAATGCGCCGCAAAATGCAAATTGTCTTTCAAGACCCCTATGCTTCGCTTGACCCGCGTTTGCCAATTGGAGAATCCATAGGGGAAGGTGTCAAAATTCATAAAATGGGAAATGCCAAAGAACGCGCTGAAATTGTGATGCAAAACCTGCGCAAAGTTGGTTTACAACATTTTCATGCCAACCGCTATCCCCACGAATTTTCCGGTGGGCAACGACAGCGCATCGGTATTGCCCGTGCTCTGGCCCTAAAACCAGAATTCATCGTTCTTGACGAGCCTGTCTCTGCGTTGGATGTATCTATTCAGGCGCAGGTTTTGAATATTTTGCGCGACTTGCAAAAAGAGTTGGGGCTTACCTATCTCTTTGTAGCGCATAATCTCGCAGTCGTTGAGCATATTTCTGACCGCGTAGCCGTCATGTACCTCGGTAAAATTGCAGAAATTTCTCCACGAGATGAGCTCTACGCGAACCCTCAACATCCCTACACTCAGGCATTGATGTCTGCGATCCCCATCCCAAAGCCAAACCGCAAGCGAGAGCGCGTCATCCTTGAAGGAGATGTACCCAGCCCGCTCAACCCTCCGAGTGGCTGCCGCTTCCACCCGCGTTGCCCCATCGCAGAGGATATTTGCTCTAAAGAAGTCCCGACTCTTAAAGCATTAGAAAGCCATGCGGAACATAAAATAGCCTGCCATTTACGAAGTTAAGAAGCTAAATCATCAGGCTTTCTCTCAAAAAAATGATCTAAAAACTCCCCTGCACAATAGGGGAGTTTTTCTTTGGGATACACAAATAACGGTTATGCTGTTTTTTTTGATGCTATAATAATAGGAGATATACGGGTAGCTAAGTTGGAGTTGCAGATGGAAATTGAAGCAAAGTTCATTTTATCGGACGTAGTAAAGTTCCAGAGTTTGCAGGCTATTGACCAGATTGGTGACTTCGCGCTGTCGGCACATCAAATTCAGCAAGTACGTGATACTTATTTAGACACCAAAGAACGCTTAGTTTTAGCAAGTGGTTATAGTTGCCGTCTTAGAAAAACTGAGACGGATGTATTGATAACGATCAAGGGATTGGAGAAATCGACGGGGGCTATCCATAGACGAAAAGAATTGGAAGTTTCGCTTCCGGTTTATGATATTCCACAAAATTGGGCTAAAAGCCCGGCACGTAATCTCATCTTGCAATTGATCGGGGAAGAGCCACTGACTCCTCTTTTTGATTTTCAGCAAACACGTGTTTTTCGCCGCGTACTTCAAGGAAAGAGAGAGGTAGCGCAGTTGAGCCTGGATAATGTGCATATTGTTTCGGGGAGTAGAAAGCAAAGACATTTTGAGTTGGAGGTTGAGCTACGACCTGAAGGTACTCAAAACGATCTAACTGAAATTGTGACTTTCCTACAAAACAAAAAAGAACTGGAGCCTGAAAGCCAGTCAAAATTTGAACGCTCGTTACGCTTCATGAATGAAGATTCTCCAGAAGGAGAATTATTAACCCCGCAAGAAAATGCAATTTGTGCGCAAATAGCCAAAGGGGATGATCTTTATGCTTTGCGAGCGCAAGGTTTATTAATGCTCGATAAAGGGAAGACACAAGATGAAGTTGCTCAACACGTTCAAAGAACTATCGGGACTATTCGCAGATGGCTGATGGGTTTTCAGAAAAAACGACTGGGTGATTTTCCCAAACGCATCTTAAGTGAAACTCTCCCTGCCCCGGCAGTCATTCTTCCTGAAATGCCAGTTGAAAAAAAGCCGCCGCGTAAAAAGAAGAAGAAGGTAGAAGAAAAGCCCGAAGTCAAAACTCAACCGCTCCAAGAATTGCTCGAACGCTATCTGGTAGACCACGATCACGCTCGCACGATTGCTGACCATGCTTTGATGCTATTCGATAAACTTGACGATTTCCATAATCTAACCCCAAAAGATCGGCCTCTATTGAAAAAAGCCGCATTTTTACATAATATCGGTTTGGCTTCTGGCGCTAAGGGGCACCACAAAAAGGGGCGAGACATTCTCTTAAAGAATCCCCCAGAAGAATTAAATTCCGAAGAGCGATTGATGGTGACGCTAACCACTTATCTGAATCGCAAAAAAATGACCTATAAAACTTTGGAGAAGAAAAAATCTAAAAAAGTTTTTGCGAATTTATCTGATAAAGCGCAGAACGAAGCTATAACGCTTTCTGCTTTAATTCGTCTAGCAGACGGCTTAGATTATTCTCAAAGCCAGAGCAGCAAAATTGACCAAGTCACAGAAAACAACGGGAAAGTAGAACTAATAATTACAGGACCAAACGCCACAGAAGATGCCGCCCGTGCCCAGAAGAAAAGCGATTTATGGCATTTATTATTTAAGACAAAATTACGTTTTAGTGCAGAAGAAGTAGCTTTTGATCATATTTCCTCGCTAGAAGAAGATAAAGCTACACATAACGCCCCGCCCCGAGAACTCCCCACGCTTCCTAATATAAAAGCGGACGATTCTATGGGTGAAGCCGCGCGCAAGATATTCGCCTACCAATTTCAGCGCATCTTATATTTTGAAGAAAGCATTCGCAAAGACGATGATATTGAAAATCTGCATAAAATGCGCGTATCTACACGCCGAATTAGAGCCGCGTTCCGTGTTTTTAGCGAAGATATCAATAGAAAAGAATTTAAAATGCTATATAAGGGGATGCAACGCACGGGCCGCAAATTAGGTAACATGCGAGATTTAGATGTTTTCTGGGAAAAAACACAACACTATCTGGATACTTTTTCACCTGAACGCCAAAACGATCTAGACCCTCTCCGTATAGTGTGGGAAGAAGAACGTAATATTGCCAGAGAAGCATTAATGACATATTTGGATGGCGATATTTATACTCAACTCAAGGCAAATTTTGCCAAATCGCTTCAAAAAGACGCACTTTGGCAAGAAACAACCATATCTGAGAGCGGTAGCGCAAAACCTCACCGCGTTCGCCATATTGTGCCAGCCATTATTTACAAACAGGTTGCAGGTGTTTTGGCATATGATGAGTGGGTCACAAATCCGAACGTCTCGCTGAAAGAATTGCACCAGCTTCGCATTGCGAGTAAATGTTTGCGCTATACACTAGAGTTTTTTAAAGAGGTGCTCTCTCCACAGACAGAAACTGCCATTATTGAAATCAGAAAACTCCAAGACCATCTCGGCGATTTACAAGACGCTGTCGTTGCCAGCGAATTTTTGCGTAACTTTTTAACATGGGGAAAATGGGGACAGCCCAAAGAAAAAAAGAATAATCTCCCGAAAGAGCCTATTCTTGCACCTGGGGTTGCAACTTATTTGGCAGATAGGCAAGGCGAACTTTATCGACAGTTGCGCACCTTCCCCGAAGTTTGGGCTTATTTTCAGAGTGATGAATTTAAAAAGTTAATGGCTGAAGTGATTATCACTTTATAAGGATTTCTGAAGACGGAAATCGGAAAAACAACGATACGAGCGTGGTTTAGGCTTGGGTACCGCGACCAAGCATCTTCTCGGCGAGAGCAGAAAAAACCCACGCTAAGAAGATGCTGATCAATGGCACGCAAATTGAAGTCACGTGCGGATCGGCTATTCATCCTACAAAATTTTCATAAGGCGAGACTATATTCTTGCCCTGCCTACTATTGTGACATAAATGTCGCGCCACAAATTACCCACAAATTACCAAAGGAGTTTTTCATGTCTCACAAGTATAAAAAAAGCGGAAAAATAGAAAATGATTACTATGAAGAGGAAATTGCAAAACTCCAGGGGGAGTTGGTTAAACTTCAATACTGGATAAAGGATCAGGGCTTGCGCGTTATCGTCATCTTTGAAGGACGTGACGCGGCAGGGAAAGGGGGCACCATTCACCGCGTCATGCGTCGACTAAACCCCCGTATGGTACGCGTGGTAGCCTTAGACAAACCCAGCGATTTAGAGCAACGCCAATGGTATTTTCAACGCTATATTGACCATCTCCCCGCCGAGGGCGAAATGGTGCTTTTTGACCGCAGTTGGTACAACCGCGCGGGTGTTGAGTGGGTGATGGGATTTTGTAAAGAAAAAGAATATCGACATTTTTTGAATGAAGTGCCTAATTTTGAACGTATGCTGGTACGAGATGGGATTATTTTAATTAAGTATTGGTTTGAAATTAGCGAAGAAACACAAGAAATACGCTTCCAAAGCCGACACAAAGACCCTCGTAAACTTTGGAAACTCAGCCCCATGGATTTAAAATCTCGCGCGCTATGGGGAGGGTATTCCAAAGCCAAAGATGCGATGTTTGCCTATACAGACACGAATGAAAGTCCGTGGTTTGTGGTGCAGGCCAATGTAAAAAAACATGCTCGCCTAAATTGTATTTCTCACCTGCTTTCCATGATTCCCTATCAAGATTTAACGCCAGAGCCAGAACCGCTCCCGGAACGCGAAGAGACCGACTATCAGCGTCCTGAGACCGAGGCTTATCATTTTGTCCCCCTTGCTTATGGCTCAAAATTTAAAGGTAATTAGGAGAAACCCATGACTACTGAAATAAAATATACGAAAGATGGCGTTATTACCCCCAAAGACTATCAGCGAGAGCTACAAAAATTACAGACAGAAATGGTCAAGCTACAATCCTGGGTCAAAGATCAGGATTTAAGAGTTATCGTCCTATTTGAGGGGCGTGATGCAGCTGGCAAAACGGCCATGATCAATCAAATTACCCAACAATTCAATCCCCGCATTGTGCGCTCTGTAGCCCTAGATGCGCCCAGTGACAAAGAAAAACGGCAATGGTATTTTCAGCGTTATATCAAACATTTTCCCGCCAAAGGAGAAATGGTTTTCTTCAACCGCAGCTGGTATAACCGCGCGGGCGTTGAATGGGTAATGGAATTTTGTACCGAAGACCAATATAGACTTTTTCTCAACGAATGCCCCCAATTTGAGCGGATGCTCGTGCGCGAGGGCTTTATTGTCATTAAATACTGGCTCTCTGTGAGCGCAGAAGAACAGGAAAAACGCTTCCAAAAATGGATGAAAGACCCCCGAACACGTTGGCGATTTACCGATGTAGATAAAAAAGCTCGCCAAAATTGGGTTCTCTACTCCAAAGCTAAAGATTCCATGATGGCGCATACCGACATAGATGAAGCCCCCTGGTATATGGTCAACTCCGAAATTCAGGAACACGCGCACTTAAATATGATGGCGCATATGCTAAATTTAGTTACCTATAAAGACCTCACTCCTAAGCTAGAAAAACTAGAACCTCGCCCCGAAAAAGACACCAATTATGTCCGACCCCCGATCAGTGAGCATAAATTAGTGCCTGAAATTTATAAGAAACCGGAATAGCTTTTAGACCTGACAGGTCTCGATAATGCTTGGGGTGAAAAACCGCGTCGCGCATGTTTTGAGCTTGATCGCCCTTAAATAACATCGTCTTGGTGTGGGCTTTATTCTCTTCTAAAATCTCACCTCTTCCTCGCCTAATCCCGATGAAGTCTTAGGTCTTAGACCTCAAGTCTCCCCTTCCAAAAGGAAACCTCAATGAGCAAAAATTCCATCTCGCTAAAAGACCCCAGCCTCTACGTCAACCGTGAGTTGAGTTGGTTGCAATTTAATCATCGCGTTTTAGAAGAAGCATTGGACGAAAATCATCCCCTATTGGAACGAGTCAAATTCATCTCCATCGTTGCAAATAACTTAGACGAATTTTTTATGGTGCGTGTCTCCGGCTTACGAAGGCAATTGGCCGCTGGTGTACTAAAAACACCCGCCGACGGGATGACTCCCGCCGAGCAATTAGCCTCCATTCGACAAATTTTATTGCCAGACCTAGCCACACAATATAAATGCTGGCATGAAGATTTGATGCCGAAATTAGAGAAAGAAGGAATCAGGATATTGCACTACAAGGATTTGAAGCGCAAACAACGCAAATTGATGCGTAAACACTTCAAGAAAGAGATTTTTTCTGCCCTAACCCCTTTGGCTTTTGATCCCAGACATCCTTTTCCACATATCTCCACCCTTAGTATTAATTTGGCTGTAGTAATTAAAGACCCTATCCACGGCCAACGCTTTGCGCGTATAAAAGTGCCTGGCACCTTTGCGCGGCTTTTGCGCATCCCCAGCGAGGAGGAGACAAACGAAGAATACGAAAGCTTGGGACTTGTCCAAGCCACATCTAATAATTTCGTTTGGATAGAAGAAGTGATTGGGGAAAACTTGGACATACTCTTCCCTGGCGTAGAAGTGGAGGATGCCTACCCATTTCGCATCACGCGCGATGCCGACCCTGAAATAGAAGAAGACGAAGCCGCCGATCTGTTGATCGCCATTGAAGAAAGTGTGCGAAAACGTCACTTTGGTTCAACAGTACGCCTCGAAATTGACGAAAATATGTCTGAACAGGTGCGCGAGATATTGATACATAATCTTGAAATCGCCCCTTATCAGGTTTATGCGGTAGATGGTCCTATCGGTTTTTCCAATGTAATGGAGTTAATGAAAATCAATCGCCCTGATTTAAAAGATGAGCCCTATCAGCCAGCACTGCCTCCTCAATTAGCAACAACTGAAGATATTTTTTCTGTTATTCGCCGCCAAAATATCCTTTTTTATCATCCCTACGATAGCTTTGATCCTATCGTTCACTTCATTCGCTCGGCGGCGCGAGACCCAGAGGTATTGGCTATCAAACAAACCCTTTACCGTGTGGGTCCCAACTCTCCTATCGTTGCCGCATTGATGGAAGCAAGCGAAAACGGGAAACAAGTGGCTGTACTTGTGGAGCTAAAAGCCCGTTTTGATGAAGAGAATAATATCGTCTGGGCAAGAGCCCTGGAAAAAGCTGGGGTACACGTTGTTTATGGTGTTGTAGGATTAAAAACGCACGCCAAAATTGCAATGGTTGTCCGCCACGAAGAAGAGGGTATAAAGCACTATGTTCATATGGGGACAGGGAATTATAACGATGTCACCGCACGCATCTATACGGATTTAGGGCTTTTCACTTGTGACCCTGTTATTGGTTCCGATCTCTCTAAATTATTTAATTCTCTAACGGGATATGCGCGCGATGAAGAATATGAAAAACTACTTGTTGCTCCGGGTAAAATGCAAACGCAACTTTTAGCCCTGATTGAACGTGAAATAGAATCACATAAAAAAGAAGGGGATGGGTATATCGCCCTAAAGCTGAATGCGTTAGTAGATAAGCATATCATCAGAGCACTTTATCGTGCTTCACAAGCAGGGGTAAAAGTTGACCTCCAACCGCGCGGCATCTGCTGTCTGCGTCCAGGCGTAGAGGGTGTGAGCGAGAATATCACCGTGACTTCCATTGTCGGGCGTTTTCTGGAACATACCCGCATCTACTATTTCCGTAATGGTGGAGATGAAGATATCGTCCTTGGCAGCGCAGACCTCATGCCACGCAACCTATATCGCCGCGTAGAGACGCTATTTTTTATAGAAGACAACAAAATGAAAAAAGCTTTGCGGGATGATATTCTCAACATCCACTTGAAAGACAATGTCAAAGCTCGTCGCATGTTGCCCAGTGGTGAATATGAGCGTGTAGAACGAAAAAAAGGTGAAGAGAAATTTGATTCACAGGCATGGTGTGTGAAAAATCGAGGGGTTTGGCATAGAGAAGAAGGATAAGATCTTGTTCTACAAAAACTGACAAGGTTACCCTAAATTTAATAAATCTCATCCTTTACTCACCCCTACAGCAATGATATAATGCGCTCTTGCATTAGAATGAAGAGATTATAAAATAGGTTTTGAAGGAAAGAAAATGAGCGACATACTAAAATCACTTGAAGCACCTGTAAACGAAAACGTCCCAGAATTACGCTCTGGCGACATAGTTAGCGTTCACGCTCTCGTCAAAGAAGGCGAACGCGAACGTATCCAGCAATTCAAAGGCACTGTTATTCGTGTTCGCAACAGCGGCAATAATGCCAACTTTACTGTTCGCCGTATTGCCAGCAATGGCGTAGGCGTAGAGCGTACCTTCTTGGCTCGCTCCCCGCGTGTTCAAAAAGTTGTGGTTGAGCGTCACTCCAAAGTACGCCGTGCCAGCCTCTACTTCTTGCGCGACCGCACTGGTAAGAGTGCACGTCTCAAACAGAAATTCGACTAAATTTCCCAAGAACACAATCAAAAGGGTACAGCCTATCATCCGCTGTGCCCTTTTTTTTGTCTAAGGAGTTAAGAGAAAATGCCACCTCCACTTATTGGTATTACTGCTGGTCATTCAAAAAACAAGCACGATCTTCCCCAAATTCATCTTTTGCGCACCTATGTTGATGCAACCATCAAAGCTGGTGGTGTACCTGTTATCATTCCTCCTGAACTTGATGAAAAAGGCTGGAAACTCATCTATGAAAAATTAGATGGGGTCATTTTTTCTGGTGGCGCAGATATGGATCCTAAACTTTTTGGTGGTGGCCCACATCCTACTGTTTACGGCACAGACGGTCAGCGAGATACGCTTGAAATCTCTATGATTCGCCAGACAGTTGAAGACAAAAAACCATTTTTTGCCATTTGTCGTGGTTTTCAGGTACTCAACGTCGCTCTGGGCGGGACGCTCTATACGCATATCAGCGACCAGCTTGAAAACAGCTTGCAACACGATACCCCCAGAGAAGAAACGCGAGATTCTCTTGCCCACGAAATAAGAGTTGAAGAAGGCACTCAGATTGCAGAAATTCTTGGCAGCCCCATTCTAAAGGTAAATAGCTGGCATCATCAGGGCGTTAAAGATGTTCCAGAGAGCCTTAAAATTACCGCTTATTCTCCAGATGGTTTGGTTGAAGCAATGGAGATACCAAGCCATCCTTTTTCTATCGCCGTTCAATGGCATCCGGAGTGGATGCCAGAAGACAAGGCAATGCAAAATCTTTTCACTAGTTTTATAGAAGCGAGCAAAAAATAACCTTTTACCCCCTTTCTAGCAAAAGGGGGTTTTCGTTAAGTAGCGTTATAATCACCCTATGAAAAAGAACTCCCCCATTGGCATTTTCGATTCTGGTGTAGGCGGTCTCTCTGTCTTACGTGCTATTCATAAACACCTGCCAAATGAAGATTTATTCTATTTTGCTGATCAAGGGCATGTTCCCTATGGCCAGCGCAGCCTCGAGGAAGTTCGCCGCTTTTCTATAGAGATTACAGATTTTTTACTCGCCAAGGGTGCAAAAATAATTATTGTCGCGTGTAACACAGCTTCCGCTGCTGCCCTTCATCATCTGCGAGAAAAATTCCCCGATACACCTTTCGTGGGCATGGAACCAGCCGTGAAGCCCGCCGCCGAGCAAACCAACTCTGGCGTGGTTGGCGTGTTGGCTACGCCCGCCACCTTTCAGGGGAAGCTCTACGCTTCAGTTGTGGAGCGTTTTGCCAGCAATGTGACGGTCTTGCAAAACACCTGTGATGGATTAGTAGAGGAGATTGAGCGCGGCACATTGGATGGCGAAAACACACGTCAGATTTTGGATGATGCACTCCGAGACATGCTTGGACGTGGGCTTGATACCCTTGTAATGGGCTGTACGCACTACCCCTTTGTGATTCCGTTAATCGAAGAAATTGCGGGAATAAATGTTCGAGTCATCGACCCTGCTCCGGCGGTTGCCAAGCAAGTTGAATACAGGCTCGAATCGATTAACGCCAAATCAACGGGAAATGCTGAAGGTGCGATTCAACTCTACACATCGGGAGATGCTGAGAGACTGGCATCCCTCCTGCCAAAACTTGGATTTGAAAATTTCCCAGTAACAGGAATCGAAAGATGCTTTCTGAGTACAACTTTGTTATAATAGCTTTCGTTATCATTTCACTAAACACGAAGGGCACCAAGAAGCACTAAGAAGAAAAAACCTCTGTGTCCCTTCGTGTTCAAAAAGGACTACACTATGACAGACTCTCCTTCCAACTTCATCCTGGACGCGGTCGCCGAAGACCTTGCCTCTGGTCGTTTTAAACATATCGCCACGCGCTTCCCACCAGAGCCAAACGGTTATTTGCATATCGGCCATGCCCGTGCAATCATCATAGATTTCAGCATAGCCGAAAAGAACGGTGGGTACTGCAACCTGCGTTTTGACGATACCAACCCCGCAAAAGAAGATGTGGAATATGTAGATGCGATCAAAGAAGATATTAAGTGGCTGGGCTTTAAATGGAAAAATGAATTCTACGCCTCCGATTATTTTGATGAACTCTATGATTTTGCAATTCAACTCATCAAAGAAGGCAAAGCCTACGTTGATGAGCAGACTCCAAATGAAGTCCGCGAAAATCGTGGCACGCTAAAAGAGCCTGGTACCAACTCTCCCTACCGCGACCGCCCTATAAGCGAAAGCCTCGACCTTTTCGAGCGGATGAAAAATGGCGAATTCCCTGATGGATCTATCGTTTTACGCGCCAAAATTGATATGGCATCTGGCAATATCTCAATGCGTGACCCGATCATGTATCGTATCTTGCACGAGCCTCCACATCACCGCACGGGATCGAAGTGGTGCATCTACCCGATGTATGATTTTGCACACGGGCAGAGTGATTCTATCGAGGGTATTACCCATTCACTTTGCTCACTCGAATATGAAAACCACCGTCCACTCTATAATTGGTTTATCAACGAGCTTGGAATTTTCCCCACCCGCCAGATCGAGTTTGCTCGCCTAAATCTCACTTACACCGTTATGAGCAAGCGCCGTCTCGTGCGCCTCGTCAAAGAGGGTTACGTAAAAGGCTGGGATGACCCACGCATGCCCACGCTCACGGGCTACCGCAGACGCGGCTATACGCCAGAAGCCATTCGCTCTTTTGTCGAGACAACCGGTGTGGCGAAAAAGAATAGCACCGCTGATGTAGGCTTGCTCGAACACCATATTCGGCAGGATTTGAATATCCGCACTGACCGCCGTATGGCTGTTCTTGACCCGCTCAAAGTCGTCATCACCAATTATCCTGAAGATAAAGTCGAAATGCTCGAAGCTGTGAACAACCCCGAAGATGAATCTGCGGGAACACGGGAAATCCCCTTCTCACGGGAGTTTTATATAGAGCGACACGATTTCCACGAGGCCCCACCCAAGAAATACTTCCGCCTCGCTCTTGGACGTGAGGTTCGCCTCCGTTATGGATACTTTGTCACGGCAACCGACATCATCCGCAACGACGCTGGTGAAATTACCGAAATCCACTGCACCTATGACCCCGAAACCAAAGGTGGTTACGCCCCAGATGGACGCAAAGTACGCGGCACGATTCATTGGGTCTCTGCCGCACATGCGATTGACGCTGAAGTACGCATCTACGATCGACTTTTTACTGTCCCCAACCCAATGAGCAAGGATGAAGGTAAAGAGTTCACAGACTATATTAACGCCGATTCGTTAGAGACCAAAGATTCTTGTAAACTGGAACCAAGCCTAAAACAGGCGCGCCCCGATGAGAAATTCCAGTTTGAAAGACTTGGTTATTTTGTCGTTGACCCCGACACAACCAACGAGAAATTAATCTTCAATCGAATTGTCACCCTGCGCGATACTTGGGCGAGGGTCGAAAAACAGCGCGCGAGGGAAAAGATGGAAGAAAATCGGCGCAGAAAACAGGAAGAGAAGCGCAGACAGAAGGAAATGGCAAAGAAAGGCTAGCTACAGGTTTAAAATTTAAAAACAAAGACTTCCGAAGTGTTTCATAAAAACTTCGGAAGTCTTTTTTATAGGCTCAACTTAATCAGTGCTTGAGAAGAAACTCTTTAAAATTTCTGTATACTCTTCTTCGTGCATATAAGAAAAATGCCCTACGTTATGAAGCGTTTCAACGGGGGCGCTGAGATACGCATCCTTGAGTTGCTCGCGTAACGCTAACTCAACCAAGGGGTCATTATCAGCTTCGATGATGAGCACGGGAACGCCGAGCGCATCTGTATCAGCAATATCAAAAGGCTCAACGACACAACGAAAACGCCCCACTTCTTGCGCCTTGGTCATCCGCCCGCCTAGCTGCTCCATCATATAAGCCAAGACAATTTCAGAGTTTCCAGAAGCAGGATAAACATTCTCGACAATGCTCCCTTTGAGCACATCCATAATCAGCCATTTGGGGAGATAGGGCAAAGCGGCACCAATACTTTTATTCTTTTCAGCAATAATGTCATTTGGCGGAAAGGTGTTTGCAAAAACCGCGTGCTGAATTCTTTCGGGGTGCCTGGTAAGCAGATATTGCGCAAAATAACCGCCCAACGAAGAACCGATAAGGTTAAATTTATCTACACTTTCTTCATCAAGAATAGCAAGCAAGCCTGCATCAATTTCAGCAAGCGTATTCACAGCGGGATAAGTCACCGAAATCAGGCGGTAATCAGCCTCCAGCGCGTTTAACTGGTTCCACCAAATATCATACGCCCCCGTCATGCCGTGTAAAAAGAGAATCGTTTCTTCTCCTTCCCCCATTGCAATATAATCCCAAGTCACGCCATTCACATCAAGTTTTTGAACTGGGTGCGCTATACGAAAATTTTGCAAAGAAGCGACTGTCTCTGCATCCACATTTGCATAAATTTCTTCAAAAGGTTCGCTGATAGTGGGCTTCAAATAAAAGGCGATGATCAAGATGAGCAAAACCAAAGGAATAATCCACTTCAGTTTTTTGCGCATATTATTCTTCTCCCGCCATTAATTTGACTCGCTCCCACGGAGGCAAACCCGATTGATCGGCCAGTGTTTTGCGCAATTCCATAAGCTGATCTCGGAAAATTGCCGCTTTTTCAAATTCCAGATTTTTAGCCGATTCTTTCATCCCTTTTTCAACTTGGGATATAAGCCGTTTCAATTCTGATTTGGGCAGGCTCGCTCCGCCGTCGACAGTATACGCGGCTTTTGCCTCGGCAATTGCCCCCACTTTATCTGAGAGTTGGTCTGTAAGATCGCGCACTTCTTTCATAATACTAATAGGCTGGATGCCGTGTTTTTCGTTATGGGCAATCTGTTTTGCGCGTCTGCGGTCAGTTTCACCTATGGCTCGTTTCATAGAGTCGGTCATGCGATCGGCATACATAATAACGCGTCCATTCACATGTCGCGCCGCGCGCCCAATGGTTTGAATTAAGGCAGTATCGGAGCGCAAGAAACCTTCTTTATCTGCGTCCAAAATTGCGACAAGGGAAACTTCGGGTAAATCAAGACCTTCGCGGAGAAGATTGATGCCAACGACTACATCAAAAACGCCCAAACGCAAATCGCGCAGAATACTGACGCGCTCGAGGGTGTCAATTTCTGAGTGAAGATATTGCACTTTAATGCCTAACTCCAACAGATAATCAGAGAGGTCTTCTGACATACGTTTCGTCAGAGTCGTCACGATAACGCGTTGCCCAACTTCTGTACGCTTACGAATTTCGCCAACTAAATCATCAATTTGCCCCTCGATGGGACGCACATCAATCGGCGGGTCAACAAGTCCCGTTGGGCGGATAATTTGTTCTACAATTTGATCTTGCTTGCCCAGCTCATAGGGCCCTGGCGTAGCAGAGGTATAAACCGTATAGCCCATATGCGCTTCAAACTCATCGAATTTGAAGGGGCGATTATCCAGCGCGGAGGGAAGCCTAAAGCCGTATTCAATCAAGGTTTCTTTACGCGAGCGATCGCCTTTATACATGCCGCGTACTTGCGGGACGGTCATATGAGATTCATCCATGATAAGCAAATAGTCGCTGGGAAGGAAATCCATGAGTGTCCACGGGGGCGTGCCAGCATCGCGTTGGTCAAAATGGCGGGAATAATTTTCGATGCCTGAGCAAATCCCGACTTCTTTGAGCATTTCTATATCATATTTTGTGCGTTGCTCTATACGTTGGGCTTCAAGATATTGCTCGTTTTTCTTAAAGAATGCAATCCGATCTTCAAGTTCTACACTTATATCTCGAATCGATTCTTTGCGTTTTTCTTCATCGGTCAGATAATGCTTGGCAGGGTAAATATCTACGCTATCTGGCTCGGCGTAAATTTCACCAGTGAGAGGATTGAAGTCCATGATCCGTTCGACTTCATCGCCGAAGAAAGCAATTCTGTAGGCGCGTTTATCTTCGTAGGCGGGCATAATTTCAAGGGTATCGCCGCGTACGCGGAATCGACCAGGACGAAGCTCAAGATCGTTCCGCTGATATTGGCCATCGACCAAGCGTCTCACAAGGGCGTTCCGCCGTGTCAACTCCCCCAGCTTTAAGGTGATGGCTCCGCGTGTATACTCTTCGGGGTTTCCTAATCCATAAATACAGGAAACCGAGGCAACGATGATGACATCCTTTCGAGACATGAGGGATGTAGTCGCGGCAAGGCGCAGACGTTCAATCTCTTCATTGATGTCGGTCTCTTTTTCGATGAAAAGGTCCCGGCGCGGCACATAGGCTTCGGGCTGATAATAATCGTAGTAGGAAACGAAATACTCAACCGCGTTTTCAGGAAAAAAGCTCTTAAATTCGGCGTAAAGCTGCGCAGCAAGGGTTTTATTATGCGCCATGATAAGCGCGGGCATTTGTAACTCTTGGATAAGAGATGCAACAGCAAAGGTCTTACCCGTGCCCGTTGCACCGAGAAGCACTTGATGCGCTTTTTTATCGCGCACGCCTTGAACGAGTTGGGCAATGGCTTCGGGTTGATCACCGGTGGGAATAAAGGGGGCTTGAAGTTTGAAATTCATAATTTGGGTATTTATAAGTTGGGAAGATGAAGCTATACGAACGTGCGTTCTATTTTACCCCAGTTTTAGATTTTCTAACTTAAAATTCTGATCAAAATACTATGAAGATTGAATATCCCGCTATGATTTATGTTGATTGATTCTGATCGCCGGCATCTTCCTCTTCAAATTTCTTGAGGAAAATATTCACTATCTGTGGGTCGAAATTCTTTCCTGATTGCTTCTTGATAGACTCCAATACTTTTTCTTGGGGCCAAGCTTCTTTGTAGGTACGCTTTGATATAAGCGCTTCCCAATAATCGACAATAGAAAAGATACGTGCCGCAATAGGAATTTCTTCTCCCTTCAAGCCGCGCGGATAGCCTGTGCCATCCCATTTTTCGTGGTGACAGTAGGGGATATCTAGGGCTGGTTTCAAATATTCGATTGAAGAGAGCCACTCATAAGCATATACGGGATGCATATATATAACTTTCCATTCTTCACTTGTAAGCGGGCCTGCTTTTTGCAGAATACTATCTGGCACACCCATTTTGCCAATATCATGTAATAGCGCGCCTCTGTAGATATTAGTCATATCATTTTCATCTATCCCCGCTCTGCGTGCCAAATCAATGGTCAGCTCTACTACCCGCCGGCTGTGCCCTTCAGTTTCTGCATCACGCATTTCCAATGCCTGTGCCCAGCCCTCAATGGTAGCATCATAAGCTAACCCCAACTCCCTATTAGAGTGTTGCAAATCGCTAAATAGAGTCGCGTTATCAATAGCAATAGCGGCTTGCCCAGCCAGCGTTTTCAAGTAATCTACCCAGTCAGCATTTGGGTCAAGTCTTGAACGATGGAAAATTTCCAGTACGCCAACTAAAGAATCTTTCGCAACTAAAGGAAGAGCGTAATAAGCAACAACTCCTTCTTCTTTAAATTCTGGGGATTCTAAAAATCCCGTTTCGGGTTGACGAAGGTCAGGAATAAAGATATGTCGTCTTTGCAAAGCAGCATTCCCAGCATGGCCTTCTCCTAATTCTAAATCTGTATGCCTAAGAGCTGCGGTGTGAAAACCTTTTCCTTGAGAGAAGGTTAGAGTCTGAGAGTCTTTCTGATAACACAGCACAGAGGCTGCATCAACTTCCAGTTGCGCTAACAGGTGCTCCAACAATATACTTAATGAAATATTTAAATCAAAGCTACCAGTGATTGCCTGGTCAATACTGCGCAATGCAGTCAATCGCTTGATATATTGCTGAATCTCTTTCTCTGCCCGCACTCGCTCGGTAATGTCGTACGCAATATCTACAACGAGTTTACCGTGTTGAAGCGGAAAAGCATTTAAAACCGCAATTCGCTCCGTACCATCCGCCCTTAGAAAAGTAACTTCCCCAAAGTTTTTTGTCGTTTCAAGAGTTCGGATTTGATCAAGTCTTCCCGTTGCTCCTTTCGGGGTGAGCATTTTTATCGTTTTGGTTTTAATCTCAGCTAAAGAATACCCTGTCAATTTCTCCGCGGCTTGGTTGGCATTGATATACTGCCCAGTTTGTACATCGACTAAAAAGATAGCGTCGCTTGAACGTTCAAATAATGTGCGATAGCGCTCTTCACTTGCAAGCAAATGGGCGTTGGCCTTTTCGAGATCATCCGTTCGCTCGCGCACTAAGATTTCCAAATTTTCCTGATATATACGATTCTCTTTCAGCAGGTGCGCTTTTTCCAGAGCTTTGTCCACTGCATAGCTCAGCATAGACAAATCTTTTAATGGCTTCGTCAGGTAATCCCACGACCCGAGCTGTTGTGCCTTCACAACATCTTCGATTCGGTTTGCACCAGAAATAACGATAATGGGTAATCCAGGAGCCGCGGCTTTAGATTGCCGCATAAACTCAAGGCCATCCATGACTGGCATACGCAAATCTACCAGTACAAGCTGAGGTTTTACTTGCTCTAAAGTTTCCAGCCCGAGCCGCCCATTTTCTGCGAGGAAAGTTTCGAAGCCCCGATCTTTGAGGTAATCGGCAAAACTGTGGCGAATGGAAGCTTCATCATCGATGACCAGAATTTTAATCAAGTCAGTTTTATCAGCTTTCATCTTTCTTCTCCCTGATTTCAAGTTCTTTAATGATCCGCTGAATCTCATTTTCTAGCTCTCCCAGAAGGGTTACTGGTTTTTTGAAAAGCCGTGAAGAAACATCTGGCAAGCCCAATAAATCTGGTGGCACAGCATATTCAGGAGACCCTGTACAAATAACGAAAGCCTGCGAGTCTGCTTGAGTGCTTGCCTAATAAAATCATTCCCATCCATGCCAGGAAGGCGCACATCTACCACCGCCGCGGAAAACGATTCTGATGCGATTAATCCTAAAGCCTCTTCGGCACTCTCGGCTGGGCATGTTTTCCAGAGACGATCTTCAAAATAATCTATCAGGCTATCTCGCACAGCCTGCTCATCATCGAGAATCAAAATTCTTTTCATCATTCTCTTCCTATCCTTTTCAGGGGCAATCGTATGATGAAGCTTGCCCCCTGCTTGGGCTCCGAAGTAACACTTAGTGTACCACCATGATTCTCTGTAATTATGAAATAGGAGACGCTTAATCCCAATCCTGTGCCTTCGCCAACTGGTTTTGTGGTGAAAAAGGGCTCAAAAACCCGTTTACGGATGGATTTATCTATGCTTGGGCCATTGTTTTTAATTTCAATAGATAACATTTGCGTTCTTTTTTCATGTCTCACACATAATGCAAAAGTCGGATTCGGTGTATCCGCCTGCTGCATAGCCTGAGCACCATTGCGAAGAATATTTAGAAATACTTGTTGAATTTTACTCCCTTCACAGGGTATGCTTGGGAGATTATCTTCATAGTCTTTAATGATCTTGATGGTTCTAAAATCATATGATTTTTTTAGATCATACTCGGTGGATGCAAGTCCTACAGTTTTATCAAGCAAGTCTACTATATTATGAGTTGAAAAAACAGAATCGCTTTTTCTTGCAAAACTGAGCATATTATCTACAATATCTGCTACACGATGCCCCGATTCGTTGATGGTATCTAACATACGTGGTATGCCACGAATTTTCATAAAGCTTTGAAGGGCTTCCATGTTGATACCTGCTTTTTCTGCCGCACGCAGATTTGCAGACAGCTTCATATTTGTTAGGCGATTAGCCATATTATCGGCGGTTTGCAACATGCCTGCCAAGGGATTGTTAATTTCGTGCGCCATGCCAGCCGCCAGCCCACCCACTGAAAGCATTTTTTCACTCTGAAGCATCATTTCTTCCAACCGAACTTGCTCAGTGACATCGTCTACGCGAATAACTGCGCCTTCAACACCGTTGGCAACGAGAGGGTAAACTGTCACATCTTCATAGTGAGTTTCGCCTTTTTCGACATATGCTTTTTTGGGGTGTATCTGCACTTCTCTGCTTTGTAAGGCAACTCGTACCTGTTTCAGTTCGGTGGAGAGGCGCGGAATCGCATCTTCCAATGGTTGACCAAGTGCTTCTCCCGGAAGCAAGCCAGATACACGCTGTGCTGCGCTATTCCACTGTGTCACAATGCCTTCCGCATCCACACCAATTAGTGCTGATGGCATGGAGTTGATGATATTGGTGATATAGTTTTGCGCTTTTCTAAGTTCATCTTCGGCTTTCTTGCGTGCGGTAATATCGCGAGAGATTCCGCAGAGTCCGATAATCTGACCTGTTTCATCGCGCATTGGCACTTTTATAATGTGAAAAGTCTGGGTAATTCCCTGCACGAGCCTGCTTTTTTCTTCGTCAACAATCTCTCCATTTAGAACACGTAAATCCACATCTCTAGTTTTTCTTCCAGTTTCGTCGCTAAAGAGATCTTCGTTCCGTAACCCGACCATTTCCTCTACAGGGAGTCCAAAAAGTTTTTGCATACTTGAATTGATTTGAGTGTATCGCAAAGATCGATCTTTGATGAAAACAGAATCTTGGGCTGTCTCAAAGATGGCTCTAAAGCGTTCTTCGCTCTCCCTCAACGCATCATCCGACAGTCTTCGTTCGGTGATATCTTCGACAGTTCCCTCATAATGAAGGATATTTCCTTCTTCATCATAAATGCTCTTTGCGTTTTCACGAACGAATAAAAGGTTGCCGTCTTTTCTTTCCCAAACAGATTCTAGACCGATTACTTGTCCTTCTTCTTTCATACGTTTTTTGAAAATTGCACGCTGTTTTTTGGGTTCAAATCCATTTTCATCCAGATTTCGTTGATCAATTTTCTCAAAGCTTGAATATCCCAACATACCTAGAAGTGCCGGGTTAGCCATTAAAATACGTCCATCAGGCGTGCTTCGGTACAAGCCCATGACAGCATTTTCAAAGATACTCCTAAAGCGTTCTTCTGATTTTCGTAACGCATTTCCTATTTGCTTGCGTTCGGTAATTTCGTGTTGTGCCTGCTCGTATAGCTGAGAATTCTGAATAGAAATTGCCAATTGATCTACCATAGTCTGCAGTGCTGCAATATCTTCATTTGTAAAAGCAGATTCTTCGATGCTTTGTACGGTGAGGGCACCAATGGCTTCAGTGCGATCGACTAAGGGAAGTGCCATTTCTGAGCGAGTTTCCGGTAGAAGAGGGTTATCGAAACGAACAGCCTCCTCACCAACATCAAGAGCTATTCTCGCTTTTGCTTGTGCCACACTCCAGCCAACCATTGACTTTCCTCCCACAGCCAATGCGTGTTCAGCCTTCAACATTTCTTTGCCTGCTTTGCCGGTACCTGCCTTTAAGACGGCAAACTCTTTCTTCTTGTCGAGCAAAAAAATCCCAACATAATAGTAATTGAAGCGTTCTTGAATATGCTCAACTGTTTTCTGTAATAATTCATCGGGAGAGAGGATAGCTATAACTGATTTTGAAATACTAGCCGCGGTCTGTAGCAACAGGCTCCGATGTGCCAAGTCGCTGACAAGGGCTTCGCGCTCATTTTCGTAATGTTTCCGCCCGGTAATATCACGATCTATCCCACGATAACCGACTGCTTTCCCTGTTTCATCAAAAATTGGAACCGCTTTTGTTTCAAGGACAAGTTCACGACCATCTTTGTGCACATTGACATTTTCTAAGGCATTAATCGGACTTTCTTCTACAGAAAAAGCCTTAAAAAGTTCCGCAATTCGCTCTGCCTCTCCCGTGGGCATAAAATCAAATGGCATCTTGCCAACAACTTCATCCGACGTATACCCCAAGATATTTTCAACCTGCGGACTTGAATAAATATAGACACCTTGCATATTCACTTCCCAGATCCAATCACTGGAAGATTCAACAAGCTCACGAAATTTCTCTTCGCTTTCCAATAACGCTGTCTCCATTTGCACACGCTCTTCAATCTCAAGATGCAATTTACCATTAATTTTGACAAATTCTGCTGTTCGATCTTCAACCTGCTTTTCTAACACATCACGATTTTTTTGCAATAATTCTTCTGTTCGCTTACGTACTATAATCTCTTCTTGCGCCCGTTCGTACAACTGTCCTTTCTCAACAGCAATTAATTCCAGAAGCTTGCTGAAACTAGATTGCAAAATGATAACCATTATCAAAGAGGCTCCAAGAACAAACCCGCCAAGCACCCAATCTAATAATGCCAAAGAATTTCCCTTAACGATCATCCATTCGCTCAACCAGCCTAGTTGAGCTGCAACAGCAAAGAATAAATAGCTAAGCATATTCAAAACAGCCATGAAGATACCAGCGCGCACACTGATCAGAATCAATGCCAAAACTGGTACTGTGATGAACCAAACACGCCCATCGCCTACCAAGCCGCCCAGCGCCATGGCTAGCAGACCCGTTAGATAAGCCAGCAATATCAATCCCCACGTTCGTAGCCGAAAATCAATTTTACGAAAAACAGTTAACGCCACAAGGCATAGATATGAGCCCAAATATGCTAAAGCTGTTGGCAAAGACTCTGGATCACGAAACGCTCTGAAAACAACAACGATGAGTGCCGGGCTAATTGTTAAGGCAGCCATAGCCAAAAGAGTGTTGATCGCGCTGGTACGCCAGTTTTCTAAGATATATGCCAATTCAGCACTTTTGCCAGAGACTATATCCCCTTTTCTTAGTTTTCCATCAGATTCAGATTGCATCTGCACCCTCATATTTTCTTCCTCTCCAATGGCAACCGAATAATGAAATTTGCTCCCTGCCCAAGCTCAGAAACCACTTCCATTTCACCCCCCTGATTTTCAGTGATGATGAAATAAGAAACGCTCAATCCTAACCCCGTGCCTTCATCAACCGGCTTGGTCGTAAAGAAAGGCTCAAAAACGCGCTTAGAAGTGGATTCATCCATCCCCGGGCCGTTATCCTCGATTTCGATGCGCATCACCCCAGCTTCTTTTTCATGTACCAAACGCAGGATGAACCGTAGCGGACGTGCCCCAGCTTGCTTCCGTACCCCATGCATCGCCTGCGCCCCGTTACGAAGAATATTCAAAAAGACCTGCTGCATTTTGCTTTCCTCACAAGGCACAAAAGGTAAGTTTTCGCCATATTCCTTGATAATCTCTATAACTTTAAAATCGTATTGCCTCTTTAAATCATAATCGGTAGATGCTAGCTCTACGGCTTTGTTTAACAACTCCTCCATATCGAGAGTTGTAGCTGAAGTTTCAGCGTTGGGAGCAAAACTGAGCATATTATCCACGATCGCTGCTACGCGACGCCCCGACTCGTTTATAGTGGCAATCATCCGAGGAATACCACGACTTTCCATAAAGGCATGGATGACATCCATCGTTACACCTGCTTTTTCTGCCGCGTGTACGTTGGCAGGCAGCTCCATATTTGTTAACCGATTGGTCATATTATCAGCTGTCTGCATCATGCCAGCCAGGGGGTTGTTGATCTCGTGAGCCATACCAGCCGCCAACCCTCCCACTGAGAGCATCTTCTCAGATTGAACCATCATCTCTTGCATCCGCACGCGCTCGGTAATATCATCTACGCGGATGACGGCACCTTCGACACCATTGGCAACGAGAGGGTATACGGTTATATCTTCGTAACGAGTCTCGTTATTTTCTGTATATGTTTTTCCAGGATTTGTTTGCACTTCGCGAGTTTGCATAGCGATGCGTACTTGATTCAATTCATCAGAAAGATGCGGAATCGCCTCTTCCAGTGGTTGACCAAGTGCCTCTGCCGGGAGCAAGCCAGATACACGCTGCGCTTCGCTATTCCATTGCGTGACGATACCCGCTGCATCCACACCAATTAACGTCGAGGGCATCGAATCAATAATATTAGAAAGATAGTTACGTAAATGGCGCAACTCTTCTTCTGCTTCTTTGCGAACAGTGATGTTACGAGAGAAACAAGAAACCCCGACCACCTCTCCTTCAGAAAGAATGGGGTTCATTGCTATTTCGGTGTAAATTGTATTCCCGGGAAAGACAAACTTCTTTTCAAAAACAAATCGCTCATTTGCCAAAGCTCTTTTGTAATATGCCTCCCACTCAGGTCGAATTACATCTGGAAGAGCGTTCAGAAGATTCATACCCGGCTTCAACTGAATTCCATACGCTATCTGAAATTCCTCTTTAAATACAGTATTGACATAGAGAATTTCACCATCAGTATCAAAAGTCCAAATACTATCCGTTGTATTCTCGATGATAGCCATCAAGTTAGCTTTACTCTCCCGCAATGACTCCTCCGCTTGTTTGCCCTCTAATATCTCGCGCTGCACAGTCTCGTACCGTTGAGCGCTTTCCAGCGCCATGGCTGCCTGATTAGCCAAAGCCATTGCCAGACTGATTTCCCTGGAAGAATAATGGTATTCTTCAAACCAAGTTTCTAATTCAATGATACCGACGAAATGGCCTTTCACGATCATCGGAAAGTACGCCATGGTATTTACATTGGATTTTTTCATATATTCCAACATTATCAAATCTCGATTTGGGTCGCTGATTTGCGCTACCATAGGTTCTAGGCTGTCTCTTATTTGAAATAAATCAGGAAAATCTGACGCGGCTATCACTTTCCCTGTCCAGCTTTCATCGTCTGGACCCACGTCTGCAGGATCATAATAATCTATCAGGAAGCGAAAGGTCTCATCTTGGGAATCGTATAAAATAATAGATACCTCGGGAAAACCAATAATATCTACAAACTGACGAGCCATAATCAAGGCTATTTCACTTGAATCAGGAGGGGCTTGAGCAAGCATCTGGCTAGTAGAAAAGAGGATGGATGATTCGAACGCCTGCTGGCGAACGACCTCATCTGCCTTCACCTGCTCAGTGATGTCGCGTACAACCGCCAGAATCACTTGTTGCCCATACTGCTCAACAATATTTGAATTGATTTCAACCGGGAATATCTCGCCTGATTTCTTGATATGTGTCGTCTCAAAAACCAAACTCCCTGCTTCGAGCAGCTTCTGGCGGTGATCAGGAGCAGCATGTTGTTCAACATCCATCCGTTTTGTGATGTCCATGGCTGTAAGTTTGAGAAATTCATCTCTTGTATAACCATAATGCTCACAAGCTTTATCATTCACCTCGATGAAAGGAGCGAATCCTTTTTCCTGCATTGGGTGCACTAGTATTGCATCCTCGACCGAGGCGAAGAATGTTTCGAAGCGCTCCAGGTCGGCTTGGGCAGCGATTTCGGCTTCTTCTGCCTGCATCCGTTCTGTGATATCACGAGTCACCCCAAGTATGCTGGCTGGTTGCCCATCTGGGCCAGGGAGAATCTTGGCATTGTTCTGGGTCCAAATCGTCGTGCCGTCCTGACAATATTGCTCTACACCAAATGTCACCGCCTCCCACCCTGCATCATCACCTGCCTCGATGAAGGCTAATTTTTGATTGAGCAAAGGCATCACTTTTTCGAGCGATTCGGGAGTCATTGTTTCGTTCAAAGTGTGAGACAGCACTTCTTTAGCAGTGTATCCCCTTTGGTTGTAGATCGAGGGGCTAACGTAAGTGAAAGCAAGATTGACATCCAAAATCCAAATTACATCTGAAACATTTTCATTGATCAGGTGGTAATGCTTCTCTATCTGTTTCAGCTCAAAAACGCGTTGGCGCATCTCCTCTAATTCAGCAATAAGCTGTGTTTTGGTTTTATTTTGATTTTTCATGGTTGCTCTCCATTATTAAATACCACCACTTGATTACGTCCTAGAGCTTTGGCCTGATAGAGAGCCTCGTCAGCTCGAATAAGGATTTCTTCACCTTTAAGCCCGTGAAGCGGAAATTCTGCCACCTCCGCTGAAAAAGAAACTGAAAACTCCCCAGCGCCGGACTCGATTTTTATCTTTGCAACAGCCTCTTTCCATTCTAATACACGCTTATACGCCACCTGTGCAGATGTATCATACAAGATGATCAAAAACTCATCACCACCATAACGGCAAATTGTATCTTCCACACGACACATTTTCTTGAGAGTATCCGCCAATATTTGCAGGGCTTTGTCCCCACCGATCATATGGCCATGAGTATCATTGATCTTTTTTAAATGATCAAGGTCAAGGATGACAATGCTGAACGCTTCCTCTTTGCGCAAAGCTCTGGAAAGTTCCTGCTGGAAAGTCTCTTCCATATAGCGGCGATTAAATAAACCTGTGAGCGAATCGCGAATAGCTTGCTCACGCAAGCTGCTTTCCAGTTTCTTGATTTCAGCCAGTTGATTTTTTAATTGATCGTTGGCTTCGTGCAGCTTCCTTTCCGCTTGTACTCTCTTGGTAATATCATGGGCAAGACCAAAGGCAACCTCTTCATTAAGAGGCACAACGCTTACTAGCGCTATTTTTCTAGAGCCATCTTGATTGGTGTAAACAACCTCTTCCATGTCCAATGTGCCTTTTGCATCAGCTAATGCCTGTAATCGTTCCTGCGCACCAAGAGGGGTAATATCGTAAGTTGTCAACTCTTTCAACTCTGATATGGACCATCCAGTCAAATGCTCCGCGGCAGCATTTGCATCTAAATAACGCCCTGTGCTCGGTTCTATCAAAAAAATCGCATCCCTTGCACGCTCAAAGAGCATTCGATAGCGCATCTCGCTTTCCCGCAGAGTTTTTTCTGCTCGCACCCGCTCTGAAATTTCGCGCCGTGCAGTCTCGTAGAGTTGTGCTCTTTCCAAAGCCACGGCGGCCTGATTTGCCATGGCCATTGCCAGATTAATTTCCTGTGGAGTATAGTGGTGTTCTTCAATCCAGGTTTCCAACCCAATAATTCCGATGAAATGGCCTTTCACCGCCATAGGAAAGAGTGCCTCGGTTTTGACTTCGTTCTCTTTCATATAAGCTAAGGTTGCCGAATCAATATCTGGATCGCTGGCTTGTGCTACAAAGGGTTCTAATGTCTGCATCACACGAACTGAGTCAGGATAATCTGACGAGGGTATCACTTTCCCCGCCCAGTTCTTATCGTCTGGCTCTGCATCCTTAGGATGGTAATAGTTTATCAAGTACTGGAAAGTATCATTCCGGGGATCGTACAGAGATACAGATGCTTCGGGCAGGCCTAATACATCCACAAACTGGCGAGCCATAATCAACGCGATTTCATTTGAATCGGGTGGAGCCTGAGCAAGCATCTGGCTGACAGAGAAAAGTATAGATAATTCCAATGCTTGCTGCCGAGCATCCTGCTCTGCCTGCCTACGTTCGGCTTCAGACTGTTCTAGCTCAGAAACGCGCTTGCGCACCTCTTCTAAGTCAGTGATTGATTGCGTTTTAGTTTTTTTTCGATCTTTCATACTAAACTCCGCTATTCAAATACAACCACCTGGTCGCGCCCCAACTCCTTGGCGCGATATAATGCCTGATCGGCTCGGATCAGAATTCCTTCGCCCGTAAGCCCATGAAGCGGAAATTCCGCTATCCCAGCTGAAAAAGTAAATGAAAACTCCCCTTTATCTGACGTAATTTTCAATTTTGAAACAGCTTCTTTCCACTCCAGGGCGCGCTCATACGCCGCCTGAGCAGGAGTATCGTAGAGAATAATCAAAAACTCATCACCAGCATAACGGCAAATCGTATCTTCAATACGGCATATCTCTGAGAGCGTATCTGCCAATATCGTTAGGGCTTTGTCACCACCTTCCACATGACCATAAGCGTCATTGATCTTTTTCAGGTGATCAAGATCGAGGATAACAATACCAATACCTTCGCCAAAAAAAGCGTGAATGAATAGGGTTTCCTGTAGTACAGTTG
>JABGOQ010000042.1 GCA_018645405.1 Anaerolineae bacterium | reverse complement strand
CGATCCGCATCTCTCTTTGTAAATATTTATGAAACTGTCTGGTGGCTAGAAAAATATCTACATATTTTATTGAGAATAAATGGTCAAATTATGTAGATGATTTCCATTCTTGCTTGATGACAGACTCCTGCAATTCGAGCATAATTAAGACCCGAAAGGTTTTATTAGGATGCGTTTTTGATAAAATGATTTTGATGGCAAAAATTCTGATAAATTATCACGCGAATGAAACCTTTTGGGTCTCACAAAAAGCACCCAAAGGAGTGCAAAATGAAAATCAATAGATTATTTTTGATAGTGGTTTTCTTCGTGATCTTTTTTTCGAGTGCTTGTAGTAGCGATATGCTTGCAGGCTCTGGAAATATCGTCACCGAAAATCGGGGTGTCAGTGATTTTGAGCGCGTGATACTCTCGGGCGTTGGGGATTTAATTATTCAGGAAGGCGAGGAAGAATCACTTGCCCTCAGTACAGATGATAATCTCATTTCACACGTCCGAACCGAAGTGAAGAATAATACGCTCATTTTGAGTTTTGATGACGAGGCTGGAGAGATGGGGTATAAGCCCACAGACGGGATCAAATTTAGTCTGGTGGTTAAGGATCTCGACAGGGTAGATATTTCTGGTACGGGCAATGTTTTGATCAGCCAACTTGAGACCGAAAAATTGCTCGTCAATATATCTGAGGCGGGGAATCTTGAAATTGCTTCACTGACTGCGGAAGAACTAATTGTTCACCAAAGTGGTTCAGGGACAGTATTTCTTTCTGGGAAGGTAAAAGGGCAGGAAGTGACTCATAATGGTACGGGCAGTTATCACGCGGCAGACTTGATGAGCCAAACGACGATTATTAATCTTAGTGGGGCTGGCGGGGCAACGGTTTGGGCGGTTGAAACCCTTGATGTGGATATTTCTGGATTTGGGAATGTAGTCTATTATGGTAATCCGCACATTATTCAGAATCTTTCTGGGATGGGGAAATTAGTGAGCACGATCTTTTTTGATGAACAAAATACCCCGATGGCATTGGTGCGTGCGGGCGCTTTTGATATGGGCAGCGATGAGGGCGATGCGGATGAAAAGCCCATCCATACCGTTATGGTGGATGAATTTTATATGGATGTATACGAAGTCACCAACAGCCAATATGCCATTTGCGCCGATTTGGGGATTTGTGACCCGATTACAGATACAACAGCCTTTGAAAGCTCCTATACGCGCAGTCTTTATTATGGAAACCCAGAATTTGCAGATTATCCAGCAATATATGCCAACTGGGATGAAGCTCAACAATTCTGTGAGTGGCGTGGGGCACGTTTGCCCACAGAAGCGGAATGGGAGAAAGCCGCTCGGGGTGCTCTGGAAGGGAAAACTTATCCGTGGGGTGATGAAGCCCCTAAATGTGAAGATGGTGCCAGAAATGGAGCCAGATTTGATGATGGTGGGGCTTGCAATAATATTGATACTCAAAGGGTTGGCAGTTATGGCCCTAACGGTTACGGTCTCTATGATATGGCTGGGAATGTTTCAGAATGGGTCAGTGATATTTACGATGAAAATTATTATGCCACCTCGCCTACCGATAACCCCCAAGGTCCCGAAGGCGAACGTTTTGCCATTGTGCGAGGGGGGTCTTGGAATACAAATGCTGACCACCTACGGATTTCTGACCGTCTTTATAATCCCATCGCTGGTTACGGTCTTAATATCGGGTTTCGCTGTGTTCGGAGGGATACATCCCTTTTGCCAAGCCCAACAAAACCCTCATCTGGAAGTGTGCATGGATCATTATCGCCGTTGAGATCTTTTGTGTTTCTTCGGTAAAGTGATACGGGTGTGTTAAAAACTTAGAAATGTCGCTATGATTTCGATACAAATGACGGTGATGCTGTCATTTTACTCAATCGCCGCTAGAATTCTGCTCACAAATTAGCGTAGCCGCCGATTGAGTAGGCATCTTTTCGCCGTATCGAAATTAGAGGCGGAGCGGTATATAAAGCAAATGAAACACATCCAAGTGATGGATTAAAAATCAAAATTTCCCACTACCCCGCCATTGATCCAGACCAAATAACTGCCGCGCGGATAGGTCCCCAGCACAACCGTCTCAGTAAATGCCCGCAATACCTGCGCGCAAACTACCTCTGGCTCGGTGACTGAATAAATCTCTGTCATGATATTTCCCTCCCCATCTGGCTCCGGGATGTGGATGCGCAGCTCATGGCAGGGCGTGGGCAAATGCCCGCCCAAAATCAACTCCACCTGAACAGGATCGCCTGTCGTAAAAATCAAACTCGAAGAATCGATCATCGCCTTTGCCTTCGTCAACTGGCTATCACTAGACAAAGGCAAATACGCAGGCGGTGTTGACGTTTCTTTTAAAACAACGATCGTTGGCTCAATCGCAATTGTTGCAGTTGCTTGAGCCTGTTCAGGGTTATTTGTGCAAGCATTTAAGCCGAGTATAAACAGGGTAACTAGCAAAATAAATTTCTTCATATTTCCTCTTTCTTCTTTCCTTCATCGTTGCTCTCTTCCTCCAAAATTTCCACAGCCCCACTACTCCCATCTACCCGAATCATCATGCCCGTTTTTAGCCGCGTGGTGGCTTCATGCACGCCCACAACCGCCGGGATTCCGTATTCGCGCGCAACGACTGAGCCGTGTGTCATCAAGCCGCCGACTTCCATGACCAAGCCGCCAGCCGCGAGGAAGAGCGGTGTCCACGCTGGGTCGGTGCCGGGGCAGACGAGAATTTCGCCCACTTGCAATTGCGTCTCGTGCGGGTTCAGCACCACGCGCACGTGCCCCTCGACCACACCGGGCGAAACGGGGTCGCCGAAGATGCCATCGCCATTATCGTTATCTACAGCGCGCAGCCCTTCGTAGAAAGCTGTTCCATCACTAAGTAAAACGCGCGGGAGTTGTTTTCGGCGAATTTCACGCGCTCGTAATTCTCGGCGTTCGTTGATTTTTTCTCGGGTTTCTGCTGAAACAGTCTCTTTTTTGCCAATTTCTTCCAATTCTTTGATTTTCAGGAAGAAAAGATCGTCTTTTTTTTCTAATAAATTTTCTGCGACCAAACTTGCGCCACTTTCTAGCAAACCTTGTCGATGGATACCCAGCATTTGGATGGCAAAAAACTTGGGAGCTTCTCTCAAACCTGCTAGTGGACGATATCGACTGACTGCCCAGCGCACCAAACGTGATTTGAACTTGCCACCCTTTAATTGGTGGACTTTGGTCTCCAGCTTTTCTGCCGCCAACTCCGCCGCCCGAGCACCTTTCTCAAAAACGGCACTTGGGGCTAAATCGGGGTCGGTGATGGTGAGATAGCTCTGCAAAGTTTGGATGATGTGTAGAGGCTCTTCTCTCCAGCGTTTGCGCCCGAAGTCGATTTCGCCGAGTCCGCGCGTCCCATAACGAGACATGAATTCGATGATGCTTTGCTGGGCGATGCTGGGGAGGGCACCGCGTTGATAATCGGTAGCAAGTTGAAACGCGGACGTATCGGCGAAGGCCAGCGCAGATTTTGTGTCAGCCTGAATATCCTGAGCAGTTTCCCAGAGAAATAAATCCATTTCTGAGGTGACGTTGTTGGGTAAACCGCGCGAGATTTCGAGATAGAGTTGCGGCTCGCCGATGGCTTTGCTGAAGCGTTGGAGGATGCCGAAAAATGGCACCATGCCCGCCACGACTGCGCTGACACCTTGCGGGATGATGAAATCGGCGAAGATGAGGCGAGTGTCGTGCCAGAAGGCAGCGCGGTTTTTGAAATCGAGCCAGAGATTGCCGCTGGCTTTGCTTTTGGCTTGCGCCTTGGCGATTTTAGCATCGGCGAGGGCGAAGAAGTGTTTTGCGCCTGTTTCGGGGTGTCGCCAGTAGCGAATGGCGCGCCCGAAGAAGGGGATGAGAAATTTTATGAGGTGAAAGATGGTGCGGAAGTTCGGGCGTTTGCTGATGGGGGCGAGACGAGGGTCTTCGACGAGTTTTTCAGAAATTTGCCCGACTGCGGGGTCAATATTTTTGATGGCGGTGGGGAAGGCTTTGTGTCCGCGTGGGCTGCGGATGATGGAGGTGACATCGATCCAGAGGCGTTCGGCGGCGATGGGAAAGGCGGTTTGGGTTTCGTAATTATGCTTGCTACCGAAAACGGTAGCGACGCCCGCAAGGACGTTTTGGAGGGTTTGCATTCCGAGCGGGGTGATTGGTTCAAGGATGCCTTGCACGACGTGGAAGCCAACTAAGGTGCGGAGTGGAGAGGTGGGCATTCCTTCGGGGAGGGGATAGAGGGAGGTGATGGGGCGGGACTGAAGGATGTAGAGTTCTCCTGCCCTCACTCCCGCATTGCTTCGCTCGCTCCCCCTCTCCCGCAGGGCGGGAGAGGCTGTGATATATGCCCATTCAATATCTTGGGGAAAATCGTATTCTTCGGCGATTTTTTGACCGATTTCGGCAAGTTGGAGGATGGCTTCGTCGGGGAGAGCTTGTTTTTCGGCATTATCTTCGCTTGCTGTATTTATGCCGCCCTCTGCTTGCCCGCGAATGATGGTGGCTTTTGCCCCGAGTGTTTTTGTCTTGATGGATGCGCCTGCCCCCTCTGCCCTTCGGGCATCTCCCCCAAGGGGGGAGAAATTGCTCCTTCCCCCTTCGGGGGAAGGTTGGGATGGGGGCATGGCTACAATATAATTATCTGGCTCAACCTGCCCGCTGACGAGGGCTTCGCCGAGGCCGAAGGTGGCGTCTATGGTGATTTCATCTCGTTTGCCTGTAAGTGGATTTGACGTAAACATCACGCCCGAAACATCTGCTTCGACCATTTCTTGCACGACGACGGCGAGAGAGACATCTTCTTGTGGGATTTCATTGCGGGCGCGGTAGCCGATGGCGCGGGCTGTCCAGAGGCTGCCCCAGCATTGGACGACTGTATCCGTGAGAGCATCTGCGCCGATGATGTTGAGAAAGGTATCTTGTTGACCGGCGAAGGACATATCGGGCAAATCTTCTGCCGTTGCAGATGAGCGGACGGCGACGGGCGGTGTGCCGATCCAGCCGTAGGCGATGAAGAGGGTATCGCGCATCGTTTGGGAAACAGAGGCAGGCCCAAACTGAGAGCGAATCCGCTGGGAGGCTGTTTCGAGGGCGGTGGGGTTGTTGAAATCGAGATCTGCTAAAGCCTCGCGAATAACCGCATCCAATTGATGTTCTTCTACGAAGTTTTTATAGGACTCGGTCGGGATGAAGAATCCGCTCGGCACGTTGAACCCAGCCTGTGCGAGGCGAGCGAGATTTGCGCCCTTGCCACCAACTTTTTCAAGCGTGGCTTCAAGTGATTCGAGGGGGAGAAATGGTTGGGGGAGGGGGGCGGGAGTGGTCATAAGTTCTCCAAAGGTTACAAGAGTGACAAGGGTGACAAACAGGAGCAAGGCTGACTAATTTTCTGTGCCGCAGACGTAACAATGTCCGTGTGATGAGATGGGGGTTAGGGTTTCTTTTGTTGTCATGGAGATATTGTACTCTTTTTTGCAACGTGAATTTACGCGAATGGGCGAATAAATGCTTAAATGAAAAAACTTCGGATGTTTTGAAAACATCCGAAGTTTTGGCATAATCTATCCACAGATTACGCAGATTGAGCAGATTTCTAGCCCGATAGGGCTTCCGTGCACTGAGCAGGCGACTTTAGCCCCGCTCAATCTCTATGCGGAGATGGGATTTATAAACCATGCCCGCATGGGAATAAATCCACCGTGCTAATTGCCAAAGCCGCCTAAAGCCGACTCCCCAACCCCACGCGGATTTTATTCCCCAGCAGACGTAGAAAATTAAAGCTTTTCTCTTTTAATCTTTGTGAACTTCGTGCTTTTCGTGGTTAAGTTTTTAGAAATAGCGGTTACAATCCCCCCATGAACAAACCCCACCCCCTCACCCGCCTCTGGGACTACGCCACCGCGCATCGCCGCGCAATGGTCTTGGCATCCCTCTATTCCGTCCTCAACAAAATCTTCGACCTCGCCCCGCCCTTGCTCATCGGAGCCGCGGTAGATGTCATCGTCGCGCAGGAAGATTCGCTCCTCGCCAAATTCGGTGTTCAGGATACCGGAACCCAGCTCCTCGTCCTCGCGGGACTCACCGTCTTCATTTGGGCATTTGAATCCTTCTTCCAGTACC
>JABGOQ010000140.1 GCA_018645405.1 Anaerolineae bacterium | reverse complement strand
TTACCTTATAAGATTTTCTTGAAATCTAATACAAAACTCGATTTTTTAGAGTAAACTTACGCTCTGAAAAATCGAGTTTTCTATTAAACAAAATTAAAATAAATTCTGAACAACTTCTAAACAACTTCTAAACACTTTTTCTCTATACTTTTGGCATAGAAAAATAGGAGAAATAAAATGACAAAAATTACCTACTCAATTATTGCCCCGATCTACAACGAAATCGAAATCATTGATGAATTTTGTAAGCGGATTAAGGATGTAATGGATTCCACTGGTGAGACTTGGGAACTGGTCCTCGTCAACGACGGATCAACAGACGGATCGACCGAACGTATCCGTGAGCTTGCTTCCACTAGTGAGCAGATTCGGAGCGTGATCTTTGCGCGCAATTTCGGGCATCAAATCGCAGTCACGGCGGGGCTTGATTATGCGCGTGGTGAAGCAGTAACTATCATTGATGCAGACCTTCAAGACCCACCAGAAGTTATTCTCGACTTAATCGAAAAGTGGAAAAAAGGCTATCAGGTTGTCTATGCGGTGCGTGCAGAACGAGAAGGAGAAAGTTGGTTTAAGAAATTCACCGCTTCACTCTTTTACCGTATTATTTATAAAATTACGGATGTTGAAATTCCGCTCGATACGGGTGATTTTCGTCTGCTAGACCGTAAGGTCGTAGATGTGATGAACTCCATGCGAGAAAAACATCGTTTCTTGCGCGGCATGTCCTCATGGATTGGTTATAAGCAAATCGGCGTGGAATATAAACGCGCGGCACGCTTTGCGGGGGAGACAAAATACCCATTCAAGAAGATGCTTCAATTAGCGCTCAACGCAGTAACGGGATTTTCATATTTTCCCCTCCAAGTTGCCAGCTATTTTGGTTTTGCTTCGGCGGGACTTGCAATTATTGCTATCCCTGTTGTAGCAATCTTGAGAATGACAGGCTCACAGTTTTTTGAAGGGCAAACGACCACACTTATCTCTGTGCTCTTTTTAGGCGGTGTTCAATTAATCTCATTGGGAATCTTGGGTGAGTATATTGGTCGTCTTTATGATGAAGCAAAAGGTCGTCCGCTTTATATTGTGAGTGAAGCACCAGAAGATGAATAATTGGTTAAACTACCTACTTTTAAAACTTTAGAGGTAAGAGATGAAAAGAAATCATTCGGTTCTTGTTGCTATTCTAATGCTTTTATCGGGCATCTTGGCTTGCTCAGTTTTCTCTAATACTTCTCCTTCAGTACCAGAAGTTCTTTTTGAAGAATCTGATTTTCTTGATACAGGCTGTTTTTTTGCAAATTCTAATGATGAGGTTGCTTTCTTTGTCGAAGAGGGAGCTTTCCACATCGAAATTCTTGTGCCCGACTGGTATGCTCTTTCCCCTTGCTTAGATGATATTACTTTTTCAGATTTTGTTGTAGAGGTAGATGCCACACAAGAGGCAGATGTAGATCATAATCTTTATGGTCTAATGTTCCGCTATGATAACGTTGCCAGAGATTATTATTACTTTGGAATTTCAGGCGATGGGAACTATACACTGGTATACGATAATTTAAATGAGAACAAGCCAACGACAAAATTAATCGATTGGAAGTATTCTGATGCGATTAATATTGGTTCAAGCTCCAATCATCTGAAAGTAATGGCAGTAGGCGATACCTTCCAGTTATATGTCAACGACCAATTGCTTGAGATTGTTCAAGATTCCCGCATCTCTAGCGGCTCTGTTGGTTTTGTTGTTTCTGCCCCACTTGAGAGTGGAGTGCATATTGTATTTGATAACTTGATAATCACAGCACCAGAAGATGAATAAATGCAAAAACCTGCCATCAGGCAGGTTTTTGTTATAGCCTTCAATACAAATTCTAATTGGTATTATTTAGTTCTTCTAAAATCTCCAACAACTCATCATTCTTTGGAATATCGCTCATCGAATGTCCATAATGAACATAACTCGCCACACCAGCTTTATCTATAATCACTTGGGCAGGCATTCTGCCTAATTTGAAGAGCTTGATTTTTTGCCCATAAAGTTTTAGCACGCTATGTTTTGGATCGGGCAAGCCGATGAAGGGGAGTTTATGCCCTTCCCAGTATTCGGCAAAGGCTTTTACTTTTTCTGGTCCCACCACTACGATTTGGGTCTGGGTGGTTTCAAACTTTAAATAGTCTCGGCGCAACTGCGCCATATGCGCTCGGCAGTATGGTCAGAGGAAACCTCGGTTGAAGACAAGCAGCACATTGCTTATTGAACGGAAGCCAGCCAAGGTCATGGAGCGTCCCGTGAAATCCATCAGCGTAAAATCGGGGGCGGGGGTGTTAATCGTTACTTTAGGCATGATTCTTCTTATCCAATTGAATTCGGATAGCGGTATAATTCGCTTTGCGTAGCTTTCCTGATAGGCGAAAACCTGCGAAGGAAAGACCATATTTCTTTTTCATTATTTTAGTAACGTGCTCCAGAGCATCAGGAGAAGCATCTGCGGTTGCGTGAGCTTCTACCCATTCACTGATTGGCTCCCCGCTTGCTGTGGATGGGGCAATTTTGATCTTGCCATTATTTCGAATACGTCTGACTTTCCATGAATTGGCTTCCGTCCAGACGAAGAAACTTCCACTATCTTCAACAAACCAGACTGGGATTTTTACGCCTTCTCCATTTTTGCGAAAAGTTTCTACATTGATATATTTTTGGTTCTTAAATTGAGTGCTCATTTTTTATAGGCATCCTTAAAGCCAATTTCAAATTCAGGTTTTTCTCCTGTTTTTGTGATGTTGTCCCAGAGAATTTTAAGCAAACCCAGAAAAGGCGTCCACATTTTTATCATCCGATATTCGGTAAATTGCTTTTTATTTGAGCCAAGCAAATGCACTAATTTTGCAGCAGGAACTTGCGGTGGTTTTGCCAACATGCGCAGAACAAAGCCGAAATTTTTCTCCATATTTTCTGCTTGTGTGCCGCGAATCATTGTCGGCTTTGTGAGCATTTCGGTCAGCATCATGCCCGGGCTAAACCCAACAACCTTGTACGCCGCTCCCCTTGATTTCCTTTGCCAGTGTGCGCGTAAAAGAAGTCAGCCATGCCTTCGTCATCCCGTATAAGCCCATCGGGGAGGCGGGTTTCAGAAAACTGCCCGCGCCATAAATATTTACGAGTATCCCTGCCCCGCGCGAGAGCATATGGTTGAGCGCGGCCTGTGTGCCATGAAAAGCACCAAGATCATTTGTCATAAAAGTTGCCACAGCATCTTCTGGAGGGAAATCGAGCACATCTCCACCACCCGTTGAAAAGCCTGCGTTATTGATCCAGATGTCAATCTGACCGAATTTCTCGATCGCTTTTTGCGCTAGATTATGGACTTGCTCCTCGTCCGAAACCTCGCAGGGGATGCCCGTTACGCGCTCATCATCGGCTTGCAGGCCGTTTAAAGCACGTTCTACTGAACTCTGGCTTCTACCGCTAATCACGACGCGTACCCCAGCTTTGAGTAGCTCTTTAGCAATCGCGTAGCCGAAACCACGTGTGGAGCCTGTAATCACAACAACTTTATTTTCTAAGTTATTCATTTTTTTCTCCGAATTAGTCTCCATATTTTATCAGGCCTGAGATAAAGGGGGTATAATTTACGAAACTTTTTACCAAAAGGAAAGAACAATGACCGCTAACTTCGATGAAATTCTTGACCGCCGCGCTACCAATTCCGTTAAATGGAATGCTTTTGCTGAAGATGTCCTCCCCATGTGGGTTGCCGACATGGATTTCGCCGCCCCTCCGGCCATCTTGGGGGCATTGCATGGCGCAATTGGGCATGGTGTTCTAGGGTATGAATTTGCGCAAGAAAGCCTCATGGAGAGCGTTGCCAAGCGGATGCAGAAACTCAATGGCTGGGAGTTAACGGCTGAAGATGTGATTCCTATCCCTGGCTTGGTGACTGGTTTCAATATCGCTGCCCGTATCACCTGCAAACCCGGCGATGGAATTCTTGTTCAACCACCAGTTTATTATCCATTTCTTAATGTTCAGGAAAATACAGGAACAGTCACGCAATTGGCTGAACTCAAAAAAGTGACGCACGGACGCACGCTCCATCACGAAATTGATTGGGATGTCTTCGAGGGCGCAGCCCATTCAAATGATGCAAAAACGAGCATGTTCTTGCTCTGCCATCCGCATAACCCGACAGGCACAGTTTACACCGATGAAGAGCTTGCCCGCATGGTTGAGATTTGCGAGCGAGAAGACATCATCATCTGCTCCGATGAGATTCACAGCGAATTGCTTTTGGATGGGAATAAGCACACGCCCATTGCGATGGTTTCCCCCGAAGCTGCCCAGCGAACAGTTACTCTCATTGCGGCGAGCAAGACCTTCAACGTAGCGGGGCTTTTTGTTGGCTTTGCGATTATTCAAAACCCTGAATTACGTGAAAGATTTACAACAGAATTAGCAAAGCTCACCATTCACACAAATAGCCTAGGGCATATTGCCTCCCAAGCTGCTTTTTCAGGTGAATGTGATTCGTGGCTAGATGAGCTCCTTGTTTATCTGGCAGCTAATCGAGATTTTGTGGTTGAGTATGTTGAAAAGAATCTTCCCGGTGTTCGCGTTTCTGTTCCAGATGCAACTTTCCTTGCATGGTTGGATTGCAGCGAATTAGTCGAGAGTGGCAAAATCGAAGGTCCCCTGCAAGATTTCTTTATTGAGAATGGGAAGGTTGCCTTCAACGAAGGTACATCTTTTGGCCCCGGCGGGGAGGGCTTTGTGCGGCTGAACTTTGGCTGTCCACGTGAGACTCTTGTCGAGGCGTTGGAGAGGATGAAGACGGCTTTAGCGTAAATTTGAAACAGAGGTTCAACTTGAACCTCTGTTTTTTTATGGAACAAATCAAAAAGCCCTTGTGTTAGTTGACATTATTAGAAAAGGAGAATCATGCATAGGAAAAATCCCAACCCAGCCTTTGGTTCTAACCTTGAACCCTTTCACGGTATCACCACATTCATGCGCTTGCCAGCAAGCCGCGACTTGAAGGAAATCGATGTAGCCATTGTGGGTATTCCCTTTGATGGTGGTGCCAGCTACCGAGCTGGCACAAGATTTGGCCCCCGAAAAATTAGGGAGCTATCGGTATTGCTTTGGGGCTTCAATCAGGTATTGAAAGTTTTTCCAACAGAAGTGCTAAAAATCGTGGATTATGGGGATGTTGGCGTTATTCCAGTGGATATTTTGGCAACGATGGATAATATCACTAATGAAGTGAAAAACATCCTTGATGAAGATGTGCGTGTTATCGCATTGGGAGGAGATCACTCGATCACTCTGCCTTTGTTGCGTGCGCATAATTTAAAATATGGGGAATTAGCAGTCGTCCATTTCGATTCTCACCCTGATACTTGGGAGTGGGAATATGAAAACCAGCCCTATAGCCATGGCACGCCTTTTAGCAGAGCACTTGAGGAAAATCTAATTGACACGAATGCTTATATTCAGGTAGGTATTCGCGGTTCAACAACTGGCCCTGATGATATAACTGATGCAAAAGAGATGGGTGCAAAAGTTATGACTATCGACCAAGTATTTGAAAGCGGAATCCCTACTGTGATCAACGAAATTCATGACATTATAGGAGATCGCCCTCTTTATGTTTCACTGGATATCGATGCGGTTGATCCCGCATTTGCGCCTGGAACCGGCACGCCAGAAGTTGGTGGTTTGTCCAGCTACCAAATATTGCAGTTAGTGCGCGGACTACAGGGGTTGAATATCGTGGGCTTTGATTTGGTCGAAGTGAGCCCTCCATATGATCATGGAGATATTACTTCAATTTTGGCAGCAAATCTTGCTTTTGAGTTTATGTCCTTACTAGCCCTGTAAAATGATTGTTTTGTTCTGAAAAGATGAAAAACATCCGTTCAATTTGAACGGATGTTTTTTTAACGGGAGCAAACTAAAGGTCACGAGAGCTTCATCTCAATTTATTTTGAAAGAGTTTGGATGGTTTTTTCTATTGCAGTAAGTGCTTTTTCAATATCTTTCGCGCGAAAGAGGGTGCTATTTGTTAAATCACTCTTCATGTTGTTGGCTTCCTGAGCGTTTTCGTTGTAAAAGTGTGTAATTTTCCCCATCTTCTCTTAGCCAGCCTCTTTTGAGCAAGCCCTTAAGAGCCTCATCAATTTCTTGAAGAGAGAGATTTTTCTAGTCACCTGACAGTTTAAGAAAAGAGCAGTTGATCGGCATAAATTCT
>JABGOQ010000178.1 GCA_018645405.1 Anaerolineae bacterium | reverse complement strand
TGGGCGCGAAGGGACTCGAACCCATGACCTCACGGATGTGAACCGTGCGCTCTAATCGTCTCAACCCTACGCAGTAAAAGACAAACACCTTGAGTCACTTGGACCAAGATGTTTTCTGCGAAAGATAAAATGCCATCAGGCATTTCTTGCTCAAAAGCACCTCATCTTGGACTCGAATCGCCGCCCCTCTGATTTAGCATTGAATAGGGAGAAAATAACATCCATATGACCAAGACGCAAATAACCTAAGAAGCAAATGTTTCATAAAACTTATCGTCTATTTGTTTACCTTTGTCATATCTATCTAAAAAAAAGATGCGATAATTGAATTTGTTTCCAGAAAATACACCTGTATAATGACAAATGTAAATCAATACAAAGTTTTATTATTTCCCAAACTAAAAACGGAAAAGATATGACCGCCCTTACCACCCGGCAACGTGATTTGTTAAGAGCATTACTAAAAGCTGATGCCCCAATGGGAGCAGAAGATTTGGCTGCGAAGACTCGTCTGACTCCACGCCAGGTTAATTATGGGCTAAAAGGGGTAAAACACTGGTTGTTTCGACACAATACTGAACTCGAAATTACGCCAGGGGTGGGAATAGCACTAATTTGCTCTGTAGAAGAAAAAGAAGAAATACTTCAAAATTTAGCTTCACTCACAGAAATGCAACTTATTCTTTCTGTAGGACAACGCCAGCAGTTATTGGCATTGATCTTGCTTATTGCAGAAAGCCCAATGTTTCTTGCTGAGTTGGAGAGTTTGGGGCAGGTTTCACGCTCTACGACGATCAAAGATTTGGATGTCATTGCTGAATGGACCAGTCAACATGGAATGACCTTGGTCCGCCGTCCAAATTTTGGCACAGAACTGAATGGAAGAGAAAACGTCCGCCAAGAGTTGATCGCTGCTTTATTGTGGGGGGAAACGCCCTTTGATAGACCACTAACAAAAATCACGCATACAAAAGGGATCGTTTTTTCTTTGCATGATGACTCCGCTTTGCTGTCTCTGGTAGAGCAGAGCGATGCGATCATCCAAAAATGGAATATGGCACGTGTATTTGCACAAGTTGCTTATGCCGAAGCACAATTAGGCGGGCGCTTCACTGATGATGCTGTTTTGCATTTGGCTTTGGTTTTTGCGATCCAAACAGATCGAATTGAAGAAGGACACCATCTGGAAGTGAATCCCGGTGATATTGTGTGGCTAAAAAAGTTACCTGTTTGGAATGTGGCAAAGATGGTTGCAAAACGTTTGGGATGGCGGCTAAGCCCAGAGTGGGGAGATGCAGATATTGCTGGCGTTGCAATGCACATTCTGGCAGCACCGCGCAACGAAAGATGGCCCGGCGATTTGGAACTGGATGCAGCCTTTAGCGAGGTGATGGGGGAAGTCATGGAGCATATTGTTAATGCTTATGAAACCTCGGAGATGGAGCAAGACCGCACCTTACACGATGGCATTGTCAACCACGTTATTCCGGCTTGTTTGCGCCAAAAATTTGATTTATGGCACCCTTCTCCGCCTCCGGCAACAAGCCTCTCTGAAAAATATACATCTGAACATGAGATCGCCAATGAATTGGCAGCCCTGATTAATAAACATACATCTGTGAAATTACCTGAAGCAGAGATCAATAATATAGCGGCTTTATTGCGAGCAGCGCGTATTCGCATTCGCCCGTATCGCTTCCGCCAGGTAATTATTGTTTGCCCCAGTGGTATGGCTACAGCCCAACTCTTAGTTGCTCGCCTTGAAGCTCGTTTTCCGCGTCTTGGACCACTAAAGGTCGTTTCCATGCGAGAGCTAAATACTGAAAGAATGGCCCAGGCCGATCTAATTATCACCACAGTCCCCTTGGCAGAAGAAATCAGCGAGCAGATTGATGTTATTCAAGTACATCCACTTTTATTACCAGAAGACGTGGAAGCGATTACGGAATACCTGACTTGATCTCATCCCCAATTTTGTTTACACGGTAACGTTCCGACCGTTACTTGTAATCGGGAGTAAATCCCACCCTTTTTCATATAGCGGAAGATTCCGCTAAACAAATCATAAGGAGATATGTTATGAAAGAAAAGATGCAACGGTTAGGTGGCTTTTTAGCCGGGATGATTATTCCCAATCTGGGAGCTTTCATCGCTTGGGGCTTGATCACGGCTTTATTCATCCCCACAGGATGGACACCCAACGAGCAATTAAGTGAACTCGTTGGACCGATGATCGTGACGCTTCTGCCAGTATTGATCGGTTATACCGGCGGTAAGATGATCCACGGCGTACGTGGTGGTGTGGTTGGTGCAACTGTAACTATGGGCGTTATTGTCGGAACCGACGTCCCGCAGTTCATGGGTGCTATGGTCATGGGACCCCTCGGCGGTTGGCTGATCAAAAAGGTTGACGATGCGCTTGAAGACAAAGTCCCCGTTGGTTTTGAGATGTTGGTCAATAACTTCTCGGCTGGTATTTTGGCAACTATTGTCGCCATCTTCGGCTACTATGCCATGTCCCCGATCTTGACTGCGATCAGCAACGCTGCTGGTGGTTTGGTAGATTGGTTGGTCAATGCAAAATTGCTCCCTCTCGCCGCCATTGTCATTGAACCGGCGAAAGTCTTGTTCTTGAATAATGCCTTGAACCACGGCGTATTAACCCCGCTGGGCGCAGCTGCAGCTGAAGAGACTGGCCGAGCCATTCACTTCCTGCTCGAAACAAACCCAGGACCCGGGCTAGGTCTCCTTGCAGCTTTTTACTTTGCGGGTAAGGGCTTACTCAAAGACTCAGCACCGGGCGCCATGATTATACACTTCCTTGGTGGTATTCATGAGATTTATTTCCCCTATGTTTTAGCACATCCCATCATGATTCTGGCTATGATCGCTGGTGGTTTGTCTGCTGACCTGTGGTTCACCATTTTCAATGCTGGCTTGGTTGCTTCACCTTCACCAGGCTCGATCTTCGCCTATTTGGCAGTGATCCCCAAGGGACAACACTTCGCCGTTCTCACTGGTGTCCTGATCGGCGCAGTGGTTTCTTTCCTGGTTGGTTCCTTGCTTTTGAAAGTTCGCCCTGTTCGTGAAGAAGAAGACGAAGAGGAAGAAGAAGTTGGCGCAGCAGTGCCAGGTCTTGGATAATTAAAAACAGGTAGAAAGTGATGGGCTTCTTTCTCGGAAGCCTATCACTTTCTACGAAATCCAAAGGCGAACTTGTTTCGTCAAACTGAACTTCGCTCAGCCGCTCGCAAAGTAATCATTATTTATTTTTATCCACTCTCTTCAACTAATTAGGAGTTTCTCATGGCAAATTCAATTCTCGCATCTGAAGTAAGTACGGTTATTCTGGCTTGTGAAGCCGGTATGGGGTCCAGCTTAATGAGTGTAAACTCGCTCAAAAAGAAACTTAAAAAAGCGAATGTAACCAGCGTAAAAGTGATCCACAAACCTGCACGTGATGTCCCGGCAAATGCCCAGGTTGTGATTGTACATAAAGGTTTGGCCAAAGTTGTTCGTGGTAAAGTGCCGGATGCAGTCGTGGTGACCTTTAATCACTTCCTGAATGATCCCGCATTTGACAAGCTGGTACAAGCTTTTGTAGACGGCAGCGAAATCGTATCCACAGAGGGGTAGAGAATGGCGATATTAGAGCTTAATCGAATTCAGGTACAAGCTACTGCGGCAGAGAAAAAAGAAGCCATTCAAAAAGCTGGTGAATTGCTTGTAAAAAGCGATTGTGTCGCAGCTGCCTATGTAGATGGGATGCTGGCTCGTGAAGAGACCATGTCTACCTATTTAGGGAATGGTGTTGCTATTCCGCATGGGCAATATGAGAATAGAGACGATGTCTTTCAGACGGCTATCTCCGTTTTGCAACTTCCCGAAGGTGTGGAATGGGAAGATGGCGAAATGGCTCATCTCATCATTGGGATTGCTGCTACATCTGATGAGCATGTAGGCGTTTTGGCTAAATTAGCAGAAGTAGTTGAAGATGAAGATTTAGTCCAAAAACTAATCAATACCACTGACCCAGAACTGATCCTGTCTGCATTGAGTGAAGAAGAAGCTTAGAGACCTCTGGCAACAAAGCTAAAAGGTTGTTTTATGAAGCAATTAGAGATCGTTATTCAAAACCCGACCGGGTTGCACGCTCGCCCAGCGAAAATTTTTGTAAATCTTGCCAAGCAATATCAATCTGATATTCGGGTCTTTCATGGTGAGAAAAAAGCCAATGCCAAAAGCCTGATCTCGATGCTCACTTTGGGCGTACAGAGCGGTAGCGGGATTCGCATCGAAGTAGAGGGCGAAGATGAAGATGCCGCAATCGTTGCTATAGAAGAAGCGATTGCAGGCGGCTTGGGCGAAGAAGAACTCATTGAGCAGGTCGCTACAGAAACGGAAACTGCTCAAGGAGAAGAAAAACCAATTAAAGGGAAGCAAGCTCAAAACGAGTCCGATGCGCCGCTTCCTGAGAATATGATCCAGGGCATTGCAGGTGCGCCCGGGATCGCCATCGGACCTATTTATCATCTCAAACGTACAGAAATCAAAGTTGAAGAAACCTTTGAGAGCGAATCTGAAGAAAAAAATCAACTACAGGAGGCAATCGAGAAGGCTAAGGGGCAGGTGATGCGTTTGCACGCCCAAATGCTGGCGCAAAATGCCAGCAGCGAAGCCGCTATTTTTGATGTTCATTTGGAATTATTGGATGACGTTGAATTGCTCGATGCCGTTTTGGAGAAAATTAATCAAAAGCAGAGTGCGGCTTTTGCATGGCAAACGACCATTGATGCCCGTGCAGAGATGGTCGCCGGGTTAGATGACCCCTTGTTGGCAGCCCGTGCAGCTGACTTGCACGATGTGGGCTACCGAGTACTTCGCATTCTGGTGGGCGTGGATGGTCCCGCCATCCGCTTCCCCGACCACCCCGTGATCGTTGTTGCCGATGATTTGTCGCCCTCGGACACAGTATCTCTGGATCGGGATAAAGTTTTGGGATTTTGCACCGCTAGCGGCGGACCTACTGCCCACACGGCGATTATCGCTCGTGCCCTGAGCTTGCCAGCCATAGTCAGCGCTGGGGAGCGCATCCTGACTTTGGGTGATGGTCCCACCGTTATCCTGAATGGTGATACCGGTCTCCTGACACTTGACCCCACAGAAGATGAAATTGCTCAGGCAAAATCTTTGCAACAAGCGGGGCAAAAACTGCGCCACGAAGCGCAACAAAAAGCCACCGACCCGGCAGTTACAGTAGACGGTCATCGGGTTGAAATTGTAGCCAATATCGGCGGTGTGGCAGGTGCGCAAGATGCGATGAAATCTGGCGCAGAAGGCGTTGGTTTACTCCGCACAGAGTTCCTTTTCCTGGAACGCATCAGCCCCCCCACAGAAGAAGAGCAATTTGCCGTCTACCGAGATATTGCCAAAACTATGCAGGGTTTGCCCATTATCGTGCGTACGCTGGATGTTGGAGGTGATAAACCTTTGCCCTATATCAAGATGCCGGAAGAAGCCAATCCATTTTTGGGTGTGCGTGGCATCCGGCTTTGTATGGCTCGCCCTGAAATTTTGCGGGAGCAAATTAGAGCCGTGCTGCGAGCGACAAAATATGGCAAATTGAGAATCATGTTCCCGATGGTCTCCGATCTTTCAGAATGGCATGAAGCGCGTGCCCTCGTAGAAGAAGTTCGTGCCGAGTTGGGTACAGACCCCGTTGAAATGGGAATCATGATCGAAGTGCCCTCAGCGGCTGTCATGGCAGATGTCTTTGCCGAACACGTGGACTTTTTCTCGGTCGGCACAAATGACCTCACACAATATACATTGGCAATGGACAGGATGCACCCGCAACTGGCAGGCAAATCGGATGGTTTGCACCCAGCGGTGCTGCGCCTGATAAATACCACCGTTCAAGCCGCACATAAAGCCGGAAAATGGGTGGGAGTCTGTGGCGAACTGGGCGCAGACCCTGAAGCCGTTCCCATTCTCGTCGGCTTGGGCGTGGACGAATTAAGCGTCACCGTGCCCGCCATCCCGACCGTCAAAGCGCAGGTGCGTGTTTTGAAATATGAAGAAGCACAAATTTTAGCGAAGAAAGCATTAAGCTGTGGTACTGCATCAGAAGTGCGAGAGCTTGTATAAAAAAACCACCATCTAACTTCCTCCGCAAGCGGGGGAAGAACAGTCCCCTCTCCCTAAAGGGAGAGGGCGGAGGGTGAGGGTAAATCACCGAATAACTAATAAAAAA
>JABGOQ010000177.1 GCA_018645405.1 Anaerolineae bacterium | reverse complement strand
TTATTTTATTTATTGTCGCTATTTTTGCATTCACAATACTTTCTTATGCATTAATGGCGCTTAGCTTTGCGGGTGTTTTGAAAGGGACTTTCGATCTAGAAAAAAGAGAAGATTCAATTTCTTTTAATGAATTATGGGAAGCCACCCTTCCCTATCTTGGGCGAGTCTTCGGCGTATTCTTTCTCGTTTTCTTTCTGATCTTCGCCTTTTTTGGAATCATCATGTTTTTTGGTGCCCTGGTGGGGGCAGTCACCGCTGGGCTTGGCTTTATCTGTTTGATGCCCCTTTTCTTGCTCATTATTCCCTTAGAGCTTATCGCCTATCTATACGCCTCGCTCGCCATGGCAACCGTCATCGCAGAAGATGTGGGGGTTTTTGACGCACTCAAACATGCTTGGGAAGTGATGAAGCAAAAATTCTGGCAACTGGTATTGATGGGAATTATTCTCGTCTTTGTTCAATGGGTTTTGACCATGATCGTTATGCTCCCAATGCAAGTGGCACAATTTGCCTTTATTTTTTCAGCAGATATGACAAACTCAATTCCCGACCCAAGTACTTTCTTCCAGCCCTTTGCAATTCTTATGGCTATTCTCATTCCCGTCATGAGTTTGATTCAAGGGTTAGGATTAACCTACGCCAACGCTGCATGGATGTTGACCTATCTCAATATCACCGCTGAACCTTCTGAAGATTAGGAGTAAATCATGGATTATGGATACGCCCTCACTCGTGCTTGGAAAATCACATGGAAATATAAAGTCCTCTGGATTTTCGGTATCCTTGCAGGATGCGGCTCAAATGGCAATAATGGTGGGAGCAGCAACGCAAATACTTCGCAAGATATGGACGGAATGCCCCCAGAGCTGATCGAATTTAGCGATAAAGCGCTCACCTTTCTAGCGCAACCGGCTGTAATCATCGGGCTTATCGTTTTTATCCTACTGCTCATTATCCTGACAGCCTTCCTGAGCACCATAGGCAGAGTTGGCTTGATCAGCGGAATCTACAGAGCCGAAGTAGGCGCAGAAAGCCTCAGCTTTGGCGAACTCTTCAAAGATGGCACATCCCGTTTTTGGCGATTCTTCGGGATGAATTTCCTCGTCAGCCTCCCCTTTATTATTGTCATTGTAGGGCTTGTCGGCGCAGGGATTTTCGTAGCCATAAGCGCAGATAATGCCAATATCGCAGAAGAATTCCTCGTCGGCTTTATTCCCGCAATTTGCGTTATATTTTGCTGTCTCTTTCTTTTTGCCCTTATTTTTGGAATGATCGTTCAACAAGCCCAAAACGCAATGATCATTGAAGACCGCGGGATTTCAGAATCTCTTATGCGTGGCTGGGAAGTTTTCAAAAGCAATCTCGGGCATCTCATTTTAATCGCGATCATCCTCTTCATCATTTCTGCTGTTGTCGGTGTCATCATCGCATTACCCATTCTCATCGTCGTCGTCCCGGGTATGATCGCTTTCGTTTTAGATGGTGCCCAATCCATGCAACCGCTCATCTTCATGGGCTTATGCATTGTCGCCTATTTGCCCATCTCTCTCGTTGCCAACGGTATCCTCACCACTTACGTTCAAGCCGTCTGGACTCTCTTCTATCTTCAAATCACAGAACAAACCCCAGAAATCCCAAAAGAAGATACAATTATAGAATATGCGTAAAGTCATATCTGCAATCTTTATAACAGCCCTCCTCTTGGCAGGCGGATTTCACGTCCGCGCGCAGGAATCTGCGCGGGCGGAGATCATTAATGTGGATGCAGAATCCTTCCCCACAATTACCGCTCTCTTGGACGTCTACGGCGCGGATGGTAAATTTGTTTCCGCTATAGACGCGGCAAATCTCACCGCACAGGAGGATGGCAACCCCATCCCGATCAGCGAGCTGACCGAGCAAGAAGTCGGCGCGCAAATCGTTGTTGCCATTAACCCTGGTCCACCAATGGATACACGAGATACGCTCGGCATTTCACGCTACGAACGTGTCGTCGAATCCTTGCGCCTATGGGCAGAAGCTCGCCCGCTTGAGCCACAAGATGAACTAAGCCTTGTTGCCACCACAGACCCCATTCTCGTTAATACAACACCGAGTGAATGGCGCAATAGTTTTGTTTCCTATCAACCCGATGCCCGCGCTGCAGTCCCCAACTTGCAATCTCTATCCTTTGCGCTAGACATCCTTGAAGGGCAACAAGGCTCACAAGCGGGGATGAAACGCAGCATTCTCTTCCTCACCCCGCACCTCCCCGACCAAACCACCGTTGACACATTAGAAAAACTAGCCCAACGCGCCGCTCTTCTGGGAACACGGGTCAATGTTTGGTTCATCGATTCGGACGCTTATTTTGTCCACTTTAGTGCAAACGCGTTGAAATCTTTAGCCATCCAAACTGGTGGAGATTTCTTTGCCTTCTCTGGCATAGAAACCCTCCCAGACCCTGAAAGCTATTTTTCCCACCTGCGGCACGTATATACTTTCAAATATGAATCGCAATTATCCGTGGGCGGTAATCATAACTTGGTAGCACAGGTACATTTCGGAGACCTCAACCTTCTCTCCACCGAGCAGAGTTTCTCGGTCGAAATCCAGCCGCCAAACCCAATGCTCCTCTCCCCGCCTTCACAAATCGTGCGCCAAGCCCCCGAAGACGATCCTTATAATACAGAGTTATTATTCCCTATAGAACAGCCCATAGATATCCTCATCGAATTTCCAGATGGGCATCCGCGCGAGATCACGCGCGTCGCACTTTTTGTAGATGATGAAATGGTCACCGAAATCACCTCGCCCCCTTTCAACCAATTCAAATGGGATATTAGCGAATATCTCAGCAGTGGCGAACACTCTTTGCAAATCGAAGTAGAAGATTCTCTGGGATTAACAAAGATGAGCTTGGGCGTTCCGCTCACGCTGACTCTTGTGCAACCCCCAACAGGGATGCTCGCCTTTTTTGGACGGAATAGTTTCGCCCTTACAATAGGCGTGGTCACGTTGGCCGGACTTTTTCTCGCGGCGATCCTCTTGGTCGGCGGAAGACGCGGTATCCGTACATTTGCTACGCGACGAAAAGAGAAAAAAGCCTCCTTCGACCCTGTCTCGCAACCCATCCCTGCACTAAAGAATGAAGATAACCAAAAACGAAGAATCCCTTTGCCAGGCTGGACAACACGCCAACAACGCGTAAGGGCTTCTGCCTATTTAACACGTTTAAACGGTAATGGAAATTCGGGCACGGGGAAACCGATCCCGTTGACTGGCGAAAAAATTTCCTTTGGCACTGATCCTGTTAAGGTCGCGTTCGTTCTCGATCATCCCACCATCTCACCACTCCACGCCCAGCTAAGTCAAAATGAAGCGGGAGGATTTATCGTCTCCGATAAAGAGTCTGTTGCCGGGACATGGGTCAATTTTGAAGAAGTTGATCAGATCGGAAAAGAGTTGGCACACGGAGATGTGATCCATTTTGGGATGTTACGCTATCAATTTACAACAGCAAAGCCGCTGAAAAAGCAGAAGGCTGAGATCGTTGTAGAGAAGGCGGTATCATGATTCCTGCTGAACGAGCGCATCTTTTTGTTGCCGCCCAAAGCCATAAGGGGATGAAAAAGGGGAAGAATAACGAAGACCGTTATGCGATTTCTTCTTATCTCCTTGGTGAAGACGATTCTACTCCGACCCTTTTTGCAATTGTTGCAGACGGAATCGGTGGTCATCTCGCAGGAGAAATCGCTGCCGAAATGGTTGTAGATTATGTTAGCCAGGCTATTGCAGAGGGTGATACCGAAGACCCTTTGAAAAGTATTAAAGAAGCTGTTGAGGGGGCAAACCAGGCCGTTGCAAATCTTTCAGAAAAAGATGAGAAAAAGCAAGGGATGGGTGCAACCTGTGTCTGTGCATGGATTGTTGGTAACCGTTTATATGCGGGATCCGTTGGAGATTCACGTCTATATTTAATGCGCGGCGCGGTGATTCAGCAATTAACCACTGACCACACCTGGATTCAGGAGGCTTTAGATAAGGGCGTCCTGACACCTGAGCAAGCACGTGACCATCCAAATGCACATGTAATTCGTCAATATGTTGGCGGACAGAATCCTCCCGAAGTAGATTTCAGGCTCCGTTTACACGCTGATTCTGATGATGAAGAAGGAAAAGCTGAGAGAAAAAACCAAGGCCTTCGTTTGAAGGCAGGTGATAGCTTACTTCTATGCAGCGATGGCTTGACAGATTTAGTCTGGAATGACGAAATCTTGGAGATTGTACGATCTTCGAAAAACCTTGAAGCTGCTGCACAGAAACTGGTCGATACCGCCAATCAGCGTGGCGGACACGACAATATTACAGTCGTTTTATTATCTGTTCCTAAAAAAGGAAAAGGCCTAATAAATAAAAGTAAACCGCCCTTGGCATTGATTGTTGGTGGCGTGATTGCCTTCTTATTCGCACTCTCTGTCGTGATTGGCTTTGCCTGGTATATGCTACAGCCCCCAACTACGCCAACACCAACAGCGACTCTCATATCAACGCCAATGCCTCTTTCCACGACAGCGATTTCCAATACGCCCACGCTATCTCCTCCATCTACATCAACACCACGTCCTACACTTGGGGCAACTTATACGCCGTGGCCAACAAATACACCAGATATCACAAGCACACCTACATCAGATTGAGTAATTAAAATTATGAAGGGTAGTCAGTATTTTTATCGTTATTTTGCAAGTTTGCTAATTGCATCATTTCTTTTTATTTTTCTTTTGCTTAGTCCAATCCCTTCTTCTTTTACGCGATTCTTTTGGGCATATTCCCCTCTCCTGTTTTTTCTTGTTTTCACTCTATACGCACTAAGTTTTCAATTAAAAGGGTATTGGGGTTGGTTAGCGGGACTTTGCCTGACAATGGCATTATTTGCTCTTCCGCTTTCGTTTATGTGGTCTTCTGGTTTCTCTGATAACAAGATTATCGGGGGCTTGCTACCTTATAAAGACGCCTACTATTATTACAACGGAGCACGCCTCATCCTTGATGGGCGGTTACTCCCCATGTACAGCCTGCAAGCAGCAGGGCGGCCTCTCTTTCCGGGGTTTATTGCTTCATTGCTACTGAACACAGGAAAGAATCTCCAAGCTACTATTGCCATCCTTGTCGCGTTATTAGGGTTTACCAGTTATCTCTCCGCCCAGAAACTGCGTACTACCTTCGGGATATTGCCTGCTGCTTTCTATTTAAGTCTTTCTTTTCTTTATGCCCAATCCCAAGTCGGATTTCTCCATACAGAGGTACTTGGTTTAATCCTAGGCAATTTGGGGTTTATTCTTATTTGGCAATCTGCTGAAAAGAAGAAACTCTCTAAACTTGTCTTTGCTATTTTTATTTTAATGCTCGCTGTTAGTGTAAGAGCTGGCGCCTTTTTTATTTTCCCCATGCTGGCTCTGTGGGCAGGTTGGATTTTTCGAGGAGAAACGCGCTTTTCCTGGCGCAACTTCGGAATTATTTTTATAACCTTCATTCTCTCCTATCTAATCGTCAACACCCTTTATGCCCGCTTTACAGTAGAACCAGGCAACTACAGTTTTGGAAATTTTGCCTACACCATCTATGGGCAAATTCATGGCGGTACTGGCTGGAATCGGGCAATTAAAGACCTTGGCACCAGAGATCCCGCCATTGTCATGGCTTCTTCTATTGACTTTTTTCGAGAGCATCCTTTAAGTCTAGTCATCGGAACAGCAAAAGCTTATAGAGATTTTTTCATTTACGGAGATAGCGGCATCTTCAGCTTTTTGGGCTCAAAAACCAAGTGGCTTGATATCACCCTTTGGGGAATAAGTATTGCCTTTCTTTTTGGGGGGATAATCCGCTCCAAAAAAAACATCAAAAAGCCAATTTCTGCCCTTCTTCTAGCAAGCTTTATCGGGATATTTTTCTCAATCACTTTTCTCCCCCCTGTTGATGGCGGGAAACGATTCTACGCCAGCACAATGCCATTCTTTTTTGCATTGGTAGCTGTAGCTCTACCATCCATCGGAATAAAAAAGAAAATCTGGATAGATGATAAGAAAGCCGGTGTCGTTCTCCTTTCAGGCGTGCTAACGTTGATGACGCTAATTATGCCTGTCATCATCCTCCGTTTAACCACCCCCCCAAAGATTCTACAACCCTCTTGCCCTGCCAATCAGGTTCCCTTCGCCTTGCGTGTTGACCCAAATTCTTCCGTAGTGCGGATTCCGGTGAAACAATCCACTGATTCCGTTTTATGTCGTCCACTTTA
>JABGOQ010000039.1 GCA_018645405.1 Anaerolineae bacterium | reverse complement strand
ATCGTGCCTTGACGAATAATTACTTGTGCTTTTTGGGTATGTCGCTTCTTTTTGCCACTCTAATAGCGTTTTTGCTTTTTTTCGGGCGTTCAATCGCCTGTTCGCTAACATCCACAAGGACAACTTCTATGAGAGTATCACTTGGCTGGAGTACTTTTTTACCTGGCAAACGAAATTCTCCAGAACGTATAAGAGCATCTTCAACTTTGTTGACCGTACGACAGACAGTGGATTCACTGATATCGTAGGAGCCTGCAATGTGAAATTGGGTGCGATATTCTCGCCAGTACATCAAGGTCATCAGCAATTGATCTGCTCGACTCAACTTGGGTGGACGACCGAAGTTGCCGAGTTCTTTTTCCAGAACAGCCAGCATCTTTGCAAAGGTTTTTGGTTGAACACCTGTGAGCCGTTTGAAATCTATATCTTTCCAAGTTCTTATATCTTGATATCTCATTTACCTATTATCACATACTTATGCAAGAGGTCTATTATAGTTTTTTGAATTTAGCTAAAGCATTACTTGTATCTAAACGCCAATTTTCTTATCGGGCTTTGAATGAAAAGTCGATTTTTCATGGTTTACAAGCAGATTTACAGGAAAATTTGCCTTTGCTTGATTACAAGATAAAAGTGTTTCCTCCACAGTATAGGTTGCATAACAATGTGTTTGCACATTTGTACAAGGTAATTACAGGAGATAAGTGGCCTTTTAGTGGTGGAACAGAAATTTCAGTTGGTGATATTGCAGGACATAGTCAGGCGATTTCTTCGGAGTGGCAAAAACTATATGGTGTTGAGCATGAATTGCTTGCTGCTCGCTCTTTGCTTCGATCAACGAGTCAAAAGATCTGGTATGAAGTGCTTGTCCCTAAATCAAGCTCTGATAAATTGATTGCCCATACTGAGAATTGGGGAATGGAAAGAATCGACAATGCAGAAATATCTGATACAGATAAAAGTGAATGGTTATTAGCTCTTCGATTACCTGCTAGGCATCTTATGGATGGAGATTTGGTAAGATCTCCTGTGAGAGTAACAGATCAAGACAATGATCTTTCGAAAACTATGCAAAAGGTAATAAAAGATGCTCTCAAGTATCTTGGATGTTTTGCTATTCCTTCTCTTGATAGCGATCCAGGTTTTCCTTATTGGATTTTTGTTCCAACTATAAATATTGCGGGGGAAAAACTGAAATGGCATCCTTTATTATCAGGCTATTTGATTTCATTTGCTCTAAGCACAATACTTCGATATCAACCACAAATATTAAAGGCAGGCACTCCAAATTATTTTATAGCGGAGGGGTGGTGTTCTCAATCATCTATTATGGTGTTGCAGTATTTTCTAATGTACTTCACGAATCCTCCTTTGCATATAAAAACTGTTTAGGTGAATTGATAGTAGAAAATCACCTAGATTGAATTACAAAATAAAAACAGCCTTCCTCACCTCGGAAGGCTGTTCACTTCTCAATCGTCACTCATCACGCTCTATCTATCGCAACCGCACTCACTTTATAATCTGGAATTTTCGCCTGCGGGTTGCGCGCATCAAGTGTCAACTCATTCGCCGCCTCCGCAAAGTGGATTGGGATGAAGACCATCCCTGGGCGGGAGCGTTTGGTGACGAGTTGGCAGGTGACTGTCATCTCCGAGACCAACTATGGCTACCATGCCTCTGCGAACAAGATGAGTTTTACGCCAAAACGCATCACCGAGATGACAGTCACCTTTACCGTAGAAAAAAGAGCCTTCCTATCAGGAAGACTCTTTCACTTATCACGCTTTCTCTAACGCCACCGCCCCAACTTTATAATTGGGAATCAAGAGTCAATTCATATCTCTCTTCGAGCGCACTAGAACGAAAGATAAGGGCAGAGCACCCAGTAAAGAGCGCAACCACGCCGAGGATAAGAGCGAGGCGCGTCCAGGGTTCTCCTAATGCTTGCCGATCGGCAACAAGTTCAAATAGTGTTCTCACCCATTCGAGAGCACCCAGAATGAGTACAACTTGGATAAGGCGGGCAACCCAAATTTTCCTAATAAAAAGCAGGAATGGGAGCAGGATCGCAAGAAGAACAAAAATAAAAGGGCCTGATCTCAAATAGTGTGCCCCAAGTATTAAAATGCTTAATATAACGGGGAGTAAACGAAGAAAAATCATAATTATATTTTCCTTTTGTTGTTGAAGCTTTTCACCGATTAGTTCACTGCCGCTTAAACACCACAACCTGCCAGACTCCCATTTCACGATGGAAGTGGCGCATAAATCCATTTTCCCGCAGGATGCTCTCCACTTCTTCTGTAGAGTGGACAAAAATCCGCATTGGATCACCTTGTAACCGATGACGCAAATTATAATAAATTTGGACGAATAATTTTATCAACCATATATCGCGGGGATATACAACACCGTAAAATTGAGTTGCTTTCTGTACAGAAAGACTGACCAATTGCGGCATATCGTGGTAGCAACAGATCACCCGGTCGAGGGTGACAATATCTGCTGAGGGAACTTCTTCCGCTATATCGACAAAATTGCCTTCTAAGTGGCGTATATCGTGGGCATGTCCCTGTCGCTCTGCTTCTTCCTTACATGCCTCGAGATAAGCCGAGGAAGCCTCTGCATTTATCACATTGCTCACACCAGATTTGAGCAATCCGTGCTGAAGATCGCCTACGCCACCGCCAATATCCAGGAGAGTTAGTCCGTGTATATCTTCGGCTTGCAAGGCCTCGATTAATTGAAGGGCTGTTTTCTTTGGACCTTCTTTTTGGTACTGTTCGAGTTGCTTGGCAACATAGGCCTGATCGAATTTACTCTCAATTCCCTGACATTGGCAACATTCCATAATCGTTTTCTCCTTTTTAGGGGGAGGATGGGAGGGGGCGTATTACATCGCCTCGATCACCACCGCCGCAACCTTATAATCCGGGATTTTCGCTTGTGGATCGCGTGCATCAAGCGTCAACTCATTTGCGGCCGCCTCCGCAAAGTGGATCGGGATGAAGACCATCCCCGGTCTGGAGCGTTTGGTAACGAGGGCTTTCACCTTAATCTCACCCCGCCGTGAGCGGACTTTGATCCAGTCACCGGCGTGGATATTGAGCGGTTTGGCATCTTTGGGGTGAACTTCCACTGTCGGGTCGGGGTAAATATCGTCCAGTTTGGAGCGGCGGGTCATCGTGCCGCCGTGCCAATGGTAGAGAACCCGTCCCGTTGAGAGCAGGAGCGGATATTCTTCATCGGGCAATTCTTGCGAGGGGCGATAATTCAGCGGGGTCAATTGACCCTTTCCACTGGGGAAGGTATCGGCAAATAGATAGGGTGTGCCGGGATGATCGGGGGTTGGGCAGGGCCAGTGGACGCCATCTTCTTGCTCAATTCGAGCGTGCGTAATCCCTTGGAAAGGCGGTGTTAAACGAGCCATCTCATCCCAAATAGAAGATGCTGAATCAAATTCAAAGCCTGCGGTTGTCTTTTTTCCTAATTTTTCTTCAACACGTTGCGCTAAATCGGCGATGATGTCTGAATCGTTACGAGCAATGCCAGGAGCTGGTACGGCTTCTCTGATGAGTTGCACGCGCCGATCGCTATTTGTGAAAGTCCCTTCTTTTTCGGCAAAACTGGTAGCAGGCAGGATGATGTCGGCGTATTCGGCGGTCTCGTTCATGAAAATATCCTGCACGAGCACAAAGTCGAGTTCTTCCATCACGTGGCGGGCGTGGCGCAAATCTGGCTCGCTCATCATTGGGTTTTCGCCCATCACGTAGTAGCCGCGTATCACGCCCTTTTCGGCAGCGTCAACCATCTCCATTGTCGTCAACCCAGCTTCGGGATTCAGCACCACGCCCCAATCACCTTCGAATTTCGCTCGCGATTCGGGATCAGTCACACTTTGGTAGCCGGGGAAAACGTTCGGGAGGCCACCCGCATCCGAGCATCCCTGCACATTATTTTGCCCACGCAGCGGGTTCAATCCCGTGCCTGTTTTGCCGAGATTGCCGCTCAGCAGCGCGAGATTTGCGAGCGAAAGGGCATTATCGGTGCCGTGGACGCTCTGGCTGATGCCCATGCCCCAGTAGATCGCGGCTTTTTCGGCGTTGGCGTAGAGCCGCGCGCTTTCACGAATCTCCGCCGCTGGCACGCCCGAAATCTGCTCTGCCCATTCGGGCGTACTCTCTTGGATGGATGCGGCGTAGTCGTCAAAACCATCCACCCTTTTTTGGATGAAATCTGAATCGTATAAGTTTTCCTGGATGATGACCTGCGCCATCGCCTGAAAGACAGCAACATCTGTGCCCGGTTTTTGACGGAGCCAACGTGTGGCAAACTGGGTCATTTCAATTTGACGTGGGTCGACGACGATCAGCTTGGCTCCGTTTTTGACGACTGCCTCCCGCATAAATGTGCTGATAACGGGATGCGTTTCACTGGTGTTTGAGCCAGCAACGATGAAGACATCGAGGTCTTTCATCTCGGCAATCGAGTTGGACATGGCCGAGGTACCAAGGGAGATTTGCAGCCCAGCGACCGACGCAGCATGACAAAGCCGCGCGCAATGATCGATGTTATTTGTGCCAATCACGCCGCGCACGAATTTCTGGAAGAGATAATTATCTTCATTGGTCGCCTTCGCCGAACAAAAAGAACCGATCGCATCCCCACCTTTTTTGCGAACAATTCCAACGAATTTTTCCGCTGCCAGATCGAGAGCCTCATCCCAAGTGGCTTCACGGAAACCTTCCATCCCAATTGCCTTGCGAGGCTTGGTACCGATCTCCTTGCGGATGAGCGGCTTGGTTAGCCGTGAGGGGTGATGGACATAGTCCACACCAAAGCGACCTTTCGTACACAGCCGCCCGAAATTTGGCGCAACGCCAAAAGGTGCATCCACGCGGAAGATTTTTTCATCTTTGATCTGTAAGTCAACCTGACAGCCGACTCCGCAATAAGGGCAGGTGGAGCGGATTATTTTTTCTGATTTAATCATGGGGTTGATCCTTGCTATCTGCTGGTGGTTGAGTAGCCCCGAATGCTTTTAGAGGGGCGTATCGAAACCACATTTCTATTTCCTGTTGGTTTCGATATGGCGAAGTGCATCGCCTACTCAACCAACGATTGTTTTTTGAAATCATTTCCCACCGCCCATTTTCTTCTTCTCTGCTCGCTTCTCCCGCCGAATCTCATCATAATCCAAACCCTGCTCCATGAAGAACTCAGTCTTACTCTTCAGCGCATTCGTCGGGCAAACTGCAACGCAGTTGCCGCAAAAGACGCAGCTTGTTTCTGGCATAGGGCTATCAAAGAAGGTCGAGATTTTGCTCTCGAAACCACGTCCGCCCACAGAGATGGAATAAGTATATTGAATATCATCGCCGCAAGCCTGCACGCATCGCCAACACATCAGGCATTTTTCGTAATCCCGCACAAAGAAGGGATTATCGTCTTTCACCTCTTGTTCGCGTGTTTTTGCGTGTGGGAAACGCTCACGGTCTGCGCCGAACTCGTCCATTTGTTCTTGTAGTTCAGGCGCTTCGGATAAATCTACGCTGGCGTTCAACATCTCAAGGATCGTGCGCCGCGAGCGGATAACGCGCTCGCTCGCGGTGTGGATGACCATCCCTTCATTAATTTTAGTCACACAAGAGGGAGCGAGTACGCGCCAGCCCTCTACTTCCACGACACACTGCCGACACAAGCCTTCGGGTGTGGTCGCTTCATGGGCACAGATGAGGGGAGCGGGCTTATTGATACTTTCCAAAACTTGCTGGATAGTGGAATCTTGCGGGGCTTGGATTTCTTGCCCATCTATAGTTAGGATGATTTTATCGCTCATTTTTCTGCTCCGAATTGCTCAGGGAAATGTTCCATCGCGCTTAAAACAGCAGAAGCGGCGGTTTGCCCAAGTCCGCACAGGGAGGCGTCTGTCATTGTCCAGCCCACATCTTCGAGACGGGAGAAATCTCCATTTAACGGCGAGCCAGCTAAATTACGGTCGAGTATCTCGGCTTGTCGTTGTGTGCCTAGCTGACAGGGGTAACACTTTCCACAGCTTTCATGAGCGAAGAAGTGTCCTAAATCCGCTAAAGTTTCTTTTAGGTTTACATCTTCACTGAGTACAACAACCGCACCTGAGCCGAGCGTCAAACCAGCGGCACGGGCATCTTCTTGGGTGAGACGCACATCCAATTGGTCGGGATGCACAAATTTGCCTGCCGCGCCGCCCAGCAAAATGGCTTGAAGATTTTTCTCATCTCTCATGCCACCGGCTTGCTC
>JABGOQ010000075.1 GCA_018645405.1 Anaerolineae bacterium | reverse complement strand
CACAGTTATAATGCGGTCTTTAAAATTCATCGCTACTCCCTTGATTATCCGGGGTTGGTTGGCAGGGATTTGACCCCTCAGGGCACCATCGAAAACTAAGAATACACAAGAGGAATTCAGAATTTTGAATTCCTCTTTCTGTAAAACCAATTGGATGCATACCCATTCGGGCATGATATTGCAGTTCGGATTGACCAACGCATCTTAGTTAGATAACGGGAACACTTCATAAGTGATCGATTCTATGGGATGAACGCTTCGCGCCGAAACGCACGTGACCTTAACTTGCATGCCGCCAAGCCGCATCTTTTTGGCGTGAACATCTTTCTCGCCAAAAAAATGTCTGGGCACGGCACCCAAGCCCAAAACACGCACGCCGCGAAGCGTATCCAAGAATTAATCCAATAAGGAAAAAAACATGAAATTCAAAACCTTGTACACGCTATTACTCATAGCCTTACTGACATCATCCTGTTCAGCGGGCATTGCAGATACGCAGCAAATTGACGATGCGCCTGCTACTCAAGCGGAGGTAAAAGAATCTTCTGATGGGCGCACCCCTCCAGATGAATCCATAGAAGCCTGCACAAACCTGAACGAAGGCGATGCCTGTGAATTTACTTGGGAAAAAGGCCCCGAAACCGGTCTCTGTGAGACGGTAGAAAGTCAGCTTGCCTGTTCTCCAGAACGTAGTTCAGGTAATGAAAGCCAATCTGAGCAAAGTGAAAGCCAATCTGATGATGTAAATACTGAGGAAAGCCAATCGACTTCAACACAAAGTGTGGAGATCGAGGGGTTGGTTCTTATTCCCGCTGGTGAGTTCGAGATGGGCGAACATCATGACTTGGGTGGATTAGAGCATGGCAACGACGAGGTTCCCATCCATACGGTTTCTATTGATTCTTTTAGTATGGCAACCATAGAGACCACCAACCAACAGTATGTTGAGTTTTTGAATTCAGCATTTATAGCTGGTTCTATTGAAGTTCGTGATGGAGATGTTTACGGCACAGGTGGCAGTGAAATTTATTTCCAGACAAGCCAATCTTCTCAATATAGCCCCATTGCGTGGGATGGCTCTAATTTTACTGTTCTTGATAATCGTGATAATCATCCTGTGACCAGTGTTCGCTGGTACGGATCGGCAGCTTATACCAACTGGTTGAGCGCCCAATACGGCTATGAGGGCTGTTATGATCTTCTCACTTGGGAATGTGATTTCACAAAAAGTGGTTTCCGTCTTCCTACAGAAGCCGAATGGGAATACGCAGGTCGTGGTGGATTATATGAACCCTATGCAATTTTCCCATGGGGTGACGATGATGATAGCAGCAAAGCAAATTGGCCGAACTCAGGAGACCCTTATGAGTCTGGTTCACAACCTTGGACCACGCCAGTCGGTTTTTATGATGGTCAGTTGCATTATAAAGCCGATTTTAATTGGGCAGGAAGCCAAGAAAGCTATCAGACTTCAGATGGTGCAAATGGCTATGGCTTATACGATATGGCCGGCAATACTTGGGAGTGGGTCAACGACTGGTATGGGCGTGATTATTATGCCGAAAGTCCTTCGGATAACCCGACAGGTCCAGATAGTGGTTCGCCCGCCCCAGATGGAAATACCTATCACGTTGTTCGCGGCGGAAACTGGTATAACGGAGAATGGGGTCATTCTCGTGTATCTAACCGAAACCTAGCGCATTATCGTGGACCTGAGGATTCTAGCCATCCTTGGTATCACTTCGGCTTCCGTATTGTTCTGGATGCTGGTACTCGCTAAACAGCGAGCAGTGGGTGCAGTAGAATCATCAAGAAGTGGATACTTGCTTTTTTCCTGCTTCTAACAGATTTTGTAGTTTATCCCCTGCCCCTCCCAGCCTCCCCCAAATGCGACGATAGTGCTGTCGAATTTAGGGGAGAAATTCTATTCTTCCCCCCCCCATTCCATGCTTTTGGCATTTTGGGGGACTGAGGGGGGCTCCTTTCCTATTTCTAAGCAAAACCCCAAAGAAACCTAAACAACTTCTGAACATCTTTATTTTATATTCTTGCTAGATTATGGGAGAAGAATTCTTCCCTTTCTATAGGAGAAAGTTATGAGTAAGAGAATTAAATTTATATTCGTAGTAATTTTAATCGCAATTGGGTTAACAGCATGTGGAGGCACGGAAACTGAAGCTCCCACAGTGGAAAATAATACCCAAACGCAGGAGCAGGAGACTTCTGTTCCCCAAGTTGATGAATCCAGTTCAGATGTGGCTGTAGCAGGTAGCACCAGCTATACTATTAATACAGCCGCATCCACTGTTGGCTGGCTGGGATCGAAAGCAGTCGGCGGTTCGCATTATGGCTCAATTGATATTCTTGAAGGGTCTTTTGTCGTAGATAATGGCACGCTACTTTCTGGCTCAGCCGTGATGGATATGACCAGCATGGTCAATGAAAATTTGACCGGAGACGATGCCGCGCGTTTGATGACACATATCAAAGATGGCGATTTTTTCGATGTTCAGAATTATCCTACTTCGAGAATAGATATTCTCTCTGCTGCTCCTCTAGGCAATGGTGCATATACGGTTAATGGTAATTTGACTATAAAAGACATTAGCAACCCGATTGCGTTTCTGGCTCAGGTAGTTGAGGGAAATAATAACATCACCCTTAACGCAGATATTGTTTTTGATCGTACCTTATATGATATTACTTATAATTCAGGCTCTTTATTTAGCGATTTGGGCGATAAGGCAATTAATGATGAAGTCGAGATGACAGTGGCATTACTTGCATCAAATACATCAACATCAATTGCAAATAATACGGATACAAACTCTTCTAGCACTGCCTCTACAGAAAATCAGACAAATGATGCTAACACAAATAACTTTGATGATGGCCGACCTCCGGGACCTGACTTCTCTGCTGCCGCTGAAATACTAGGCATTGCTGAAGAAACGCTGAAGTCCGCAGTTGGAGAGCCAGGACAAGGACCACCAGACTTTGCTGCCGCTGCGGCACAACTCGGCTTATTTGAACAGGAATTAACAGATGCGCTGGGTGTTCCAGCTAGAGGGTCTCAAGACGGTCAAGGTGGTTCTCCCCCTGCGCAGGGAACTGAATCCAATACACAAATAGATACAAGTGCGTCAGCAGTCACAGGCGGTTCTTCTTCCTTCAAACTTGAAGCTTGGGCAGATAATTGGTTTGCTGCCTATCTTGAAGATGCTCTCATTGTTGAAGATAGCGTGTCTATTAATACCGAACGTTCTTTCAACGCTGAAAGCGTCACCTTTGAAGCCAGTTATCCGCTCACACTTAACTTCATCTTGAAAGATTTCAAAGAAAACGATACTGGTCTCGAATATATCGGTAGCAATAAACAGCAAATGGGTGATGGTGGTTTCATCATGCAACTCACCGAATTGAGCACAGGTAATGTCGTTGCCGTCTCCGGCTCAGACTGGGCTTGTACCGTCATCCACGAAGCCCCGCTTGATAAAAGTTGTGAGAGAACATCAAACCCTGTTGCCGGTACTGCCCTCTGTGATTTCACCGATTTGGGCGAACCCTCGGGTTGGAAATCCGCCAATTACAATGATAGCGGTTGGACAGCCACAACAATTCACTCAGAAAACGCTGTCAGCCCCAAAGACGGATATAGCCAAATCCGCTGGGATTCATCTGCCCAATTCATCTGGGGACCTGATCTCGAGACGAACAACACTGTACTCTGCCGTATGACAGTTAACGCACCCTAAGAAAAAGTGCAGGTCTAAACTAAAGCGGCGGTTGAGTAAGCGATCTTTTTCGCCAGACTCAACCGCCGCTGTCATAATGACGTAAAAACTAAATAAGGAAACTTCATGAAAATTTCACGAAGAGATTTTTTAAGATTATCTGCATTAGGGTTGGGGAGCGCATTGATAACTGCCTGTGGCATGGATGAAGCTCTGCTTACTCCCGATCCAACAGCCCAGCCAACACATACACATTTACCGCCAACCCAGGTACCGCCCCTCGCAACAGCAACATCTCCATCAGAAGTTTTGCATAGTATGGGCTTCGACGCCTTTGAAGGCAAAGTCAATACCTATCAAGATGAGCAATATCTCTACGTAGAATCCGATGGGATGCCCAATCACCCCTTGATGATCGGCATCAAAAGCTGGCAACAACAAGTCCCCTTGCCGCAATTCTATACAGGGAATAATGCTTGGCGCATCCTGCTCAACCCTGTCATTGCCGATAATCCTGTCTCGGTTAAGACCAATCTTTATCGTGGTGCGATTGCATTAGCAGCCAATGGAGTGCCAATTTTCAACGCCCTCAACAATCGCGGCGATGATGCCTATCTTGCTGGAGAACTGGATGAATATGGGGGGCACTCTGGTCGTGCAGATGATTATCACTATCACGTTGCCCCGCTCCATTTGCAAGATATTGTCGGTGTAAATTCCCCCATCGCTTTTGCGCTAGATGGCTTCCCGATCTATGGAGCCACAGAACCCGATGGCTCACCAATGATGACGTTAGATGAATTCAACGGTCATTTTGACGCAAATGGGCTCTACCATTATCACGGTACGAATACTTACCCCTATATCAACGGTGGGATGCGCGGCATTGTCACCGTCCAGAATGAACAGATCGAGCCGCAGCCGCGAACGCAACCTATTCGTCCACATTTGCAGCCGCTAAAAGGCGCGATCATCACCGATTTTCAGGAATTAGGGAACGAATCTTACTCTCTGGAATATCAGATTGATGGCAAAAAAGCCTATGTTAATTACTGCGTCTCAGGCAATACCTATACCTTCGAGTTTTTAGATTTAGCAGGGAATAGGACCATTGAGACTTATAATAGAAAAGGGTAATTATCAAGAACTATGTAGACCGCCTCTGTGAGGTCGCCGACCAAGCTCTATATATCGCCAAGCAAACTAGAAACAAGATCGTTTCGCAGGAAGCTATCCCAGAGAATATCTAATACGCGCTCTTCTCATATAGGAGAGAAAATAATAAAGGAGAACCATCGCATGTTCAAAAAAGCAATTGTTAGAACGCCCGGAAAAAGTATGGTGAATGGAATCAGTACAGCAGATCTAGGTCGCCCAGATCATGAATTGGCACTCGCCCAACACGCAGATTATATAGAGGCGTTAAAAGAATGCGGCTTGGAAGTCACGGTCTTGGATGCAGATGAAGAATACCCCGATTCTACATTTGTGGAGGATGTGGCTTTGTTAACTCGCGAGTGTGCGATTATCACAAATCCTGGCGCGGATTCGCGAAGGGGCGAAATAATTGCGATGAAAAATATCTTGGAAGAATTTTATACCAATATCGAAGAAATCCACGAGCCCGGACACGTTGAAGCGGGCGATATTATGATAGTGGGCGATCATTTTTATATTGGGCTATCTGAAAGAACAAATCAGAGCGGCGCAGACCAGATGATTGAGTATCTTAAAAAATATGGAATGAGTGGCTCTACCGTTGAGCTAAAAAAAGTCCTGCATTTAAAGACAGGCTTGGCTTATTTAGAAAATAATAATTTGATAGCATCCGGAGAGTTTTTGGCAAAAGAGGATTTTCAGAAATTCAACATTCTGGCAATTGATGAAGGCGAGCTTGCTGCCGCCAATTGTATTTGGGTGAATGGCACGGTGATCATGCCAAAAGGGTATCCAAAGGCACGTGCCACAATCGAGGCTGCTGGCTACAAAATTAGAGAAGTGGATGTTTCTGAATATCAAAAATTGGATGGTGGTTTAAGTTGTTTGTCGTTGAGATTTTAAAAGGAAAGAAAATTTACCCACAGAAAAAACGCCGAGATGAACATCTCGGCGTTTTGATTATAAAAAAGTGCACATTTCTATAATGTATTGACTTGATGATTAATCTTCATAAAAGCCTCGTGCAAATCTGCTCCATTTCCGTGCAAGGGGTCAATCGCCTGAACTAGTTCCATTCTCAGGTCAAAAAACGCATCACGCTTATAGCTTGCTCTATTTTTCACCATTTTAATTTTCATCAATTCAGCTTGTTGATCCTGTTTGGGGTTAAATTTTCCGTTTAACCCACTGCATTGATTGCAAATCCCTTTTTGAGATACAAAGGCACAAGTATCATCAAAAATCGAGATCATCGTTTTTCGGGCGTCATGCAGTAAGTGTTTGACTACCCCTTGTGATTCACCCATAATATCTGCAATTTCCTTGACCTTAAAAGAATAAATATTTTTCAATATCAAGGTGATTTGCTGCTCAAGAGTCAGCATTTTAGAAATACAAGTAAAACAATAATCGATATGCTCTCGGATTTCATAAACCCGATGAGGTGAATACTGGCTTGCATGATCAATCTTATTCATCGCTTCCGGATTATTATGGGCAAATTCACGAGTAAGCTCAAAGGTATTTGTGTTCCATCGTTTTTGATTTTTCAAATGCCTTTTTGCATGGTTGGTCGCAATTGTAAAAACCCAGGTTTTCAAACTTGCTTCCGCTCTAAATTGAGGGAGCTTTTCAAAGGCAAGAATAAAAACATCATGCGCCATATCTTCCATATCATTTCGGTCTGCTAGTAGTCGATATAAATATGATTTCAATTGGGGCTGAAACTCAGAAAACAAAGTATGAAAAGCACGTATATTTCCCTCTTGAGCGTTTATAAGTAATTCTTTTTCAGTCATAGTTTTGTCTATTAAAAATCGTCGAGAAATGGCATATAAACCATTCCCCGACGATTTGATAAGATACCTTATGCAAAGAAATCGTAAGCAGAAGCAACCAAATTCAAATCTTCTGCATTGGGCGGAACTTCGGGTTGGCTTTCTTTTAATGCTTGACGGAATTTCTTGAAAGCATCCAATTCGCCCACTATGGACATAGTCGCATCATCCGGGTACATGGCAAAATGAACGAAGGTTTTTCCATCACCCAGCAGGAAGGCACTGTACTTGATTCCCGGGTTGTTCAACGCCCGCAGATCAGCCATCACCTTCTCAATATTCTTTTTATTGGTTGCAACATAACTCTCTTTTACAGTGTACTGTACTTTCACGGCTTTCATTTCTTACTCCTTAAATAATAGTTTGGATAAAGTATCGTCCACATCTATTATTTTGAGTCATATCTCTTTCAAAACGATCGACATTTAATCAAACGCTAATATTTCTTTTAAATCAACCTTGGCATTCCTAGCCCATTCAAACTGACATCTTTGGGATTATTCGTCCACACCCCCGCAACCGTTGTCCCACAATGTGGACAAGCTCCTTCGCTCGTTAATTTATATTCTTGGATTGAAAAGCCGCGCCGCGTGACGAGGGATTTGCTACAGACCGAACAATGTGTACTCTCGTATTCACCTGCCAGCCCATGCGCGTTCCCTGCGTAGACGTGATTCAGCCCAGCTTCTCGCCCAATATCCGCCGCGCGGATGAGTGTTTCAACAGATGTGTTCTCATTCTCCACCATTTTATAATCACGATGATAGGCAGTCACATGCCACGGAATATTGGGGGAGATTCCTGCCAAAAAGCGGGCAGCCTCCCACAACTCCGCGTTTGAATCGTTGAATCCCGGCACGACCAGCGTAACGACTTCTACCCATAATCCCAGCTTGTGGGCGAGGGTGATACTATCCAACACATTTTGCAAAACGCCCCCCAATTGTCGATAGTTTTTATCTTGCATAGATTTTAAGTCGATTTTATAGCCATCGAGATGAGGAGCTAGATAATCAAGAGCTTCAGGCGTAGCGTGCCCATTAGAAATCATCGCCGTTTTTAGCCCCGCTTTTTGCGCTTCTCTGAAAATCTCTACCGCCCATTCTGACGTGATAAGTGGCTCATTATAGGTAGAGGCGATAATTTTAGAATCAGTTTGTTGCGCCAAGGAGATTAACTGCGCCGCGCTCGTTTCACGCACCAGCTGCCCGGCACGCTCAGATGCAGGGTCTCGCATAGCTTGGGATGTAAACCAGTTCTGACAATAGTCGCAATGCAGGTCGCAGCCCAGCATCCCGAAGGAAAGCGCGTTTTCGCCAGAGAGAAAATGATAGAGGGGTTTCTTCTCAATCGGGTCTGCTTGCAGCGCGACAACATATCCCCACGGGACGCGTAACTCACCGTCTACGTTGAAACGTACTTGGCAAACCCCGCGCTTCCCTTCACGGATTAAGCACCGATGCCCACACGCGAAACAGCGCAGGGCTTTATCATCCAGTTTTTCATAAAGTGTGCCGTGAGCGGTTAATGCATCGAGTTTTTGGTCTAAATTCATCACTTCCCTTCTTTTCTATATAATCGTCACTTCTGCCCCTTCATAACTTGTTCCCAGCTCAAAAATGCGTACACCCAAGCCTGCAGCTTTAAATTCTCTTTTCATCGCGGCACCGATAGCCTCGTCTTCTTTGGGTGAAAACGCGATTAAGCTGGGTCCAGCGCCAGAAAGCGCGACAGCTGAAGCGCCTGCTTCCTTCCCGGCTTTTAGCGCGCTAATTGCACCCGGAATTAATTTTAGCCTATAGGGTTGATGTAAACTGTCTTTCATCGCGATTCCCAGCAATTCCATATTCCCTGTTCGTAATGCCTCTGTTACCAAAACAACACGGCTCAAATTGTGGATGGCATCTACACGTGTCACATCTTTTGGTAAAATTGCGCGCGCCTGACTGGTGGGAAAATCAAAATCGGGCAGAGCCAGAGTCGCATGGATGGGACCACGATTGGCTTTGGTCGGAAGCCTCATTGAGATGACCCGCTCCTTATGCAAAATAGATGCCACCAGTCCTCCCAACATTGCCGGAGCAACATTATCGGGGTGTCCTTCGGTTTCGATTGCCAGCTTCAAAATTTCTTCATCCGTAAAAGGATTGCCCAGTAAACCATTTGCCCCCAACATCCCCGTTAGCATAGCGGCAGAGCTGGAGCCCATCCCAGAGCCAAGCGGGATGCGGTTAATGCAGTCGATCTTCAAGCCCTTGCAAGTTTTTCCGGCCAGATCATAGATCATTAGCGCGGCTTCTGCGATGGCATTATCTGCATTTTTGGGGAGCGTTTCCTCCCCTTCACCCTTAACTGTGACAGAAATGCTGCTATCACTGGTGCAGGCAAAGGTCGCTTCATTCCATAAATTCAAAGCCAATCCGAGCGCATCGAATCCTGGCCCGAGATTGGCGGTGGTTGCAGGGACAATAACTTTTATTTGCATATTCAGAGCCTTTCACTATTCGTTTTTTCTAATCGCAATGCGGAGCATTGCTCTCAGGATTTCTACAAGCTTAATTATCTACAATGAGTATAATACAGCCATGCTAACTCTCGCCATCCAAGCTGGCGGCAAATCAAGCCGCATGGGAAAAGATAAAGCCCTGATGCCTTTTCGTGGCGTTCCTTTGATTCAATATCTGATGGATAGACTCGCCCCGATTGCGGATGAGATTATCGTCACCACCAATACCCCCGAAGATTATTCTTTTCTGGATGCGGGTCTCGCCCCTGACCTTAGGCTTGGTCGCGGTGCATTGGGCGGACTCTATACCGCATTATCTGCCGCTAAAGGCGATCTCGTCGCGGTAGTGGCATGTGATATGCCTTTTGCCAGCGACCAATTCTTTTTAACGGCAAGCAAGCTCATCGTCACGTCTGGTGCGGATATCGTCATCCCAAAAACGGAATATGGTTACGAGCCGCTCCACGCCCTTTATCGCCGAGATGCTTGTATCCCTCCGATTGAAGCCGCGCTGGATGCCGATAAATGGAAGGTGATTTCGTGGTTCGACCAAGTCAAAGTTCATGCGCTTTCGCCTGAAGAAAGCGCCGTATTCAACCCCGATGGGCTTACATTCTGGAATCTAAACACCCCAGAAGATTTTGCGTCTGCAGAAAAAAACTTCCAATCTTGAACCTTAAACTTTCAACCCTAGCGAACGATCATCACCGGGCAGGGTGCGTGCTGCAAAACTTTTTGCGACTGGCTGCCCAAAAGCAGACCGCGCAATTTGCCGTGCCCGCGCGAACCCATTACGATTAGGTCAATATGGCGCACATTGGCAACATTCAAAACCACCTCTGCCGCAGAACCTTCCAAAATTTCGGTATGGACTTCTCCAGGGATTTCCCCAACAGCTTCTATCGCTTCTTCCATAATCTTTTTAGATTCTGTCAGGCGGGCTACAATTGCGTCTTGAAAATTGGGTTCGCCCAAATAAGCAGGGACAGTAGGATGGGCAACGACGATCCATATATCGGATTCCAGGCAAATTGCCAACCCCGCCGCTTTTTGTGCCGCATGCAACGAGTGTTTGGAACCATCAACGCCCAAAAGAATATTCTTAAACATCAGAACCTCCTTTTCTCGATTACAATTTAAGTATACAAATTTACTATCCGTTTTTCAAGTTTTCAGGAGAAAATATGTCTCTCAATATCCCCAAAATTCGTGCTCAATTCCCAGCTCTTGCCCGCCCCGCCATCTTTTTTGATGGCCCTGGTGGCACGCAAATTTGCCAACAAAGTCTCGACCGTATGACCGCCTACCTCGTCGATTGCAATGCCAATCACGAGGGCGCATTTGCGACCAGTGCGGCGTCGGATGTCGTACTCGACGAGGCGCATCAGGCAATGGCGGATTTTTATAACGCCGCCAGCTCCGAAGAAATTGTTTTTGGCAATAATATGACCACGCTGACTCTGCATCTCAGCCGTTCGATTTCTCGGATGTGGGATGCGGGTGACGAGATTGTCGTGACGCGCCTCGACCACGATGCAAACGTGACCCCCTGGTTGCTTGCCGCCGAAGATCGTGGTGCCAGCGTCAACTGGGTCGGCTTCGATGTGGAAGACGGGACGCTAAATCTCGACGAACTCCAGCGCGCCCTTGTGCGGAAGCCAAAATTTCTCGCGGTCGGTTATGCCTCCAACTCTTTGGGGACGATCAACCCGATCAAGAAAATCATCAAAATGGCGCACGAAACTGGCACAATGATCTACGTGGACGCTGTCCAATATGCCCCACATGGCGTGATTGATGTGCAGGATATTGATGCCGATTTTCTTGTTTCCTCCCCCTATAAATACTTTGGTCCCCATGCGGGCGTTCTCTATGGCAAAAAGAATTTACTCGAGGAATTGAAAGCCTATAAAGTGCGTCCGGCGAGCAATCATCTGCCGAGTAAATTTGAGACAGGCACGCAAAACCACGAGGGGATTGCTGGTGTTCTTGGCACAATCGAGTATTTTGAATGGATCGGGAATGAGTTTGGTGGGGAGTATGATTTCCCTGAAAAGGATTACACGGGACGCACGCTGACTCTCAAAAAAGCGATGACCGCCATCGGTGCATACGAACAAGAGCTCAATCAGGCTCTGCTCGCTACTCTGGAATCTGTCCCTGGCTTGAGATTATATGGTCCCAGCGACCCGCTTAAAACCGAAGAACGCGTGGCAACCTTCTCTTTCCGTCTCGGAGATTTGCATCCCCGCAAGGTAGCGGAAGAATTGGGTAAGCGCGATATCTACGTATGGGATGGAAATTACTACGCCCTCAATATCACCGAAAGACTCGGTCTTGAAGGCAGCGGCGGGATGGTACGCGTTGGGGCAACGCATTACAACACAATTGAAGAGATTAGGAAGTTGGGAGAGGCGTTGAAGGAGATTGTGGAGTTGGCGTAGGGGCGACACATTTGGATGAAAAGAGTTTACAGAAGCTGTTTGATAAAGCTAACAGTTTTTTGTATAAAGCAAAGGGGCGCCCTTGCGGAACATAAAAAGACCTGACAGGTTTTTAAAACCTGTCAGGTCTCGGTGTTTATGGGAAAATACGCTTTTTAATCGGAAGCAGGCTCCTCGTCGTCGAGCGGGGCGTCTACTTCGTCTGCTACTCCACTAATCTCAAATTCTGGCTTTTTCTCTGGCGGCAGAATGTGGAGCGGAATCTCAATGATAATGATGTCGAGATTCTGTCGGAGACGATTCCGCAAGAGCAGGGCTGTTTTATTATGCAGCACGCTGGATGTAAGAGAGTTGGTCAGGATTTCCGGAATAACAACCGTGATCGAGTGGTCGGGGAATTCTACATTGTTGACCTGTTCAATATATTCGATCAGCGGGGTTAGGAAATCGCGGTAGTCGTAATCAATCCCGATCAGGTTGACTTTTTCCGTCAGTGTGGGGAATTTCTTCCAGCGTTGCAGGAAGCGTTCTTTGAGCGAGGGGTCGGTAGAAATGTAGACAGCGCGCACATCGCTGGAGATTTTTTCCGCAAATTGAAGCGCGCGAAGGGTGCCACGATGTACATCGCCAATCGGGAGGATGACTACATCAGCGACATCGCTGATCTCACGTTCTTCGATGGTGCGTGTGCTGAGTGAATTTGCAACAGAGGCATAATGCTGATTTATACTGTAGAACATATAGATAATGAGCGGGATAACGACGACGATGATCCACGCGCCTTCGGCAAATTTGGTCACGACCAGCACGACAAAAACGATCGCGGTTGTGAGGGCACCGACCGCATTGACAATCCGTTTCCATTGCCAGCCTTTTTCATGATGGAGATGTGTTTCGAGTGTGTCGAGCGTTTCACCAGGTTTTAGTTTCGAGACTTTGCTCATTAATTTGACCATCCCCGCTTGCGAGATGGTGAAGCTGAGCATAACGCCGATGGCGTAAAGGGGCAGCATTGCAAATTCATCTGCCTGAAAGATGATGACAACAATTGAAGAAATGATCGCCAAAGTGATGATGCCGCCGTTGAAGACGAGGCGGTCGCCTTGGTTGGTCATCCAGCGGGGCATGAATTTATCACGGGCAAGAAAATAGCCGAGACGGGGGAAATCCTGGTAGCCAGTATTTGCAGCCAAGACAAGGATCAGCATGGTAAAGATTTGCACCCAATAATAAAGGAAACCCTCACCAGCAATTGTGCGCGTCAGTTGTGAAAGCAAGCTATCGTGATGTGCAGGAATCAAGTTCAGGCGCGTGGACAAAAAGCTGATGCCTACGAAAAGCGTCATTGCGATGATGCCCATCGCGACCATTGTTTGGGCAGCATTTTTTGACTCAGGTGGCTGGAAAGCCTGCACGCCATCACTGATCGCTTCGATGCCTGTCAAGGCGGTACAGCCTGCCGCAAAGGCGCGTAGCAAAATCCAGATCATGCCGAGTTGCGTCAGGTCTTCGGTCAGCATCTCGCCGGAAATGGCTTGTGGAACGATAGGAGCAGCACCAAAAAGCTCAAAGCTGCGCGCCAAGCCGATCACGATGATCAAGAATACGCCGCCGATAAAGGCATAGGTAGGAAGTGCAAAGACAGAACCACTTTCTCGGACGCCACGCAAGTTCATCCACGTGAGCAGCGCAATTGTCCCCAACGCGAGCAAAACGCGGTAATCGTAAATATCCGGAAAAGCGGAGACAATCGCTCTGATCCCAGCCGAAACCGAGACAGAAACCGTGAGCGAATAATCGGTTAACAACGCACCTGCCGCGATCAGCGAGGGCAGCGTGCCAAGATTATCTTTCGCAACGATATAGGAGCCACCGCCATTTGGGTAATGTAAAATGGTCTGGATATAGCTAAAAACCACGATCAAAACCAGCGCGGCAATCGCCATGACGATGGGCATCGTCATGGCGAGCGCGCCGCTGCCCATGACGATCAAAATACTCATCACGGCTTCGGTTGCGTAGGCGTTACTGCTGATCGGGTCGGAGGCAAAAATTGCCAAACCGCGCACTTTATCCAGGCGTTCATGGAGCGCCATGCTGGTCGGGAAAGGTTCGCCAAATAAGGCATGTTTGAATTTCGAAGTGTTCATTCTATCCTCAAAGAAAATGACGCCCATCTGGACGTCAAAAAAATAGCGGCGGAGATTATACTCCCATTTATTGGATTTGGAAGGGGGGAATCGCTCGTGATTTTGGCTTGCTACCGTTTTTTAGCCCCCTCTGTCCCTTGGACAGTATTTTTTACTTCACCAGATTTTCATAAATTTGCCCTAATAAAATCAAAAACTCTTCCTTAGTTTCTCGTGTCAGCAAATCGCGCCTATAACGGCGTGTCGTTTTCATTGGCGCAATATATTGCACCACGTGCTTGCGGAAGAGGTTGATCCCCAACTTCTCCCCATAAAATTCCAAATTTCTGTCGAGGTGCTTAACCATCATTTCTTGAACTTCCTCGAAGGTAACTTCATGCCGGTCTTTGCCAGAAAATATCCACGGGTTTCCGATCGCGGCTCTGCCGATCATGACGCCATCGCAGCCGGTGTGTTTCTTCATCTTCTCAATATCTGCAACGATCTTCACATCTCCATTCCCGATTACGGGGATATTGACCGTTTGCTTCACCTCGCCAATTACATCCCAATTTGCATCTCGCTCACGCCCACCTTCTCGCGTCCGTCCGTGGATGGCGATTAAGGACGCGCCTGCTTCTTCAACAATGCGTGAGATCAATTTGTAGTTCTGACAATCGTCCCAACCCATTCTGATTTTTGCTGTAATGGGTATGTCCAATTCTTTGACGAGGCGTTTAAAAAGATGCGCTACTTTTATTGGAGTCCGCATCAGCCCAACGCCTGCACCGCTATTTGCAATCGCTTTGGTTGGGCAGCCCATATTGATGTCGATGAAGTCGGGCTTTAGTTCCTGAATTTTCAGCGCGGCATTGACCATATAATCAATGTCGTGTGTATAGATCTGAAAAGCAATCGGACGCTCATCTTCGCGATAGATCAGCTTTTCAGATACGCGCCGCATATTGTGGATCAATCCCTCAGCGCGCGCAAATTCTGTATAACTAATAGAAGACCCCAACTCACGGCAAAGAGAGCGATAGGGCAGATCCGAAAAGCCCATCATCGGGGCAAGAAGTGCATCGCCGTAGATGGGGATTTTATCGACGTGAAAGGTGGGGGTGGGTGTTTGTTCGGGTATAGTTTGCATAAATGTATCTGTGTTGGTTGAGTAGGCGATATTTCTCGCCGAATCGAAACCAATAATACCTAAAAAAACTGCTTTTGTGGTTTCGATACGCTCTTCGCTCCGCTTCGAGCTACTCAACCAACACAAAGGATAAAATCATAATATAAATCATTTCCAGAAAAAGAATTGTTGATAGCCTATTGCAATCAAGTCAAAAGGGAAGTTGAAGAACTGAGCAATAGAGAAAATGAGCGTAGAAAAAGCCTCGCTGACAGAGGGGACATACCAAAGGGCAGCTATTACGACCCAGATCATCATCCCGCGAATGGGCTCGATTTTATCCAAAATCTCTTGGCTAAGATATGGCTCTATCGCGCCAAATCCGTCAAAGGGCGGGACGGGGATGAGATTCAAGATCACGGCGTAGATTTGCAATAAAGCCAGAAAAGCGAGACCTGGGAAAATGCCTGTTGATGTAGAAGGTGCAAATTGCAAGATAAATGCCAACACGATAATCAAAATGAAATTAGCAGCTGGTCCCGCTAACGAAACTGCACTTCTCCATTTTGGGCCACGTAAACGCCAAGTTTCGATATAGACAGCGCCACCGGGTAGCCCAATCCCGCCCATGAAGAGGAAAAGAAGCGGCAAGGCAATTGAGTATACAGGGTGCGTATATTTGAGCGGATTAAAAGTCAAATATCCTTTTTCACGCACGCTCGTATCGCCGCCATAATAGGCGACTAAAGCATGAGAGAACTCATGAAAGCTGAGAGAGAATATCCATCCGATCAGGACGACGAAGAAGGTTAACATTTTGCTCCTGTTACTTTTGGTATATGGAAAAACGCGGAAGACACGGATTAAAACCTAGTTTCTTTTTTGGCGAATAAATTTATTAATACCCGATGCGATGGAGTAATAAAGAAAAAGCAAGGGGATGCCGACATAATTAGTGAAATAATCTCTCTCTGTGATTACAAAAAACTCTTCAATATCACCATCTGTATGAAAGAAATACTCCTTGTAGATACTCACATACTGAGTTGATTTCATCGTCCAGTGTTGTTTTTCTCCGGGGAGATAGTTTGTTCGATCATGCTCAGAATAAATATAGAGCACTGGCATTAAGAACACCAATAGCAGAAAAATAAAAATGCTTATTCCACGTGGACGAAAAAATGAACCAAGCTTTTCTACCATAGCAAAACCTATTGGCTAAATCTACTTATATCCATTTGGATGCGACTCATGCCACGTCCACGCTGTTTCCAGGATGTTTTCTAAACTTGAATTTTCTGCCTTCCACCCAAGCTCGCGTTGGATTTTCGATGAGGATGCAACGAGTCGCGCCGGGTCGCCGGGGCGGCGAGGAGTCTCCACAGCCGGTATCAAGTGCTGGGTCACGGAGCGTGCCGTTTCGATGACTTCTTTAACGGAATATCCTGTCCCGGTGCCGATGTTGAAGACCAGTTTATCCTGCTCGGAAAGAGCATCCAATGCCAAGAGATGTGCTGAAACCAGATCGGCGATATGGATATAATCACGGATTGCCGTCCCGTCTGGGGTGGGGTAATCAGTTCCGTAAATGCCGATGGTTTCGCGTTGCCCGAGCGCAACTTGCAAAACAAGCGGAATGAGATGCGACTCTGGCTGATGCGCCTCGCCGCGACCGGGCAATGCGCCCGAAGCATTGAAATAGCGCAAGGCGGCAAAATGCAGCCCATGAATTTCTCGATACCATTCAAGGATACGCTCAACGGCAAGTTTGGTATAGCCGTAAGTGTTGGTGGGGCCGAGCGGAGATTCTTCGCTCAGTGGCTCGTCACTCGATTGGTAAACCGCCGCCGTAGACGAAAGGACGAAACGCCCCACACCTGCACGTGTTGCGGCTTCGATAAGTCGAGAAGAATTGACCAAATTATTCTGGATAAATTTCCCCGGGTTTTTCATACTCTCGCCAGCTTCGATAAACGCGGCGAAGTGCATGACTGCGTTAAATTTCTTCGTTGCCAGCGCGGATTTTACGGCATCTTCATCGCCTAAATCGGCGTGGATGAAAACAGCGTCTTTTGGTACAGCTTGCTGATGACCCGTAACGAGCGAATCATAAACCGTGACATGATGTCCCGCTTTGAGCAATGCTTCAGTGGTTGCAGAACCAATATAGCCTGCTCCGCCTGTTAGAAAGATATTCATTGGTTTCCTTTTTTCTTCCACGAAGTCACACGAATGAGCACGAAGTTTTTAAGAGCAGCGCTTTGCGCTGCTCTTTTTAGTGTGTCTTCGTGTCCCTTCGTGGATTCTCTATCCAATATTCGGTTTTTCCTTATGCCAATCTGTCGCGCCCTGATAGGCTCGCCCAATGGCAAATAAATTCTCTTCACTAAATGGTGCGCCCATCAACTGCATCCCGATCGGCATATTATCACCATCAAAACCGACGGGTAATGCCAAGCCAGGAACACCGGCCAAATTTGCGGGGAGCGTGAAAATATCTTCGAGATACATCGCTAGCGGATCATCACCATGAGAGCCGATCTCAAAAGCTGTCGTTGGCGCAATAGGCGCAGCAATTGCATCAACATTTTTAAATGCCTCTTCAAAATCGCGCCTTATCAGCGTGCGCACCTTTTGTGCCTGCCCATAATAAGCATCATAATAGCCTGCCGAAAGCGCGTAAGTCCCTAGCATAATACGTCGTTCAACTTCTGCGCCGAAGTGTTTTCCGCGTGTTTGGCGGTAGACATCTTCCAAGCTTTTCTCGCCTTCACGCGGTGTATAACGGATGCCATCGTAGCGCGCCAAATTAGCAGATGCCTCGGCTGGAGCCAAAATATAATAAACGGGAAGCGCGTATTCGGTGTGGGGGAGATTAATAGGGATAATCTCAGCTCCGAGCATTTTCAACATCTTGATCGCTTCACGGACACGCTCCTCGACCTCGGCTTGTATCCCTTTAACAAAATACTCTGCCGGGACACCGATACGCGTACCCACAAGCGATTCGGCTGATAATTTTCTCGTTATGGATGGAGCATCCACCGTCGTTGCATCGAGTGGATCTTTGCCGACCATCACCTCAAAGAGCGGAATAAGATCATCTACAGAACGCCCTAAAATACCAACAGAATCTAATGAAGAGCCATAAGCTGCCAACCCGTAACGGGATACGCGTCCATAAGTCGGTTTGATGCCACTGATCCCGCAAAAGGATGCGGGCTGACGGATCGAGCCGCCTGTGTCTGTGCCCAATGCAGCCGGGACGATTCCCGCTGCAACGGCTGCCGCGCTCCCACCCGAGGAGCCGCCGGGGACGCGGTCTAAATTCCAGGGATTATGCGTGACGCCATACGCAGAATTTTCTGTCGATGACCCCATCGCGAATTCGTCGGTATTGGTCTTGCCGATAATGACCGCGCCTGCATCTTGCAGCTTTTTGACAGATGTGGCAGTGAAGGGAGGCATAAAGCCTTCGAGAATTTTTGAGCCACAGGTGGCGGGCATCCCCTCGACCATCAGAATATCTTTGACAGCGATGGGCAAACCAGCGAGCGGAGATTCTTTGTCCACTTGGCTGGCACGTTCGGGTGCGGATTCGTCAACATGCAGAAAAGCGTGCAGGGATGAATCCAATGCTTCTACACGCGCCAAGCAAGCCTTGGTCAAAGCGCGACTCGTCGTTTTTCCATCCTGTAATTCTTTTAGGGTTTTCATTTCTTTTTCTCCCCAAAGACAGATGGTACTTTGAACTGTCCTTTTTCCGCATCCGGTGCATTTTGTAATAATTTTTCACGCGGCAGGGATGGGCGGGATTCATCCGCACGAAGCGGGCTGGCGCCTACAATGACGTTCGCCATCGGAGAGATGCCAGAGGTATCCAACTCATTGAGCTTGGCGATATGGTCGAGAATATCGGAGAGTTGCTCTCGGTAGCGGGCGATTTCACCATCGCTCAAATCGAGTTTGGCGAGTTTGGCTATATGTTGAACTTCTTCTATTTTTAGTGACATGGGGGAGATTATACGAGGGAAAGTGCGAAGATGCAAAGATGGGGCGTATTGCGTATTACGAATTATTCAAGCACTTCCCCATACCAGCGCAAATATTCCTCTGTATGTGTAGCCCAATAAATCTCATCGTGATTTCCTGTATAAAGCCGCCACTCATGCGGAACACCCTCTTCTGTGAGCAAATCAACAAATTGAAGTATAGAGCCGCGTTCCTTATCCTGATCGCCGATATCCAGATAAATTTTTGGCAAAGCATTCGATGGAATTTCCGCCAGCCAATCATCGAGCCTCGAATAATCTTTATAAAAGATTGCTGCTGAGTGCCCGCCAAAGGCACCAAAAAGTTTCCATCGCTTGAGCCCATAACGGATCGCCCAGCCCGCCCCACGTGAAAGACCGCCTACGGCGCGTTTATTTCTGGTTGGCAAAGTACGGTAGTTTTCATCGATATAGGGAAGCAACTCATTCACCAAGACTTCGCCAAACTCATCATCATCCACGTTTCGCCAGGAGGCTTTATCGAAAGGCATCACGATCAAATACGCAGAGATTTCCTCTGCGCTCATCACGCGGTCTGCCCTCTCTGCAACGCCCAAACGCAGCCACTGGTCATCATTGAAGCCCTGCCCGTGTAGCAGATAGAGGACGGGATAATGCGTTTCGAGATTTGCATCATAACAAGCGGGGAGGTAAATGTGGAATTGCGGCAATGCCGCCGAATCAAACGTGACCCGATGAACTTGCCCTCGCTGCTCAATACATCCTGCCGGCGTTGGCGTGGACGCCACCACGGTGGGCGTGGACGGAGTTGGGCTAGCCGATAAAGTGGGTGTTGCCATGGGGGCGGGTGCAGGTGTATTTAAGGGTGTACATGCCGAAATCCAGGTGAGAATTACGGTAACCCATAAAAAAATAATGTGTGCTTGACGTTTATCCATGCTTGGGATTATACTATTCTCCGCTCGGGGCGTAGCGCAGTCCGGCCAGCGCACCGCGTTTGGGACGCGGGGGTCCCCGGTTCAAATCCGGGCGCCCCGACCATATCTTTACCGCTGATTACCCCAAAGTTGGCAAAGAAAAACACCATCAAAAAATGATGGTGTTTTTTTATGTTATTTCTTTGCTAAAGTGATTTGAATGATTCTTCTATTGCTGCAACGGTTTCTTCAATGACTTTAGGCGTATGCATCGTTGAAACAAATCCCGCTTCAAATTGTGAGGGGGCGAGATATACGCCATTTTTTAGCATTGCAGTAAAGAATTTGCCAAATCTTTCGGTATCGGATTTGCCAACCGTTGACCAATCTTGGGGGACTGTTTCGCTGAAAAAGGTGCTGAACATTGTCCCAACTCGGGTTTGTTGGATGGGGATTCCTGCGGCATCCGCCGCCGATTTCACTCCTGCGCCTAAACTTGCTGCCGCGTTTTCAAGAATCTGCCAAGCCCCATCTTTTTTCAGCTCGCCCAGCGTCGCGATTCCCGCCATCATTGCCAGTGGATTCCCTGATAGCGTCCCCGCCTGATACATCGGACCAACTGGAGCAACCATCTGCATAATCTCACGTTTTCCGCCATATGCCCCAACGGGCAGGCCGCCACCGATCACTTTGCCGAGCGTCGTCAAATCTGGAACGATGTTGTAGCGAGCTTGCGCTCCATTGAGATGGGCACGGAATCCGGTCATTACTTCGTCAAAAATGAGTAATGCACCATTTTCAGTAGTAATTTTTCGTAAACCCTCTAAAAACCCTTCCGCAGGTGGGACAACGCCCATATTCCCCGCAACAGGCTCAACGATAATCGCCGAAATTTCACCAGGGAATTGCATGAAGAGAGCTTCGACAGAATCAAGATCATTAAAACGTGCTACGAGCGTATCTTTAGTTGTAGATGCAGGCACGCCAGGGGAATCGGGCAGACCAAGAGTCGCCACGCCAGAGCCAGCCTGCACGAGAAGCATATCTGCATGACCGTGATAGCAGCCTTCGAACTTGATGATTTTGTCGCGTTTGGTATAGGCACGTGCCAGACGAAGCGCGGTCATAGTCGCTTCAGTGCCAGAGTTGACGAAGCGTAGCATCTCAATATTGGGCATTAGCTCCATTACGAGTTCTGCTAAATCCAATTCAAGTGGACTTGGCGCGCCGTAAGATGTGCCCAAAGATGCCGCCTTTTGTATCGATTCCACGACAAGCGGATGCGCGTGACCGAGAATTAACGGTCCCCACGAAAGAACGTAGTCAATATATTGATTGCCGTCCACATCGTAGATATGCGCGCCTTCACCGCGCTCGATGAAGAGCGGTTGTCCGCCCACCGCGTTGAACGCGCGAACAGGTGAATCCACGCCACCGGGGAGGAGGGTTTTGGCTTTTGAAAAGAGTTCGATTGATCTTTGGATGTTCATGATTTCTCCGAAATATGGGGTGCAGGTTGGGGGTGCTAGATGTGCATTGCATCTGCTTTTGGATGTGTTGCACATCGGGTCTAGCAGAAGCGCGCGTGTTTGTTAAACCCGAACTGCAACGCATCTGTTAGATGCAATGGAGTTCTGACTTTTGTTATTTTAATAACTTTGTGTTTCTTCGTGCTCTTCGTGTTTAAAGATTTTCTCTACAGCAAGTTCGCCCGAATGAATACAATCGGGGATGCCGATGCCTCGGTAGCCATTCCCTGCGAAGGCTAAATTGGGCATTTCTTCTAGCGCGGCATCAATCTGTGTCAACTTTTCGGGATGACCGAGATTATATTGGGGCATCGCTTTCTCCCAGATGAAGACGCGGCTGACGAGCGGATCGGCGGTGATGCCGAGGGTTAGAGCCAGTTCTTCACGGGCAATTTCTAGTAGGCTGGCATCATCCCAGGGAATTTCATCTTCTTGCCCGGCACGCCCGACGAAGACGCGCAAAAGGGCATGACCTTCGGGGGCACGGTGGGGGAATTTGGTGGATGTCCAGGTGCAGGCTAAAGCTCTGCGCCCTTCGCGGCGGGGGATGACGTAGCCGTATCCGTCTAGGGGGTGGGGGAGATCTGTCAGCTTGTAGGCTAGGGAAACGGTCGCTGTTGACACATAGGGGATGCTCTTTAAGACCTCAGCAAGTTCGGGCAAGGGCGAGGCGAGCAGTTCCCCGGTCACGTAGGCGGGGGTTGCTAAAATAAGGGAATCTGCTTCGAGGGTGGCACCAACTGCCAATCCCACTTGATAACGTGAATCGTGATGCGTGATGCGTGAAACGGGAGAATTCAAGCGTAAATCCGCATTGTTTTCTTTGAGATAGGCAACGATCGCTTCGGTCATTTCGGCGAGACCGGTGGTAGGGGTCAGAAAAATGGAGCGTGAGCCACGATTTTTCTGAGATTTGACGCGGGCGCGGTACATTTTCATCGCACCGAGCGCGAGGCTTCCGTATTTGCGCTCAAAATCGCGCAAAAATGGAAAGGTGGATTGGAGCGAGAGCTTATCGCCATCGCCAGCGTAGATGCCGGACATGAGCGGCTCGATGAGATTTTCATAGGTGGCGCGCCCCATGCGGCGGGAGACGAAAGAGCCGAGGCTTTCATCTGCATCGCCTTTTTTGACGGGGATGAGGAAATCGAGACCGATGCGGAGTTTTTGCGCCCAGTTGAGGAGGCGGGATTTGAGCATGGGCATGACTTTGCCGGGAATCATCATGGCGAGACCGTCTGGGAGGCTTTCGAGACGATTTTTATGCAAAACGTAGGTGTTTTTGGCTTCGGGGTTGGTGCCGTGCAGCCGGTCGGCGATACCAAGTTCTTTGCAGAGTTCCACGCCCCAAGTTTTGGTGGCGAGGAAGGTATCGGGACCGCCTTCGATGACGAATCCATCCACGCGGTCGGTGATGAGTTTTCCACCCCAATGCGAATCCGCTTCGAGGAGGGTGATTTTGGCTTCAGGGTGATTCTTTTGAGCGTAGTAGGCTGCGGAGAGTCCCGCTATGCCGCCGCCGATTATTATTAATCTCATAGGTTTATGTTTTTTTATCACAAAGGCACGAAGTACACGAAGAATTCTTTGTGGTCACAAAGAAAAACTTTGTGCTCTCTGTGTCTTTGTGGTGAGCCTTTTTAGCGTTTACTAAACTCATGCACCATCTCAACAACCGCCTTGACATTCTCATTCGGCGTATGTTGCAAGATGCCATGCCCGACGTTGAAAATATGTCCGGGGCGGTTATCGGCGCGGCGCAAAATATCTTTTACGCGTTTTTCCAGCAGTTCAGGGGTGGAGAAAAGCGTTACGGGGTCGAGATTTCCTTGCACGCCACGATCGTGACCGATAATTTTCCAACCATCATCAAGCGGGATGCGCCAATCTAGCCCCAAAATATCACCGCCAGCTTTTTTCATTAGGGGCAGCAAAGTTGTCGCCCCCACGCCAAAGTGGATCACCGGCACGCCAGTTGCGTGCGCCGCATCCAGCACTTTTTTCGAGTAGGGCAGCGCAAAAGTCTCGTAATCCTGCGGATTGAGCGCACCCACCCACGAGTCAAAAAGTTGCACCACCTGCGCCCCCGCACGAATTTGCGCCGTCAAATAATCGATCAAAACCGCCGTCAACTTCTCCATAAACGCGTGCCAAACTTCGGGCGTGTTATACATCATCGACTTCGCCATTTTATAATCTTTCGATGGACCGCCTTCAATCATATAGGATGCGACTGTGAAGGGTGCGCCGCAAAAACCGATTAATGGGGTGTCTGTCAGCTCGCCGCGCAGGATGCGAATCGCGTCCATAACGTGACCCAAACTTGCTTCCGCTTCGACAGGCTTTAGCGCGGCAACATCCGCTGCCGTGCGAACCGGATACTGGACTTGGGGACCCTTCCCGGGCACAAATTCAAAATCCACGCCCATTGGCTGGAGGGGGAGAAGAATGTCGGCGAAGAGAATTGCCGCATCCATGCCGAAAGCCTTAATTGGCTGGAGAGTCACTTCAGCGGCAAGCTCTGGCTGTGCGACCATCTCAAGCAGGGTGTATTTCTCACGGAGTTTGCGGTATTCGGGCATATATCGCCCCGCCTGACGCATAAACCAGACAGGAGTTGCATCAACGGGTTCGAGGCGGCAGGCTTTCATGAAGCGGGAGTTTTCAGATGTGTTTGTCATAGTTTATTATTGGTTTTGTAGGGGTGGGTCTCAGACCCGCCCTTACAATTATTATTTTGCATTCGCAACCAGCACACAAGCTGGGTCGCTTTCCATATAGTCACCGGTTACGCCGTAGGCACGTCCGCGCTGACCACCGCAAACTTCGCGATATTCGCAGTCACGGCAAACGCCTTTGAGCTTAGAGTAATCGCGTAAGTTCTTGAAAATCTCGTGATTACGATAGACATCAACGATATTATCGTCGCGCACCATCCCAGCGGTGACAGGTAAAAAACCAGATGGTTGAATTTCGCCAGTATGCGAGATGAAGAGGAAACCGTTCCCATCATTTACGCCTTTCTTCGGGCGATTTAATCCATCTTCGTATTGGAACCCTGCACCTTGGAAGGTGACAGGTTTATCGTCGCCTTGCTCTGCGCGTTTTCGCTCAATAGCGACACGGCGATACATCTGCGCGGCGGTGGCTTTGATATCAAAGGGCGCGACTTTGGAGAGGTCGTAAAGCCAGTTGAAAGTGCGCTCGTGTTCTTCTGCGGAAATCATTTGATCTATCATCGCCCGTCCGGTCGGGACGAGGAAGAAAACCGACCATTGCACCGCTTTGACTTCTTCAATGAAGGGAACCATCTCTTCGAGAATGTCGATATTATGCTTGGCTACGGTCGTGTTGACCTGTACGCTAATCTCGACTTCTTGGGCGCGGTGGAGAATATCCATTGTGCGCTGCCATGAGCCATTCACCTTGCGGAAATCATCATGTACATCTGCGTGGGGAGCGTCGAGGCTTAGGGCAATGCGGCGAATTCCGGCATCACGTACTTCTTCGAGGCGTTTTTTAGTGGGTAAAGCTGTCGCTGTCGGCGTTAATGAACAACGGAGGCCACTTTCGGCTGCGTATGAAATTAGCTCGGCTAAGTCGGGGCGCATCATCGGGTCACCGCCGGTAAAGATCAAAATCGGGGAGCCGAATCCAGTCAAATCGTCAATCAGGGATTTTGCTTCATCGGTTGAAAGCTCATTTGGATCGCGGTGGTGCATTGCATCGGCTCGGCAGTGGACGCAGGCGTAGGCGCAGGCGCGGGTGACTTCCCAGGCGATGGTGAAGGGGGATTGATCGAAATCGGCGATGACCATGCGCTGGTCGCGTTGACCGCGTTCGGTTGCTGCGCGTTCGCTCAAGTTTTTAGATACCGTCATAAATTACTCCTAGATATTTGTTGGTTGAGTAGCCGATGCTTTTTCTTGCAGAAGCATCAAGGACACGTCGGCGTATCGAAACCATTATTTGTTGAATATCCGTTTTGTGGTTTCGATACGCCCCTCTAGGTGCATTCGGGGCTACTCAACCACCACAAAATTATTTTAATTACTTCAACCATCCCGCCGCATCCAGCGCGTGATAGGTGATGATTAAATCTGCTCCGGCCCGCTTCATCGAAAGCAGGGTTTCGAGGGTGACTTTTTGCTCGTCAATCCAACCATTTGCGGCGGCGGCTTTGACCATCGCGTACTCGCCGCTGACGTTATACGCCGCCATCGGGAGTTCGAGGAAAGCATTCTTGACAGTGCGGATGACATCGAGATATGCGAGCGCAGGTTTGACCATGAGCATATCCGCGCCTTCATCCACGTCAAGTTTCGCTTCACGCAAGGCTTCTTTGACGTTGGCTGGATCCATCTGGTGAGATTTTCGGTCTCCAAATTTTGGTGCGCCATCTGCCGCGTCGCGGAAGGGACCGTAATATGCCGAAGCATATTTCACGGCGTAAGACATAATGGGTATACTCTCGAATTTGGCATTATCCAGCGAGGAACGGATGACAGAAACCATCCCGTCCATCATGCCAGAGGGGGCAACAATATCCGCGCCACATTCTGCATGTGAAATGGCGACCTTGCCGAGAATATCGAGGGTTGGGTCGTTGAGGACAAATCCCTCTGGTAGGTGAGGGTGGGTCTCAGTCCCACCCTTACTGTTTAGTATTCCACAATGTCCATGATCGGTATATTCGCAAAGGCAAACATCTGTCACGACGACTATTTCTGGGATTTCGCGTTTAATCGCTCGAATTGATTGTTGAACGATGCCGTCAGGGGCGAAGTTCTCTAATCCAATCGGATCTTTTTCGGCGGGGAGACCAAATAAAATCACGGCAGGAATTCCCAGCTTCGCGGCTTTCTCTGCTTCTCGTACCGATTCTTCTACGGAGAGTTGATCTATGCCAGGCATTGATGTAATTGGTGTGCGCCCGTCACCATGCCACACAAAAAGCGGGTAGATGAAGTCGCGTGCGTTTAGTTCAGTTTCCCGCACCATTGAGCGCAGAGCTTCGCTTTGGCGTAAGCGGCGGGGGCGGGATTTTAGGTTAGGGGTCATTTATTCTCCGTTTTTTAAACACGAAGGTCATAAAGATTCTCAAAGGAAAAAGAAAAACTTCGTGCTTCTTCGTGACCTTTGTGTTTAAAGTTTTTTACACAATGTGTCAATTAATCCATCAGTCGTATAGGTTTCAGCCACCACAATCGGTGAAAAACCAGCTTTTTTTGCAGCTTTTTCTGTGATGGGGCCAATGCAGGCAAAAACAGGATTTCCTGTCAAATTAAAAGGATTAATTTCCGCCGCTTTTGTCAGTTTGACAAAATTTGTCACAGTAGATGGACTGGTGAAAGTGACCACATCCACGCCCGCTCGTAACGCATCCCATTCTGTGGGGGTGGGTTCGGCAGTCACAGTTTCGTATATGGCTATCTCATGGACGATGCCGCCCGCTTTCGTGATTTCCCGCGGGACAACTTCTCTTGCAGCTTTGGCGCGAGGAAGTAGAATCCATTTATCTTGGATACCGCCAAGTCCGGGCAGGATGGCTTCGCCGATATATTCTTCGGGGATGAAATCTACCACCACGCCACGTGACCTGAGGCTTGCTTCCGTTTTTGAGCCGATCGCGGCGATTTTTGGCCATCGTGGGCGTTGTAGGGGCGCAGCATGCTGAACGCCCACGACAAAATCAAAAAACACATCCACCGCATTTGTGGATGAGAAGATAATCCATTCGTAGGAAACAATCTGCGCCATTGCTTCATCTAATGCGCTCAAATCTTTCATTGGGCGGATTTGGATGATGGGGAAGAAGATGGGTTCAAATCCAGCACGCCTTAACGCATCAGCGAAGGACTGTGATTGTTTGCGGGGGCGGGTGATAAGGACTTTAGACATAAGACTTTAGCCAAACTGCATTGCACATCTAGCCATTTAGGATTCTCGCAGCACCTTGTGCGAGGGCTTCTTCGGCGAGGCGTTTGCCAAGTTCTATGGCATCTTTTCCTTCACCTGAAACTCGGACTTCCTTTTTTCCGTCGGGTGACGAGACCAAGCCCGTTAATCTAAGGTCTGATGTCTCAGGTCTAAAGTCTCCACAAGCGGCAACCGGCACCGCGCATCCACCACCGAGACCGTTGAGGAAGGCACGTTCGGCGGTAACGGCGTTTCGGGTGAGGAGATGTTCAATCGCAGTGAGCAAGCCGAGGGTCACGTTCGCATCGGCGCGGCATTGGACTGCCATCGCACCTTGCCCGGGGGCGGGGAGCATTTCGTCGAAGCTGAGAATCTGCATCCTATTTCCAAGCTCTGCATCCAAGCTGAGCCGGATCAATCCTGCTGCCGCAAAAACAACTGCATCATATTGTCCTTCGAGCAATTTGCGGAGACGAGTATCGACGTTGCCGCGAATATCGGCGATTTGCAGGTCGGGGCGTTGTGCGAGAAGTTGCGCGGCACGGCGGGGACTACTCGTACCAACGCGTGCGTTTTTGGGAAGAGATTCAAGGGTGTAGGCTTCAGAAGAAACGAGCGCATCACGAACGTCAGCGCGTAGAGGAATTGCGCCGAGCGTGAGGCCAGCGGGGTTTTCGGTGGGCAAATCTTTGAGAGAATGGACGGCGGCATCAACGCGCCCATCAAGCAGCGCGGCTTCGAGTTCTTCGGTAAAAAGCCCCTTGCCGCCGATCATGGGGAGGGGTTTGTCGAGAACTTTATCGCCTTTTGTGACAAAAACTTCTTCGATGCAGGTCAGGTCGGGATGTACTATTTCGAGGGCGCGCATAACATGAGTAGTTTGCCAACGAGCAAGTTTGGATGGGCGAGTTGCAAAAGTTAGTTTCATAAGATTGGGTTTTCGGGGAGATCGAAAAGGGCACGCGTCACCGTTGCATACTCGGGCGCGTGCCCGTTGCTCGCTTCGGCGCGTAATCGGCGGATGGGGGTATTGATCAGTTTTTTGACCAACGCTTGCGTGAGCGCTTCAATGCGTTTTCGGTCGCGCGCGTCAAGTTCGGGCAGGCGGCGCAAGGTTTTTTCTAATTCAGCTTGGCGGATATTTTCAGCTTGCTTGCTCAAAGATGCGATCAGCGGGAGCATATCGAGAGAAGAGAGAAAATCATCAAAATCGTCTTTTTCTTCAGCAAGAATACTTTCTACGCTGGGCACTTCGGCACTACGTTTTGCAAGAGAGTCTTCCAGTTGGGCGTTCAGGTTGTCCATATCGTATAGGCTGACACCAGCCAAATCCCCAACGTCAGCATCAATATCGCGCGGCACAGCGATGTCGATCATCACCAACGGTTGCTCTGGGCGCGCTTGCATGGCTTTTTCTACTTGTGGAAGATGGACGATCGGGTGAGGTGCACCAGTGGACGCGATCAAAATATCGGCACGCTCGAAGGCTTCAGCGAGATGCTCGAAAGTGGACAACTCTGCTCCCCATCGTTCTCCCAGTGCTAACGCCCGTTCTTTGGTGCGATTAACAACAAGGATGCGCGCTGCACCGCGTTTGCGTAAGGCTTCGACAGCCAACTCTGCCATTTCACCTGCCCCGAGTACAACAACCTGTGCTTCGCTGATATTTTTCACTTTCTTCGCAGCCAAGGATGCCGCTAACGAAGAAACCGATGCCGGGTTGCGCCCAATGAGTGTTTCGGTGCGGGCACGTTTCCCAGCGTGGATCGCGGTTTGGAAGAAACGTGAAAGGATGGGCCCAACGGTATTTTGTCCGCGAGCAAGTTGAAGGGCGTGCGTCACCTGGCCAAGAATCTGTGGTTCGCCGAGGACGAGGGAATTCAATCCTGCTGCGACATGCAGCAAATGGTCAATCGTTTCTTGGTTTTTGTGATGATAAAGATGGGGGGCTAAATCGTTGTGAGGGATGCTGTGAATTTCAGAAAGAAAAGTTTCCAGTTCATTTGATGATGCAGAAGTGGAAATTGCATAAATCTCTACTCGATTGCATGTGGAGAGGATAATCATCTCGTTAATTGTTGATAATCCGACGCCACATCCCAAACGAGAGAGGGCTGAACGTACCTGGTCGTCGCTAAAAGCGAGTTTTTCTCGCAAACTGACGCTGGCAGTGTTGTGATTGATGCCTAAGCAATGAATGTGCATAAAAGTCTCTATTACTTCTAAAATAACTATCAGAGCTAATATAGCGTCAAAATGCACAATTGGGGTGTAGGTTTGCGAAGGTTTTGGCTAAGAGAATGATGAGAATAGAATGTTCAGTATTTTTTAGTATAGGGTGCGTCCATGGCGATGGCGGAGTTTGACGACGAGATATGGGGCGTTTCATAATCCTTGTCCCAACGCTTTGCGTTGGGGTGTGGTGGAAAATGTTGAGATGCAGAGCGTTGCTACCAGAGAGAGTTTGGGGTCAATTTGTTTTTTGATCGAGCTCGGTGTGTAGGTCGTCCATTGTCGGCAGCTTGGACATGCCCGAAACACCCAGCGAAACCTCCACGCAGTATTCTGTTATTCACATTTTTGGGAGTGGGGATGAAGCGTAATACAGAAAATCGAAATTTCTACATATCTTGAGTGCCCCCGATTTCCCAGTTGTTTTTTAAAACCCTTTTTGCTATACTGGTGTTAATATCCTATCTTTATCCAATTTGGAGGAGAACGATGAAATATCAATTAGCAAAACCTTTTCTATTTCTTGTCGCTTTTATTCTGGTTGTTAGTCTGGCCTGTGGAATCGGTGGAGGAGATGAGCCAGCAGAGCCTGCGGCTGCTCCTGTCGTTGATGAAGCAGCAGAGCCTGCCCCCTTGCCGCCAACAGAGCCTGTTGCACAGCAATTCTACACAGAGGAATTTGATGCAGATACCAATCTGTGGACTTATTTCCTCGTTGATGGCTCTGATCGTGACCCGATCTTTGTTGAAGAAGATTTTGGGACGATGTTTGTTGGTATAGATGACGGACGCTTTGTATATAACCTTGAAGGCGAAGGGCAATGGGCTTATGTAACTTATGATGCATATGAATATGACAACGTGCGCCTTGATGTAGTTGCCGAAAATCGTGGTGTAAATAATAATAATGTCAGTTTAATATGTCGCTATACTGAAGATGAAGGCTGGTACGAATTCAATATCGCTAATAATGGCCTCTATTGGATTTACCACGCCCTCGTCCGAGAGGATGGTTATGTGATCTATACACAAATTGCTGATGGTGGTTCCAATAAAATCAAGGCAGGCAAAGAAACCAACACATACAGTATTATTTGCAAAGATCGAATGCTCTCTCTATTTATCAATAATTATGAAACCCGTGTTCTTGAAGAGAATAATTATGCATTGCGTGATGGTCGAATCGGTGTTTCTGTTTCCTCTTTCAATGTCTTGCCTGTTAAGGTTGAGATTGATTCTATTATAATCAGTCAACCCTAATATTTAAAACACCATAAGAAACCAAACCCGAAAGGTTCTAAAAAATCTTTCGGGTTTGTCTTTTAAGCTCTCATCTACATTTTTTCTACACTTCGTTAATATGATTCTTGCACCTGTCGGGTATCCTATACCTATCATCTTTTTAGGTGAAATGAAATTAAAGAAAATATTTTATTCAGGAGCAAAAAATGAGCAAAATTATAGGCATTGACCTTGGAACAACAAATAGTGTTGTTGCAGTGATGGAGGGTGGTGACCCCACCGTCATCTCTTCGGCTGAGGGCGGGCGTTTAATTCCCTCGGTGGTAGCATTCAATAAAAATGGCGAACGTCTGGTTGGGCAAACGGCTAAACGCCAGGCAGTGATCAACTCAGAGAATACCATTTACTCGATCAAGAGATTCATCGGGCGGCGATTTGACGAGACAGAGGTCGAGCGCGGCATGGTGCCCTTTGAAGTGGTAGCAGGTAAAACGGAGGACGTTCTCGTCAAAATCCCCATCACAAAAAAGGAATATAGTCCCCAAGAGATTTCGGCAATGATCCTCGCCAAGCTCAAATCCGATGCCGAGTCTTATCTTGGCGAAACCGTCACGCAGGCTGTGATCACCGTCCCCGCTTACTTCAACGATAGCCAACGACAAGCGACCAAAGATGCAGGCAAAATTGCGGGATTAGAGGTAATGCGCATCATCAACGAGCCGACTGCCTCTGCCTTGAGCTATGGCTTGGATAAAAAGACAGACGAGACCATTCTTGTATTCGACTTGGGTGGCGGAACCTTTGACGTTTCTGTTCTCGAAGTTGGGGATGGCGTGATCGAAGTCAAAGCCACCAACGGCGATACGCATCTCGGCGGCGACGATTGGGACCAAGCAGTTGTCAACTGGGCAGCTGACGAATTCAAAAAAGATCAGGGCATTGACCTGAGAAAAGATAAACCAGCGCTACAGCGTTTGCGTGAAGCGGTAGAAAAAGCGAAAATTGAACTTTCAACCGTGCAAGAAACAGAAATCAATCTGCCTTACGTTACCGCAGATGCTTCTGGCCCTAAACATTTGCAATTGAAACTAACTCGAGCAAAATTTGAACAAATGACCGAAGATTTGCTCAACCGCTGCAAAACGCCCTTTGAAGCAGCATTAAAAGATTCAGGAATGAAAGCCAGCGAATTGAACGAAGTGGTCTTGGTTGGCGGCTCAACGCGTATGCCGATGGTACACGAACTGGTCCGCAAGCTGACGGGCAAAGAAGCACATAAGGGCGTAAATCCTGACGAAGTTGTGGCGATTGGTGCTGCAATTCAAGCCGGTGTTCTCAGCGGTGAAGTGAACGATATCCTGCTTCTCGACGTGACCCCGCTCTCATTAGGCGTAGAAACGATGGGTAGCGTGATGACCGTAATGATCGAACGCAATACGACCATCCCCATCCGCAAGACTGAAACGTACTCGACTGCGGCAGATAATCAGACCGCGGTAGATATCCACGTTTTGCAGGGCGAACGCCCAATGGCTGGTGATAATATGTCTCTCGGGCGCTTCCGCTTGGACGGCATCCCGCCTGCGCAACGTGGTATTCCGCAAATTGAAGTCACCTTTGATATTGATGCGAATGGCATCATCAATGTGACCGCCAAAGATAAAGCAACTGGCAAAGAGCAAAAGGTAACCATTACTGCCTCAACCAATCTCGACAAAAGCGATATTGACCAAATGGTTGAGCAGGCGAAAGAGCATGAGGCAGATGATAAGAAACGCCGCGAATTGATCGACCTGAAAAATGGCGCAGATAATCTTGGCTATCAGACTGAAAAGACGCTCAAAGAATTGGGTGATAAAGTCTCTGATGATGATAGAAAAGACATTGAAGGAAAAATTGAGACTCTTAAGAAAGCTGCTGAAGGAGATGATGCCGCCAGCATAAAAGGCGCAACTGAAGATTTGCAAAATGCTTTCAACGCGATCAGCGAACAACTTTATCAGCAAGAGCAAGAAGCCCAACAGGCTCCCCCTCCCGCTGGCGAGGCCGGTGAAGCCGCTCCCGAAGGTGACGAGGATGTCATCGAGGGTGAGGTGACAGAAGAGTAGGGTATTCAATTTTCAGTAATCAGAACGGGCGACTATTTTAGTCGCCCGTTTTTTGTTTTTGGGAGTCGGAATTAATTAACTTGAGTATTTTTATTGATAGCGATACGGACGACGGTGGTGCTATCATCCTACTCAACCGCCGCTACCAGTTTTCTAAGTTATTTAATCTGCGTTCCTATAAGCTTTTTCATCTTTTGGAATGAAAGCCTTAAAAACCAAGGTCTGGAGACCTTGGACTCCATCAAAAAAAGACGATTCCACAAATTTGCTTTTTTTCTGGAGGGATGTATACTAATTCTACGATGAACTCCCTTCCTTATATCCCCGGCACGAAAGAAACAATCCCCATGCCCTTGGCGCGCTTTTTGCCGCCCATCGAAGAAGGGGTTGGCAAAGCGTGGCTGGAATCGCGCGTTAGCGCAGGTGCCTGGGTACTCGATCCCTTTGGGAGTTCACCTCAGCAAGCCATTCGCGCCGCGCGAAGCGGATACCGAATCCTGGTCGCTGCGAATAATCCCGTAACACGTTTTCTGCTCGAAATGGCGGCCAACCCCCCATCCGAATCCGATTTTAAAGCTGCGCTGGCTGAGCTGGCGATCTCTAAAAAAGGGGCGGAGCGGCTTGAAACCCATTTGCAAAATTTATATCAAACGCAGTGTGAAAAATGTGGACAGATGGTGATCGCAGAAGCTTTTTTATGGCGCAAGGATGCCAATATTCCCTTTGCGCGGATATACGACTGTGAGAATTGTGGGGACAAAGGCGAGCGGCTGACAACGGTTGACGATGCCGAGCGCGCTTTAGATATTTCAGCAAGTGCAAAATTACATCGGGCGCGTGTGTTGGAGCGAGTTGCGCCGCCTGGCGACCTCGACCAAGAATATGCCGAAGAAGCCTTGCATTCTTATTTGCCGCGTGCCATTTATGTGCTCACGCTGCTCATCAATCGGCTCGATGGGCTCTCGCTCTCGCCGCCGCGCCAACGTGCACTCACAGCGTTATTTTTGACCATTTGCGACGCTGCGAATACCCTCTACCCGCACCCGACCGAGCATCCCCGCCCCAAGCAATTGCGCGTGCCAAACCAATTTTATGAGCATAATCTTTGGCTGGCCCTTGAGCACGGAATTGAACTTTGGGCAAATGAATCTGCGCCTGTTTCACTTTCCATTTTCCCTGATCCTTTGCCCAAAAATGGGGGCATTTGTCTTTTTGAAGGCAAATTAAAAGACCTTGCTGCAAAAGAAAAACTGCCCAAAATTGCGGCAGTCCTAACCACTATCCCGCGCCCAAATCAGGCTTTTTGGACGCTCTCCGCGTTATGGGCGGGCTGGCTTTGGGGGCGCGAAGCCGCCAAGCCATTCAAGGTCGGGTTGCGCCGCCAACGTTACGATTGGGGCTGGCACGCCACCGCGCTCCACGCCGCTTTTGAAAACCTTGCCCCCTTGCTTCTCAAAAAAACACCTTTTTTTGCCTTGCTCGCCGAACCAAAATCATCTTTTTTAACGGCAACGCTTGCGGCTGCTTCTCCTAAATTTGCTCTCAAAAATCTTGCCATGCGCACCAAGCATGATGCTTTTCAAATTTTGTGGGAGCGCGCAGATCCCTTCCCCATTAGAGGGAAGGCTAGGATGGGGGTAGGAAATGCGATTGAAAAACATCTTCTCGCCCGAGGAGAAGCGACGACTTATCACTATCTTCACGCCCAAGCATTGACGGAATTCGCACGTGTCCAAAACTTGCTTCTGCCGCAAGAAGCAGTGGATTCAGCCCATAGCCGCATCCACGCAGCTATAGATGAGACGCTCAAAACAGATTCGGATCTTCTGCGTTACGAAGGCAGTGAGCTTAGTCTCAAAACCGGATTATGGGGATTGGCTTCTCAAAAAAATAGCGAGCTTCCCCTCACCGACCGTGTTGAGATGGCAATCGTTCGCTATCTCAGCCACAACCCCAAACAGACACTGCTGCAAATTGAAAGCGAGATATACCCCCAATTCCCCGGCTTGTTGACCCCGCAAAAATCACTCGTTGCGGCAATTCTGGATTCCTACGCCCATAGTGACGAAGGACTCTGGAGCCTCCGCGAAGAAGATTCCCCATCTGCCCGCCACGCCGACCTCGACGAGATGCGTGCCCTCATCACTGATATTGGTATGCGGCTGGGATATGAGACAAAACAACTGAACGACAAGCTGCTCACCTGGGGAGATCCATCTGAACCAATTTATATTTTTCGCCTAATTGCTTCTGCCCTAATCCGCGAAATTCTGAAAGATAAGACCTTCGCTCGCGATGCTCACGAGCGAAGCATCATCCTGCTCCCTGGTGGGCGGGCGGGATTGCTCGCCTATAAGCAAAAACGTGACCCTGCCCTACGCACCGCCTCCCGCGACTGGCGATTTATCAAGTTTCGCTTATTGCGCACGCTGGGAGAAATCCCCCTCATCAACGCCCAAACCTGGGAAGAGCAGATCGGCAGCGATCCCATCGAAGGGCCGCCCTCGGGGCAGCTGATGATGTTTTAGATGCTTTTTTCATAATGGTAAAATTGAGTTGCGTTTGCAAATTCAGCGGGCAGCTTATGTTATCGTTAGCCAAACAGCAATAATACAGGAGTCAATTTAGCATATATGTCTATCTCATTTGGTTCAGAATGTTCTCGAAGCCTCGATATAAACTGAATAGGAAATTGTATGAGTACACTGTGTTACGTTAATGGAGAGATACTCTCAACGAGCAAAGGGGGAATTGGTATCTCAGATCTTGCTTTGCAGCGAGGATACGGCGTTTTTGACTATGCGCGAACCTATAATCGAAAGCTCTTTCATTTTGATGATAATCTCCATCGCCTTCGCCTTTCAGCATCAAAGTTGCACCTGAAGTTGCCTATTCCCGATATAGAGATAACCGCAGTAGCAGAGCAACTGATACGAGAAAGCACCCTGAATACCCCATCAATACGTCTCATATTAACGGGAGGATATTCCGCTTCTCCTTTTTTCAAAGATCCAAACTTCATCATCATTGCTGAAGAGCTTCCGACGTATCCGGCATCGGTTTACTCATTAGGTGTGAAATTGATCAAGGTGGAATATCAACGGGAGCTACCTCATGTTAAGTCAATTAATTACATGAACTCTATACGCCTTGAACCCCTAAGGCGTGAGAAGAATGCATTCGATATACTTTACTATTCTGAGAATGGTGTTACCGAGTGTCCACGATCCAATTTTTTTATTTTTCAGGGTGACAGATTAGTTACGCCCTCTTCACATGTTCTACACGGAATTACTCGAGAAATCATCTTGAAACTTGCTTCAGATCATTTCCCGATTGAAGTCAGGAAGATTGATCCTGGAGAGCTCTCTACAATTGATGAAGCTTTCATAACTTCAACTAGCAAAGGTATTATTCCAGTAACAACTATTGATGCTCATAAAGTGGGCACTGGATTAGTTGGGGATCGAACACGGATACTTATGCGGCTTTTAAATGAATATACTGAAAACTATTGAAAATGAAAATCCATCTCATTGACGGTACATACGAACTTTTTCGTTCTTTCTACGGGCCTCCTCCCAGAAAAGCCCCTGATGGTCGTGAAGTTGGCGCAACAATTGGATTATTGCAAAGCCTACTCTCTCTCCTTGCCGATCCCGAGGTCACTCATCTTGCATGTGCCTTCGACCATGTCGTGGAATCCTTCCGTAATGACCTCTTTGATGGTTACAAGACCGGAGAGGGAATCGATCCAAAATTATTCGCTCAGTTTCCGCTCGCTGAAGAAGCTGTAGCTGCCCTAGGGATAGTAGTGTGGCCTATGGTGGAGTTTGAAGCCGACGACGCCTTGGCTACTGCGACCCTCTGTTTCAAGAATGATCCCGTTGTTGATCAGGTGGTCATCTGCTCTCCAGATAAGGATTTTGCACAATTGGTTTCTCAAAGCAATGTCATATGTTGGGATCGTCGCCGAGAAATCATCTATGATGAAGCCGCTGTTCTCGAAAAATATGGCGTCTCCCCAGCTTCTATCCCGGACTATCTTGCCCTCGTAGGGGATTTCGCCGATGGCATTCCAGGGGTTCCCAGTTGGGGCGCAAAATCTAGTGCGGCCCTCCTCTCTAAATATAAGCATATTGAAGCCATCCCTATCGAACTTGAAGACTGGGATGTCAAAGTTCGGGGTGCCCGTCGCCTGCATGAAAATCTAACTAAATATCGGGAAAAAGCTTTCTTATATCGTCGTCTGGCAACCCTCCGCTCCGATGTCCCCATTGCAGAAAATCTGAACGAGTTGAAGTGGGTTGAACCTCGTGAAAATTTTACTGAAATATGCCAGACATTGGGCGCGATAAATCTTCTGTCTCGTTTTCAAAAATGATAGGCATTAATATTGAAATTAAACCTGCCAGCATAGAGCAAAAATCAGTCATAGCTAACCTTATAGAGTTGTATAAACACGATCTATCTGAATTTGAATTAACGGATCTAAATGAGCATGGCAGATATGGCTATAAATACCTGGATCATTATTGGGTTGAAAAGAATAGGCATCCATTCATCATCTGCGTCGATAAAAAGATTGCTGGATTTGTTCTTGTTAACGACATCACATTAACAGAAAATGGCGACCTTTGTATAGCAGAATTTTTCATCATGAAGAAGTATAGAAGAAAGGGAATAGGCAAAAAAGTTGCCTTTGATATTTTCAGTCGCTTTGATCTGAAGTGGGAATTAAGTGTTTCGCAAGATAATACCAGTGGGAAAGCATTTTGGAAGCAAATTATCAAAGAATATACAAATCAAGATTATGAAATAATTGAAAATCAAAATGACTTGGTTTATAGGTTTAAAGTAAGCGTTTAAACTTAGGCTTTTTCCACAACTTCCAAATCCCAATTCCCGACTCACAATTATCTTCATCAGGTACAATACTCCCTATGACTCATGCATCCGAATTTAATATCCTCCACCCCGAACCCCTCCTTATTGTGGTATCAGGTCCATCTGGCGTCGGGAAAGATACCGTCCTGCATCTGATGGAAGAACGCGGCGACCAGCCCTTCCACTTTGTTGTCACAGCGACGACGCGCCCCATTCGTGAAAGTGAAACACACGGAAAAGACTATTTCTTCATCACTAGCGATAAGTTTGCGCAAATGATCGAAGATGACGAATTGCTCGAATATGCTATCGTCTACAACGACTATAAGGGGATTCCCAAACAACAAGTTCGGGATGCGCTCGCAAGCGGCAAAGATGTGATCATGCGCCTCGATGTTCAGGGCGCGGCAACCGTCAAAAAAATGGAGCCTGAGGCAGTCCTCATCTTTCTCACCACAGAAAGTGAAGAAGAATTGGTCAGCAGGTTGAAGGCACGCAAGACCGAAACCGCCGAAGGGCTGAATCTGCGCATCGCAACTGCACGCCAGGAAATGAAGCGCGCCGCCGAATTCGATTATGTCGTCATTAACAAAGACGAGCATCTCGACGAAGCGGTGGATACTATCCAGTCGATTATTCACGCCGAGCATCATCGCACCAATCCCCGCAAGGTGACCTTATGAACGAAACCCCCACTCCCGAATACGCTCAAGAGCCACCCCCTCTGCACCAGGCAAGTGTTGCCCTGCCTTCCGCGCCGCCACGCGTCACCTACGCCATTATGGGCGTGACAATTTTTGTCTATTTGCTTCAAATGGCGAGTGAATTTTTCTTATCAGGTTCTGATTACCCCGCCTATTTGGGGATGAAAATCAACGACGCCATCCTTGTCGGTCAACTTTGGCGGCTGATTACGCCCGTCCTTTTGCATGGCTCGTTGATGCACATCGGCTTCAATATGTATGCCCTGCTCGCCATCGGTTCCGGGATGGAAAGTCGCATGGGACACCTCCGCTTTTTGATGCTCTACCTCGTAGCTGGATTTGCGGGGAATGTCTTCTCCTTTTATTTTTCGGATGCGAATTCCCTTGGTGCATCGACCGCAGTTTTTGGCTTGCTGGCTGCCGAGGGCGTTTTTCTCTACCTCAATAAAGGTCTCTTCGGTCAGCGCGCCCAAAAGGCCTTGAGCAATATCGTCATGGTTGCTGGTGTGAACCTCTTTATCGGCATGTCTCCCGGCATCGACAATTGGGGACATATCGGCGGTCTGCTCGGCGGCTTGATCTTCGCCTGGTTTGGCGGCCCTCGCTGGGAATTGGAGGGAATCTACCCGCTGCTCAAACTCAAAGACCACCGCAATATGCGAGATGCAGTCATCGGTGCATTGGTCGTGATAGGGATTTTCGGCGCATTGGCTCTGGTGAAATTTTTGAATTAATTATTTTTTCACCACAGAGACCACAGAGTTTTAAAAAGTTTTTCTCTGTGTTCTTTGTGTACTCTGTGGTAAGACCTTAAAGCGCAATAATGCGATTAGCCATCTACCCCCTCACCTGGATATCCCTCGCCTTTCTCGGCGGGATCACCCTTGCGCGCCATCTCACGCAGCCATTGGATCTTTGGCTGCAATTGATCACAGCCTCTGCCACCATCGCGCTTGTGGCAGTTCTTTTACGTGCCTTCCTCGCATTTCGTGAGCAAAGATCAGAACTCCGAGATTCCCGATCCCCCACACCAGACTCCCAAAAATCTAACTTCTATTTTTTTCTGCCACTGATACTGCTCTCCTTCTTTTTTGGGGCTTATCATTTCCAGAGCAATCAACCAGACCTTGACGATCCCTTCTTTATTGCCTGGTTCGCAGATAGAGAATACGAAACCCTTGTTACGGGCATTATTGCTGACCCGCCCGATTATCGTGATACGTACACGAACCTCCAGCTCGATGTTCTACATATAGACCGCCCTGATAAACGCCGGCCACTTTATGTGCACGGCAAAATTCTTGTCCGTGTAGATGCGGGAAAAAGCTACCAATACGGCGACTATATTCGCGTTCGCGGCATCCTCGAAACCCCACCAGAAAACGAAGAATTTTCCTATCGTGATTACCTCGCCCTGAGCGGAATTCACGCCTATATGCGAAACGCGCAGGCGACCCTCCTCCCCGAAGAGCGCGGTGGGCTGGCGATCATGGCTGCTATTTATGATCTGAGAGATCGTGCCCTCGTCAATATCTACGAACTTTTCCCTGACCCAGAAGCCTCCCTTCTCGCGGGCATCCTGCTCGGAATCGAAACAGGGCTTCCCGCCGATCTTCAACGCGCCTTCAAAGATACCGGCACGACTCATATTATTGCCATTTCTGGCTTCAATATCACAATTATTGCCGGGCTTTTCATGAGTCTTTTTGGTAATCTCTTTGGCAAAAGAAATGGTTCTATTCTAGCTATGCTCGGCATCGGTGCCTACACAATTCTTGTTGGTGCAGATGCGGCAGTTGTCCGTGCCGCGTTGATGGGCGGGTTAGGACTGCTCGGCAGGCAACTCGGCAGACGGCAAGATGGGGTTGCCTCGCTCCTTGCTGTTGCGGTTGGTATGGCATATTTGAATCCGATGGTACTCGGGGATGTCGGTTTTCAACTTTCTTTTGCTGCTACAGGCGGGCTGATTCTTTACGCCGAGCCTCTCTCAAATTGGTTTGTTCGCCAAGCCTCCCGCATCACGACTGAAAAAAGAGCGCAACAAATTGCCGGCCCCATCGGCGAATATATCCTCTTCACCCTCGCTGCCCAATTCGCGACCATCCCGATCATGGCATATCATTTCGGGCAGGTTTCACTCATTTCCTTCCTCGCCAATCCCTTCATTCTTCCCGTTCAACCGGCTGTGATGATCATTGGTGGCATTGCCCTCATGGCAAGCCTGATATTCTTCCCGCTCGGAAAATTGCTCGCCATTTTTGCGCTACCTTTTACAACCTATACCATTCGGGCTGTGGAATTATTTGATAGGATGCCGCACGGCGTGATTGCTCTGGGGGATACAAAGCTGATTATCGTGGTCATTGTCTACGCCGTGATGCTCACGTGGACTTTTGCTGGCTTCCGTTTAAAAAAGTTTTCGAGAACCTTTACATCTACCTTTATCATCGCATCTTTGGCAATTCTCACCATTCAAGTTTGGCGCGTAGCTTTTGCTGCCCCAGACGGACGTTTGCATCTCACCTTCCTTGATGTTGGTTCTGCCGATGCGATTCTCATCCAAACCCCGGATGGTGCCAATATCCTCATCAACGGCGGGGAGCGTATCTCCGATCTTTCATCTGCATTGGGAGAGCGTTTGCCACCTTTCCACCGTGAATTGGATTGGTTGATCGTCGCCTCGCCCCAAGAGGAAGATCTCGCCGCGTTACCACGCACACTTGAGCGTTTCCCGCCTTCTGATGTTTTGTGGAGCGGCAATCGTGAGGCTTCTTTTGCATCTCGTAATCTTGCCAAATATCTCTCAAATAACGGAGTCCCGATCACAGGCGCGGAAACGGGGCAAAGCCTGGAGCTTGGGGAAGATGTCTTTTTACGGATTCAAGCCTCGGGCACGCGCGGAGCGGTCATCTTAATTGAGTGGAATTCTTTCCGTGCTTTACTTCCTGTTGGCATGGATTTCGAGAGCCTTGATGAATCCAAAGAATTGGGTGAAATTTCCTTGCTCTTACTCCCTGATTCGGGTTATGCCCCGCTGAATCCCCCCGAATGGATTGATGCGCTGCAACCGCAACTGATCATCCTGAGCGTGAGTGCAGGTGACCGTGATGGGCTGCCCGATAGATCAACGCTAGCTGCGGTGGAGGATTACCCCCTGCTGCGCACCGACCTGAACGGCTGGATTCATGTCGCTACGGACGGCTCGCAGATATGGGTGGAGAGTGAAAATACAGGGGAATAATACCTGCTACAATCTGGTATAGCATAAATAGTTTTGTTTTGCCAATAAAGGAACTCAATTATGAAGATCATTAAAGGGGTTTCGCTAATTTTATTTTCCTTCTATTTGGCTGCCTGTGCTCAATTTAGTGGTCTTCCTCAAGAAGCGCCTGAAGCTGTTGAAGGTGTGATCGATCTGCGCGATTGGGATTTTGAAAATAATGGTTCGGTAAACCTCTCTGGTGAATGGCTTTTTTTCTGGGATGAATTGCTTCAGCCTGATCAAATTACAATGCTTGATCAGGGGCATTTTGTATCAGTCCCTGGCATTTGGAGTGATTATGATATTGAAGGAATCACAACCACTGCTGAGGGCTATGCTACATATACGCTTACTCTGTACCCTCCCGATGCTTATTACCAGACATATGGGTTGTATATCGAAGGGCAGGGCAGTGCTTACGAGTTGTGGGTGGATGGTCATTTGCTAGCTCAAAATGGTGAGGTCGGTACAGAACAAGATACGATGACGCCAGGAAAAACCCCTAGCACAGTTTTTTTTCGACCTGATGCAGAAAAATTTGAAATTGTTTTACTAATTTCAAATTTTCATCATCGTAAGGGTGGTTTTAGAAACAACCTTTCTCTAGGCTTGGCAGAGAACGTTCATCAGAAACAAATGCAAAATTGGTTTTTAGAAGCATTTTCTGTGGGGGTTTTATTTGTGATGGGGCTATATCATTGGTTTATCTATACCTTTCGAGCTAAAAATAACTAGTCACCTGACAGTTTAAGAAAAGAGCAGTTGATCGGCATAAATTCTCC